>JBDTNV010000001.1:0-78640 GCA_039933555.1 Ignavibacteria bacterium
GCCGGAAATATCTTTAAATGATCTTCGAGGGCAAAGATTACATGTTATTAAAATTGAGGCTCCCTGTCTCTATATGACAATGTATATTTTATACTCAGCAGGTCATTTAGGTACAGGGAATTTTGTTTTTATAGACAAACAATTTTAATAACTAAACTTTTTTCATCGGGAGAAATATGAAAAAGTTAAAGATGGCTTCATTTTTTGTTTTAGTATCACTAATTATTTTTACACCTTTCATCGGCTGCGGCGATGAGGATGTAGTAACAAATAATCCGGTAACAACCACCAAAGGGGTTTTTGTACTTTATGAAGGCTCATTCGGCCAGCCTCAATCTTATGACTATGCTTTCATGAACACCGATAGTAATACTGTAAATGCAAATGTTTACCAAAACTCAAACAACGGAGCAAATCTGAATGCAGTGCCTGACGGAATGCAATTGGCTGATGGGAAATTATATGTAGTATCCCAGGGTAACTTTGGACTTGCGGGTACAATTTATAAAATTGATGCGAGTTCAAATCAATTAATTTCATCAAAGAGCTTCGGAACAAATCCATACAGCATAACTTCAGAATTTGGTGGTAATTTTTTTGTAACTAATACTGCGAGTGATTATGTAACTGAGCTTGATTTTAATCTGAATATTGTTGCTGACTCGATCAGGGTTGGGAGCAGTCCTTCAGAGATAGTTCAGTATGGCGAGTATCTGTATGTGGCAAAACAAAGTTATACTTCAGAAAATTCTGTTGCAATGATACACAGAACTGATTATCAGGTCAGTAAATTCTTTTTTAATACTCCGCCGGTGTGTGTGGAAACAAGTGAGAACAGGGTTTATATTTCTACTTACTCAGGAAAAAAAATATATTCGATAATTCAGCAGTTTAATACTATTGGTGATTCCATGGATGTTAATATTACTGAACCGGCCATAGGTTCTATTGTAGCTGTAGACTCTCATACTCTTTTGGTACTGGGTGTCGCTGATACTACTTTTGGTTCAAATATTGGAAAGCGTGTTTATAAAGTTGATGTTCAGACAAGGCTTGTTGACCCTTCCTTTAATATTCAGTTTACCGGTTCCGATGATGCTTATGGAATCTCATTTGACAGTATAAATCATAAGATATATATTGCTAATAGTAAAAGCGGATCGGCAAATGGTGAGCTGAAAGTTTATGATCTAAACGGTAATCTATTGACCACCTTTGATATAGGTGGAAAATTTCCCAAAAGAATGGCTTTTAAGTATAATTAATGATAAAATTTATCATAGTACTTTTATTTTGTGTTTATTCTATTCCTGCCCAGGAGATAATTTCTTCAGGGCAGGATAGTATTTTTATGGGTGAGATATTGGTGGAATCCAACCGCCTGAAAATGAAGAACTCAGAAGCTCCGAATAAAATACAGGTGATGGATGAGCATTTTATACTCTCAATAAACGGGAACAGCCTGCCTGATGCTTTGAAGCTGGGTGACGCTGTTTATATAAAAGATTATGGCTTTAATTCAGGCAGTAAGACGATATCGCTCAACGCAACACAGAGCGAACATACCTTAATATTATTAAACGGAGTCAGGCTTAACAGCAGGCAGAATGCGCAGGTTGATCTCTCACTTTATAACCTTGATAATGTTTCACGCATAGAAGTATCCAAAGGCGGCTCATCTGCTCTTTACGGCAGTGAAGCAATTGGCGGAGTTATAAATATCATTACAAAAAATTTTGTTCCTCTGCACTCGTTTGGTATCAGCTTAAAAGGAGGAGTCGGTTCTTACGGGCAGAGGAAGTTTTACGGAAGGTTTTCACATAGTTTTGATATGAGTTTCTTAAATAATGTTAATTACAGCCTTTCTTTTTCAGATGAACGCGCAAAAAATAACTTTGATTATAATTTCAAAAATGGTCCAAACATACTATTAATGGAAAGAGAAAATTCTGATTTTAATACGCAGGCAATGAATTTTGAACTTTCCTTTACGGATGGAGATGAATCAGCGTATAAACTATTTGCGAATTATTCCCATTTTGAGCGCGGAGTACCCGGTGTTGATTTAGGATACACATCAGGAACAGCCAGGCAGATAGATTACAATTTTACATCATCCTTTTCCTATGACAGGAAAGTTGATGATGATATTTATATGAATACCGATATCAGCTATAATTACCAGCTTGAAAAATATTTTGATCCTTCAACGTTTAATCTATCTACACCGATAAACAGCTATTACAGACTTTCAAGCTTTGCTGCCACAAACGTTCTCAGTTATTTGCCAAATGATAAATTCAGTATTGAAGCCGGCAGTGAGCTTTCATTCAATTATATAGAAAGCAATGAAACTGAAGATGGCGATCTTACACAGGGGGCATTATTTGTAGTTTCCAAGTTAGAAGCAAATTTCAAAAAGGGTTCCAAAATTACTTTCTATCCTTCTGTAAGATATGATTATTTCTCAAACATCTCAGAGAAAAATGTTATTACAGGTAAATTCGGAATAAACATTAAGCCATTTGGTAAGATAGAGTTAAACCTGAAATCATCCATAGGAAATAATTTCAGCGCCCCTACCTTCAACGAGCTTTACTGGAAAGATATCGGTAACAAAGATCTGAAGCCGGAAAAATCGATCAGCTTTGATGCCGGGTTATACCATCAGTTTAAGGTTTTTGGAGTAAATGAATTTGAAGCCTCATATTTCAATATCAACACTACAGATAGAATTATCTGGACTCCGGTATCAGGCGCTGTATGGAGACCAATAAATATAGGGAAAGTAAAATCTGAAGGAATTGATCTTAGCCTGAGGTCAAACATTGCACTAAGCAAAAGGCTAAGTACTTCGGCCTCAATAAATTATACATATAGCAGCGCGATGAAGAAGAATATTGATTTTGCAGGTGACCCAACTTACGGAAAACAATTAATTTATCTCCCAAAAGAGATGGTAAAAGCATCAATTATGATGAATTATTTGACTACAAGTAAATTATTAAAATCAGTATCTTTTAGCCTGTTCTACAATTTTTCTACAAAAAGGTACACAAATTTTGAAAACTCTCAGTTTGTGCCAAGATATGATGCAATAGACGGCAATCTTGGGCTTAGTTTTACAAAAGGCGAATTTGAAATAGGTACAAAATTTATTGTAAACAACATTTTTAATGAAGACTACAGCGTTCTGCCGGGTTACCCGATGCCGCTTAGGAATTATAAATTTGAATTAAGTATTAAATATTAAATACAGGAGAATATTATAATGAATAACTCTAAAATGACAAACTTTATCATAGCATCAGTATTAATTCTTTTTGCGGCATTTTCAAGGCTTATACCACATCCAATGAATTTTGCGCCAATAGCCGCAATAGCTCTGTTTGCTGCAGTTTATATGGATAAGAAATATGCATTCATATTGCCGATAGCTGCAATGCTGTTAAGCGATATATTTATTGGCTTCTATGCCGGTATTGAATGGGTTTACGGGGCTTTTATTCTAGTTGCCTTAATCGGACTCTGGCTTAAGAAGAGGGTTGAAAACAGAAACGGTGCCGCAAAAACCGGTTACATATTCGGAACAACACTTGTTTCATCAATAGTATTTTTCATTGTGACAAACCTGGGTGTTTGGTTAAGCGGTATGTTCTACGAAATGAACTTAAAAGGTTTAATAGAGTGTTACACAATGGCAATACCTTTCTTCCGTAATTCATTGGGCGGTGACCTATTCTATGTTGCTGCAATATTTGGCGTATATGAGCTGGTTACAAAACTGGCAGGAACATCATCTTTACAGGAAGCAAAGATCAGGAAATAAAACATTATATATGATAGAGCAGCTTAAAGATGAACTGAAAAAACGGATAGTAATCCTTGACGGTCCACGGGGAACGATGATACAGAGGCTGAACCTTGACGAGGCGGGTTTTCGCGGTGAGAGGCTAAAAGATTTCCCGAATGACCTTAAAGGCAACAATGATATACTGAATATTACACGCCCTGAGATTATCAGCAAAATATACGAGCAGTATCTTGAAGCGGGCTCTGATATTGTTGGCACGAATACTTTTAACTCTTCCTCAATATCACAGGCTGATTATAATACGCAGGAATTTGTTTATGAAATGAATTTAAATTCAGCAAAGCTTGCAAGAGCCGCTGCCAAGAAATTCACCAAATTAACACCTAATAAGCCCCGTTATGTAGCAGGAGCTATAGGTCCGATGAACAAGACCCTATCAATGTCACCCGATGTAAATGACCCCGGATTCAGGGCTGTAACTTTTGAACAGATCAAAGAATCATACCAGGAAGCGGCACGCGGTTTAATTGATGGCGGTGTTGATCTTTTGCTGGTTGAAACAGTGTTTGATACGCTTAACTGCAAAGCTGCGTTATTTGCTATAAATGAATTGTATGATCAAATTGGCAAAAGACTTCCAATAATGGTTTCAGGTACTATTGTTGATATGAGCGGAAGGACGCTTTCAGGTCAGACAGTTGAAGCGTTCCTTAATTCAGTTGCCCACGCGGAAATTTTCAGTATCGGACTTAACTGTTCGCTTGGTGCAAAAGAAATGCGCCCTTATATAGAGGAGCTCTCAGCAAAAGCCAATATGTATATAAGCTGTTACCCCAACGCGGGTCTGCCGAATGCATTTGGTGGGTATGATGAGCTGCCGGAGGAAACCGCGAATTATTTAAAGGAATTTGGCGAAAGCGGATTTTTAAATCTTGTGGGCGGATGCTGCGGCACAACACCTGACCATATTCGGAAAATTGCAGAGTTTGTTAAAGATACAGCACCCCGAAAGCTACCTGAAGTTGAACCATATTTAAGATTAAGCGGACTTGAACCTCTGAACATTACACCGCAGACTAATTTTGTTAATATAGGTGAAAGAACCAATATCACGGGTTCTGCAAAATTTGCAAAGCTTATCAGAGAAGAAAATTATGAAGAAGCTCTAAGCGTTGCAAGGCAGCAGGTAGAGAGCGGCGCACAGGTTATCGATATCAACATGGATGAAGGCATGATAGACGGCGTGGCTGCTATGGAAAAATTCCTGAAGCTATGCGCAGTTGAGCCGGATATTGCCAGGGTTCCTGTGATGCTGGATTCATCCAGGTGGGAAATTATTGAAGCCGGTTTAAAGTGTTTGCAGGGTAAGGGGATCGTAAATTCCATCAGCTTAAAAGAAGGCGAAGCAAAGTTCATAGAGCATGCAAGGAAAGTTAAGCTTTACGGGGCTGCTGTTATTGTAATGGCATTTGATGAGAGCGGCCAGGCTGATAGCTACCAGCGAAGAATTGAAATTTGCCGGAGATGTTACGATATACTAACTAAAACAGTCGGCTTCCAGCCGCAGGATATAATTTTTGATCCGAACGTACTAACAGTTGCAACGGGTATTGATGAACATAACAATTATGCGGCAGATTATATCAAAGCAACAAAATGGATAAAAGAAAATCTACCGCTTGCTAAAGTAAGCGGCGGTGTTAGTAATATTTCATTCTCGTTCCGCGGCAATAATTTTATCAGGGAGGCGATGCACTCAGCATTCCTGTACCACGCTATTAAAGCGGGTATGGATATGGGTATTGTTAACGCAGGTATGATCGAAGTGTATGACGAAATTCCCAAGGACCTGCTAGTTCTTGTCGAAGATGTACTCTTAAACAGAAGAGATGATGCAACTGAAAGACTTGTACAGTTTGCAGAAACAGTCAAAACTAAAGGAAAAGTTATAGAACAGGATAATGCGTGGCGCAACGCACCTGTTGAAGAAAGATTGAAGCATGCGCTCATTAAAGGTATTGTAGAATTTATTGATGTTGATACTGAAGAAGCGAGACAGAAATATCCTCAGCCGCTTGATGTTATTGAAGGTCCCTTGATGGACGGTATGAATGTTGTTGGTGACCTTTTCGGTTCAGGGAAAATGTTCCTTCCGCAGGTTGTAAAGAGCGCAAGGGTTATGAAGAAATCAGTGGCATACCTTACACCCTATATTGAAGCGGCTAAAGCCGCAGGTGCATCAAGCATTAACGGCAGGATACTGCTTGCAACCGTAAAAGGCGATGTACATGATATCGGTAAAAATATTGTAGGTGTAGTATTAGGGTGCAATAACTATGAGGTAATTGATCTCGGTGTTATGGTACCTGCTGAAAAGATTCTGCAGATAGCCAAAGAAAAGAATGTTGATATAATAGGTCTTAGCGGACTTATAACACCTTCACTTGACGAGATGGTGCACGTTGCAAGAGAAATGGAGCGTCAGGGATTTGTTGTGCCGCTCTTAATTGGCGGGGCGACAACATCAAAGATCCATGCCGCTGTTAAGATTGCTCCAAATTATACAAGTCCGACGGTGCATGTATTAGATGCCTCAAGAAGTGTTACAGTTGCCGGAAGCTTAATGAGCAAGGATAACCGTGAGGGATTCATAGGTGGCATTAAGCAGGAGTATGAAAGAATGAGAATTTCATACAAAGGAAGAAAAGATAATAAAAAGTTTTTAACAATTGATGAGGCAAGAAATAAAGGCTTAAATATAGATTGGGATAAATCTAAACTAACAAAGCCAAGCTTTACAGGCAATAAAGTGTTTGATGATTTCCCGCTCGAGAAAATAAGGGAAAAGATCGACTGGACGCCATTTTTCCAGACATGGGAAATGAAGGGTAAGTATCCAAAGATATTTGATGATGCAAACTATGGCACGGAAGCTAAAAAGCTGTTTGATGAAGCTAATGCCCTTCTGGATGATATAATTGCAAATAAATGGCTGAAGGCAAAGGCTGTAATCGGTCTTTATCCGGCAAACTCCAAAGGTGATGATATTGAGCTGTATGCAAATGATAAACGAAAAGAAGCAATAACCACGCTGCATACTTTAAGGCAGCAGGCTGAGAAGACAAACCAGGAGCCATACATTGCGCTTTCTGATTTTATTGCTCCAAAAGATACAGGAGCAAATGACTATATTGGATGTTTTGCTGTCACAACCGGTTTAGGAATTGAAGCATTGCTCGAGAAATTTGCGAAAGAGCATGATGACTATAATAGTATTATGACAAAGGCACTTGCCGATAGGCTTGCCGAAGCTTTCGCGGAATTAATGCATGAGCTTATCCGTAAGGAATTCTGGGGTTATGCCAAGGATGAAAACCTGAGCTATGAGGATATTATTGCTGAAAAGTATCATGGCATAAGACCCGCTCCGGGATATCCCGCACAGCCTGATCATACTGAAAAACAACTGATATTTGATCTGCTTGAAGCTGAAGAGAAAACAGGAATAAAGCTGACAGAAAGCTTTGCAATGTACCCGGCATCTTCAGTCAGCGGGTTATATTTTTCACATCCCGAGGCGAAATATTTTAATGTTGGTAAGATAAATAAAGACCAGGTAGAAGAATATGCTAAGAGGAAAAATATGCCGATAGAAGAAATTGAAAGATGGCTTGCACCGATACTGGCCTATGAGAGAACTGAAGCTGCTGCAATAAAATAGATGTATGGTTACAAAATGTATATGTTCTGATATATCATTTTCTGGTATGAAATTTAAAGCAGATAAGCACGGACTTAAAAATATTAAAGATCTGAAAGATTATATCAGCTTTGGTGTAAACTGCAAATTATGTATCCCCTACATAGAATTGATGTTTAAAACCGGCAGAACTGAATTTGAATATACAGAAGTGACAGAGGATGAATAATTGAATAAAATTATTGCGGTTATCGGGATGTGCGGCTCAGGCAAAAGCGAGGCTGTGAAGTTCTTTGTGGAAAGCGGCTACAAGCGTGTTTACTTTGGCGAGGTTGTTATGAATGAAATGAAAAGGCTTGGACTTGAGGTCAATGAGCAGAATGAACGTGCAACCAGAGAGAACCTGCGTAAAGAATTCGGTATGGGCGCAATGGCGGTAAAATCACTGCCCGTTATAAAAGAGTTTATGAATCACAGTAACGTTGTAATTGAAAGTCTATACTCCTGGGAAGAATTTAAGATACTAAAAAAAGAATTTGGTGAAGCATTTAAGCTGCTGAATATTTATACAACAAAGGCTTTAAGGTACGAAAGACTTGCAAAAAGACCATTCAGGCCACTCACCAATGAGGAATCAATGAGCCGTGACTTGAGCGAGATAGAGAAGCTTGATAAAGGCGGACCGATTGCATATGCTGATTATATGATAATGAATGATGGCTCGCTGGAAGAGATGAATGAAGAATTGAAGAAGTATGTTTAATTAAGACTAAAAGTTACAATTGATAAAGATTCCTGCTTGCCATGCCATAGGCAGGCGTAGCGCAGGAATGACAATGACAATTTTATGAAAAGACAGGATTACATTTCGTGGGATGAGTATTTTATGGGGATTGCGCTGCTATCTGCAAAGCGGAGCAAGGATCCCAGCACACAGGTTGGCGCATGTATTGTGAATCAGTACAGCAAAATTGTAGGTATTGGGTATAATGGTTTCCCGATCGGCTGTGATGATGATTCTTTGCCATGGGGGAAGACTTCCGAAAACACAAACGATACAAAGTATCCTTATGTTGTGCACGCTGAAGCAAATGCGATACTAAATTCAACCAAAGATCTGCACGGTGCCAGAGTTTATGTGGCTTTATTCCCGTGCAATGAATGCACAAAGCTTATAATTCAATCAGGCATAAAGGAAATTATATACCTCTCAGATAAGTACAAAGATACCGATAGCGTTAAGGCATCAAAGAAAATGCTGGATATGGCTAAAGTTACTTACAGGCAATTGGATCTTGGCGGCAAGAAAATTGAAATAGATTTTTCCATAGATTAAGAGGATATCCGGCATGGACAAGAAAAAAGTTACAATGGAAGATGCAAAGAAGGCCGGCGGTAAGAAATACAGGGAAAAAGTACAAAAGGTTATAGAAGAATACGAGAAGTTACCCGACGAACAAAAACACCAGTCACATTTATATTACGGATACGGCAAGGGTAAAACCACAGCCGCTATGGGACTTGCATTCAGAGCGCTTGGCGCAGGCTTGGCGGTTGCAATTGTTGAGTTCGATAAAGGCTTTGACCAGACTAAGGAACATTACTTTGAGCGAAGGATATTCTTTAAACTGAAAGAACTTGGCTACCGGGTTGATATATTTTCAAGCGGTTGCGAAAGAATGAATGAAGATGGTACCTTCCGCTTCAAGAATGCCGGAGAAGATTTTGAAGAAGCCAAAAGAGCTTTGGGTATAGTGAGGGATCTTATTGCAAACGGCAAACAGGACGTATTAGTGCTTGATGAATTTGTTGCCGCAGCAAATTATCACTTAATTGAAGAAAAAGACGTATTTGATATACTTGACCTGTATGATAAGAACAGAAGATTTGAACTAATTATAACCGGACATAAGCTCTTTGATGGGCTTGAAGATAGAATTGACCTAATTACAGAGAACAGGAAAGTTAAACATTACTTCGATAAGGGAATACAGGCAAGAAAAGGAATAGAATACTAAATGTGAGACGTGAAACCTTCCTTCGCTAGCGCTCATTAAGGCAGGCGTGAAACGTCAAATGAGAAAGGATCATAATTTTAATAAAAATGAAAATCTTAATAAAATATCATATCAAATTATTTTTGATATTAGCCCTTGCCGTATTATTTAATTCCTGCAGCGATTCAACCGCACCCATCATTTCAAATGAAAGTAATCCGCTTAAGGGTGCTTATATATTATACTACAGTCCGGCAACAGGGAGCGATTACGCCTACTATGATGCTGCAAAGGATTCTGTCACAAATTTTGTTTTTACTTCAAATAATCCGGGATTAAAACTTAATGTAAATCCCGGTGAAATGAAACTTAATTCAGATAGAAAACTTTATATCACTACTTTAGGTATTCCGGGAAGCAATGGTACAATTTATAAAATTGAACCTGAAAGTAATGGTATTATAGATTCTTTACGTTTTGGAGCAAGTCCCGATGGATTTGCTATAAATAATAACAGGATTGTTGTCGCTAATTCAGGCAGTACAAATGTTACAATTCTTGATCTGGATTTTAATATCATTAATAATACAATTACCGTTGGACCTGACCCTAAAAATGTTTTGTATGGATTCAATAAGTATATTGTCAGCAGAATTCCGGGTAACACAGAGCCATCCCTTGCCCTGATAGATGAAATAAACAATAATGTTACTAAATTATTTTACCCGGCTGTACCTGTAAGCGCTATCTATAATGTAAATGGAATATTTGTTTCAACAAATAACAACAAGAATATTTACAGGATAGACTCTGAATCTTTTGCCACAATTGACTCATTTGCTGTTCCAACGATATTTTCATCGGTAAATAAACTGGTGTTTAAGTCACAAAACAGTTTTTATGCAATTACAGACGGTGGGGAAGTATGGCTTGCAACTGTTTCTTCGGGTACATTTACATTCACAAATATTATGCAGGCATCAATTGATGTATCGATCAGGGCAGCTGCATATGAATCCTATGCAAACGAGTTATACCTAACCAGTGAATCATTTTCCGGCGGGAATACTCTTTTTATTCTGAATGGAGATAACGGAACTGTAAAACGTTTAAAATCTTTTGCAGGGAATAATACTAAAAGTATCGTTTTCAGGTATTTTTAGTTGTGAGGATATCTTTATTCCTGTAAACAAGCCTGCCAATAAGAATTGTAAATGCGCATATAAACAGCCCTCCAAGTATATCCACAAAATAATGATATCTTAAATAGATAGTTGCGGCGACCATACACAGCAAATACGGCAGGTAGAAGTAAAATGACTTTGAGCGGAACTTCCACGAAAGGTATGTGATGAGAAATGCTGTTATAGTATGCAGGCTTGGCATTGCATCGCGCTGAACGTAAACCTGCGGATCCTTCACGCCAGGCGGGATTGACTCACCAAAATTAAGGAATGCCCTTATATATTCAGTCAGAAACACTCCGGGCATTTGAGCGCTTATAGAATAAAAATCATGAAGATGAAAACGGGGACCGTTAGCGGGGAATATCATGTACAATATATAACTGATGTAAAAACTGAAAAACAGTATGAAGATCGTATATTTAAATTCTTTATACCTGTGCCATAAATAGAGCTCTAACCCGAATACAACTATCATGGGATAGTAATATGCATATACCAGCTGAAGGAATTCCGTAAGGAAAGGATTTTGAAACTGGAAGGCCCACTGTGTCGGGTTTAAACCGAAAATTGCAAGGTCCATTTTTATGAATAGTGCGTCCCAATCAACCGGCTTTAATGTATATACTATTATATAAACCTGCTTGAATATGAATACAATAGCGGCAATTCCGTACCAGTACCTAATCAACTTTAACGGTGATGAATTACTTATCTTGTTATCGCTGTATTTTTCCGCTAAAATCTCGTACTTACTTACAATTCTGTAAATTCCCCAAACAAACAACATATTTACTGCAATGAGTATGTGCCAGTAACCAATTTTAAAGTTAAAGTAAAAATAAATAAGAGACAGGATAATAAGCATTACCTGTGTTGCTATATCAGCAGGTGAAAGATATTTAAAATTTTTCCTGATAATTATCCGGTAATTTTATGAAAGCCATTTTAGCAAAAGTGTTGCCAATGAAAGGAATATAGAAATACCAACAACATCCTGAAAAGCTGTTTCAAACGGACCGGCTGTTAATGCGGGATCAAAACCCAATTTTTTAGATATCATAGGGAATGATGCGCCGACGAATCCTGAAATATTAATTGAAATGAACATTGAAAATCCAATTAACAGCCCAAAAAGTAGTTTTTCACCCCATATAGCTGCAACAGTCCCAATGACTAAACCGCAAACTGCACCGATAATAATACTTGTCTGTACAGAACGGCGAATTGGTATCCACCATTTATTAAGCGATGCATGTCCCGTTGCTAAAGCGCGGACTGTAATAGCCGCAGCCTGAAGACCTGTATTACCCGATATAGCAGAAATTATCGGCATAAATGATGCGAGCAGGATTATTTTAGTCAGGGTTTCATCGTAATAGTGAATTACAACACCTGCGAAGAATTCAATACCAAGTGTTATCAAAACCCACGGAAGCCTGAGCCATGCAATTTGGAAAGGGGATTTGCTTTCTAGTTCCTCGGCATCAGAACCCACGATCTTTGCCATATCCTCTGAAAATTCCTCTTCCATAATTTCGGCAATATCATCGAATGAAACCTTGCCAACAACCCTTTGCTGCTTATCAATAACAGGAACGCTCACAAGGTCATATTTTCTCATAATGCCCGCAACTTCCTCGCGGTCAGTATCAACATCAACAGAAATAACTTCTGTTGACATAATATCAGCCATAATTACAGATGGTGTATCGAGGGCTACAATAATTTTTTTGAGCGATACTATTCCCAATAGTCTTCCCAATTCATCAGTTACCCAAACGTGGTAAAGATGTTCATTATCAGGCGCCTCTTCACGGATTATTTCGACCGCGCGTTGAATGGAGTCAGCAGTTTTAACAGTAACAAATTCTTTCTGCATGATACCGCCGGCAGTATCTTCATGGTAACTTAAGAGCTCTTTTACCTCGCTTGAATCTTCTGCCTCCATCTGCTGCAATACATCATCAGCCCGGGCTTCTTCCAGGTCGCCGATAATATCAGTTGCGTCATCTGAATCCATCTCTCCCAGTATATCGCTGATTTCCCCGGAAGAAAGATTTTCGAGGATATAATCTTTCTGGTGCTCGTTAAGCTCAATTAAAATTTCGGCCTGAGTTTCATCATCTAAAAGATTAAAAAGTTTTAAGCCCTCTTCATCCCTCAGGTTATCTATGATAAGTGCAATATCAGCCGGGTAAATATCAGCCAGGATATTTCTTAAAAGAGTATCAGAGCTGCTTGCGATAAGGTCTGAAATATCACTTGTCAGCTGTTCATCAACTTCAATTACCGCGCGATGCTGTTTTTTTTCAGACATAGTTAATAGTTAAACCTGGAGTATGCTTTCTCCAGTAATGGGTTCCCTGGTATTTTATTGCCAAATGCTTTGAATTTCAAATAAGCATTGTAACCTATCATTGCAGCATTATCAGTTGAATAAACTTTTTCAGGAAAATATATTTTATATCCCTTTTCTTCATACTTTTTGAATTGAGCCCTTAAACCGGAATTTGCCGATACACCGCCGGATACAGCAATAATTTTAATATTATTATCCTTCGCAGCTTTCATAGTTTTATCGACGAGCGCACCTGTTACAGCTTTTTGGAATGAAGCCGCTATATCATTTAACGGCAGGTTTTCACGGGATTCACCAAAGTTATTTTTCAGATAGTAAAGAACAGAAGTTTTAATCCCGCTGAAGGAAAAATCATATGGACTGCCTTTTATGGTTGATATTGGGAAAGTATGAAAATCAGGGTTACCCATAGCGGCAAGTTTATCGATTAACGGGCCGCCCGGATATTCCAGCCCCAGCATTTTTGCAACCTTATCAAATGCTTCACCTGCGGCATCATCGTGTGTGCCGCCCAGAACTTCATAGGTAGAGCTGCTGTTTACAAGGAATGAGACAGTATGTCCGCCCGAAACAACCAGCGAAATAAAAGGATAATCAACGTTTTCTTTCCCGATAAAGCAGGAAAACATGTGTGACTCAATATGGTCTATCCCCATAAAAGGAATATTACCCGCTAATGCAAAACCTTTTGCGTAATTATATCCAACCAGCAGTGAGCCTATAAGCCCGGGTCCTTGTGTAGCAGCAACAAGGGATATATCGGATTTTGTTATTCCAGCATCTTTTAAAGCCTGTTCTGCGATAGAAGAGATAGCCTCAATATGAGCGCGGCTGGCAAGCTCAGGTACAATTCCACCATATTCTTTGTGGAAATATTGCGAAGAAATAATGTTGGATAGGACCTTGCTACTCTCAAGGATAGCTGCAGATGTTTCGTCACATGATGATTCTATTGCGAAAGTTAAAGTTGGCATTTACAAAAATATCATTTTTATTGAATTTTAGCAATTCTACAGGAAAAGACACCATTTTAATTAACCTTAATTCGGCATATATACCGTTTTAATGGTATTGAGAAAAGTAGCTACTAACCCTAATTTAGTATACCCAATCGGAAAGAAGTTTGTTTTTTGGAAAAAATTGCTTATTATTGTATCCGGGGGTATGCGCAATTATTATTACGTCACTAATGGCTTTTGAATAAAGTATAACTTTAAGAAAGAGTTAATTTACAAACATTTAAGAATATTATGCTAAAGAAACTACTCCCGATCTTTCTGCTGATAGCACTTGCCGCTTCGGTCAGCTACTCTCAAAATCTTGCAGATTCCGGGTATTACTATCAAAAATTAGGGTTTATGGAAAAAGCCTCCGGGTTTTTTGAAGATTATATTATTTCTAATCCTTCAAATTACCAGGTACGGTTAGATCTTGGCTTTTTATATATGGAAACCAAGCAGACATCTAGGGCGAGGGAGCAGTTTGATTATGTGAGCAAAAACTCAACAAATGATAATGAGATGCAGATGGCCAAACAGATGGTCATTAATATTGATGCTTCCAATGGCAATGTCACAAATAATAATCAGGTCTATACGCAAAACGTAAATTACGCTGACTCAGGCTACTACTACTATAATAACGGTAATAAAACAAAAGCAGCACAGTTCTTTGAGCTCTATTTAAAAGAAAAGCCCACGGATACGAAAACCAGAATGCAGCTTGCTTATATTTATTATGACAAGAAGAATTATAAATCATCACTAAAGCATTTTGATTATGTGGGCAGCCATACAACTGATTCTCAGGAAAAAGAACAGTCAAAATCAGCATCGCTGGTATTAAGAGAAGAGCTCGCTGGTTCATCAAAGAGATCCTTTGACCTGTATTTCTACAATTTCTACGATTCATTTCAGGAAAACTATATAGCAAACCTTGTTGCACATGTTAACTTTAGGCTTGGACCCGGTTTGTATGCAGGACCGTATCTGGATGTTTACACAGATTCACGTTCAACAAAGGCGCTGATATATAATGACAGGTTTATTGAGATAGGATTATTCCTGAGATATTACATCATGAAAAACCTTTTCTTTGAAGGCAGGATAGGTTATACAAGACAAATTGATCTTGATTCAAACAAAATAAACCTTAAGCCTATGCTGGTATATTTTAACCGCTTAGGCGATGCAAAAGTGTATGTAGGAAGCAAATCAGCATCAAAGACAAGCATGTATCTTGATATTTACTATGCTGCAATGTATGACTATAAATATAAAAATGCTTTCCTTCAGGGAATGATGCAGCAGGTAATAAGATTTCATACAGGCGGGTACTCATATGTTGAGAATTACCTGTTTGAATCCGGCCAGTTTGACGGCAGAAGGCTTGATTATAACAATTATTTTGAAATAGGGACCGGCATCAGGTTTAAGCCTAATGTTATGGTATTCCCTGTATTCTTCCTGGAGCCTACTTATAAAGTATATTTCTTCGGTGATAAGAAGAACTCGTTCCAGATAAAAGCAGGATTTGTATTCAATTACAGGGCGGCATTTTAAGCTCAGCTTAAAAAGGTCATAATTTTGGGGATAGAATTATGATTAACAAAGTTATGAATGTTACAAAAACATTAGAGGATAAAAATTTAATATAACTATATGCAAGAAGTTTTCACAGTATTACTCTGGATCTGTTCAATACTGCTGATTATCAGCGGTCTTGACGATGTGATGGTTGACCTTCTATACTGGTTCAACCGCTGGAAGTATAACAGGAGCCTGCCAAAAGTGGATGAAGTACTGGCAGCCAATGAAAACAACATAGCTCTTGTTATCTGCGCATGGCGCGAATATAAAGTTATCGGCAGGACACTTACCTACGCTTTGAGCAAAATGAGGTACAATACATTTACTATATTTGTTGGTATTTACCCGAATGATACCAAAACTCTTGAGGTTGTAAAAAGAATTGCGCAGAAGAACAATAAAGTTGTAATTTGTGTAAATTCTCATGACGGCCCCACTACAAAAGCTGATAACCTGAATAATGTATATGAATCAATAAAAAGATTTGAAAATGATAACGGCAGAAATTTTGATATTATTTCAATTCACGATAGCGAAGATTTTATACACCCGTTAACACTTAAGATAGATAACTTCCTTATAATGCACCAGGGTGTTGATGCTGTGCAGATACCTGTTGTGCCTATTAAAGATGACAGGGGCAAATTCATACACAGGACGTATTGCGACGCTTTTGCTGAAGTTCACTCAAAAGATCTTGTTGTAAGGCAGGCATTAAAGGTGTTTATTCCTTTTGCCGGCACAGGGATGTCATTTAGAAGGGAAATTTTCAAGAACCTTGATGAACATTACCCGCAGGTATTTAATGAAGCTAATTTGACAGAAGATTACGAGCTTGGCTTAAGGCTCTTTAAGATGGGCTATAAGACAGCTTATATAAACCTGTTAATAGATAAGAATAACCCTAACTCACGTGTTGCAACAGGCGAATACTTCCCGAATACATTCTGGGCAGCTGTTAAACAGCGCTCACGTTGGACAGCGGGTATATGCTTCCAGAACTGGAAAATGCACAAATGGGGTGGCAACTTAAAGACAAAGTACTTCTTAATGCGCGACAGGAAAACTATATTCTCGAACTTTATGGTGCTGCTTAGCAATGTTGTGTTTGCCATGTTTTTATTATACCTCTTGGGATTTGGTCTTGGCATCAGAGTATTTGAGTCAGCCGTAGAACAGAACACCGCATTATGGTTCTTCCTGTGGGCTTGTTTCTTCTTCATGGTTTGGAGGCTCGTTCACCGGTTCATATTTACCTACAGCTGGTACGGCCTGAAGTATGCGTTCTTTAGCTTGATCAGGCTGAACTTTGATAACCTGATAAACTTCTTCGCAACTTTCAGGGCATTGAAGGTATTTATGAATATGAAGAACAAAGTTGTATGGGAATCAACTGATCATTATTAAGAAAAAAAGCATCACGCTTCAAAATAATTAAGTTTTAAAATTTATACCATGGTATTATGCGGGACGGTCTGAATATAGGTCGTCCCTTTTTTTATTCTCAATTTCCTCACGGTAAAACGGGATATATCTTCGTTTTATCTTAAATTCCTCCTTCGTTTGTCTTGATAAAATCTGTCTTTTTTGTTTGTTTTTACAAACATTTAATATTATATTTTAACAATCAAATTTCACCCAATTTGAAAAAACTGCTTTTACTCACAACTCTATTCACTTTATACACTCACCACTCAAATACTCAGTGGGTTCAGCAAACTGTGCCTGTAAGCAAGCCTATAACAGGTATTAAGTTTATTAATGCAAATACAGGTTGGGCATGTACAAGTTGGGGCACAGGTATGGATACGAGCTATATTTTATATACTTCAAATGGTGGAATAAACTGGCTTGTTCAGCATGCGGCTCTAAATGCCAGATATAATGCACTATCTGTAATAGATGCCAATAATATTTATGCAGGCGGTGATAGTTCAGCAAGGGCAAAATTTTCAAAGACAATAAATGGCGGATTAAACTGGGTAGATATACAGACACCTGTGAATATGTCAATAGAAGATATGGTGTTTCAGAATAAAGATAGCGGTTGGAGCTGTTCAGGAGTTGTGGGCCCGGATGTGCGCACCACGACTAATGGCGGTTTGAACTGGATAGTAAGAACCAGTGGTATGGCACAGCAAACACACAGATTATTTTTCCTTAATTACAATACAGGTTTTTGCGGTGCTAATTCTTTTTTATATAAGACAACAAATGCGGGATTGAATTGGATACTAAATAGTAATTTCTCAGAAAGTGTTGCAAGCATTTTTTTTATGAACCAGGCAACGGGTTGGCTGGGTTTGTCAGGAGGTAAAGTTGCTTTAACTTCAAATGGCGGAGCCAATTGGTTTATTCAGCAGCCATTTCCGTTGAATGGAAATACTACAACGGATATTTATTTTATAAATTCTAATACAGGATTTGCTGGAACGGGCTGGTTTCAAAAAATTTTAAAAACTACAAATGGCGGAATAAATTGGGGTTATCAGATAGTCCCAACAGGTTCTGTAAGAATTTCAATTGTAGATTCATTGAATTGCTGGGCGGCAGATTTAGGAATTTCTCATACAACAAATGGAGGAGGTATGATAACTTATGTAGGAATAAATAATATCAGTACAGAAATACCCGGTTCATTCAAACTTCATCAGAATTACCCGAATCCATTTAATCCGGTTACAAATTTCAAATTTGAAATTCCTGAATATTCTTTTGTTAATGTAACAATATATGATATACTTGGCAGAAAAGTTAAAACAGAAGTTGAAAATTATTTAAGACCAGGAACATACAGAATTAATTTTTATGCGGCTAATTTACCGAGTGGCACATACTTCTACAGGCTGACAACAAATAATTATACAGAAACTAAAAAGATGATATTAATAAAATAATTCATAGGCTTCAAAATCAAACAAATTAATACCCTAAGGAGGCAGAAAATGTTGAACGCAGTGAAATCTGCTATCGGCAGAAAGTTACTTACAGCTTTACTCTTGGCATTTCTTCTGTTTACATCTTTTCTCTTTTCGCAAAACACATTCCGGCTTGGTTTTACAGGTGCCTATCCAAATTACTCCCATATTCTGCTTAACTCACCCACATATAACTCTGACTGGAACTGGTATGACGAGTTCACTATGAATACATGGTCTGCATGGTGGGCTTAATTCAATTAACAATGAGGAATTAAGAATTATTAATTCCTTTGCTAAATCTTAAATTAACCGCTATTTTAGAGTTGAGGTTACTATGAAAAAACTCCTTCTAATATTGCTCATTGTTCATTGCTCATTGACAATTGTAAAAAGTCAGTGGGTACAGCAAACTGTGCCTGTAAGTAAGCCAATTAAAGGTATTAAATTTATTGATGCCAATATAGGATGGTCTTGTACAGATAAAGGCACAACCGGTCTTAGTTACGGATATATAATGTATACCTCTAATGGTGGAGCTAACTGGTCTATACAAGATTCATCTCTTAATACGGATTATAATGCATTGGCGGTAATAGACTATAATACAGTGTATGCAGGCGGCGATAGTGTTGGTTTTGGAAAGTTAGCTAAGACCGTAAACGGGGGATTGAACTGGACATACCTGCAATTACCCAGCAATATGCTTATAGATGATATACAATTTTTAAATAAAGATAGCGGCTGGACATGTATAGACCTTGTGGGACCGGATGTGCGCACCACGACCAATGGAGGCATTAACTGGATAGTAAGAACAAGCGGGATAGCATCGCAGACACAGCGGATATTTTACCTCAATTACAATACAGGTTTTTGCGGTGCGAATACATTTTTATATAAGACTACAAATGCAGGCTTGAATTGGAATTTGTACTATAACCCAAGCGATCCGGTTAATTCTGTTTTCTTTTTGAATGAACTAACCGGTTGGGTAGGCATTACTAATAACAGGATAAAATATACTTCCAACTCTGGTTTAAACTGGACGGAACAAACTATTTCCCCGCCTTCAGGTAATATATGGGAATTATATTTTATTAACAACAACACAGGATGGGCAGGCGTTAGCTTTGATTACATTTTTAAAACAACAAATCATGGTTTAAACTGGGGTTATCAAAATGTTACAACAGGTTCAAGAGAATTCTGTTTTATTGATAGCTTACATGGATGGTGTGGATATTTAGGTATTGGTCTTGTTTCCAAAACAACAAATGGCGGCGGAATAATTACTTATAACGCAATACAGCAGATTGGGAATGAAATTCCGGTTCAATACATATTATATCAAAACTATCCAAATCCATTTAATCCTGTTACAACAATTAAAATTGATGTCCCAAAGTCCTCACATATCAAATTGATAATTTTTGATATCTTAGGCAGAGAGTTACATAAGGAAGAAGAATACTTGAGAACAGGAAGTTATGAATTTAAGTGGGATGCCTCCGGGTACTCTTCCGGGACATACTTTTATCAACTTATTACAGAACAATATACTGAAACCAAAAAAATGCTGATGATTAAATAAGAATTATTTAATCAGAAGTCCCGCTCGGCGGGAATGTTGATTAAGTAAAAATTATTGCTTTGGCAATAGTTCCTCTTAATAGAGGAAATTTTAATAAAAAAACAATTCAACATTTCAACCCAAAATAACATTACAAAATAATCCTTCAAAGGAGGCAGAAATGAAGTTACTTACAGCTTTTACCTTGGCATTTCTTCTGTTCACAACATTTCTTTTTTCACAATCAAACACATTCAGGCTTGGTTTTACAGGTGCCTATCCAAATTACTCCCATATTCTGCTTAACTCACCCACATATAACTCTGACTGGAACTGGTATGACGAGTTCACTATGAATACATGGTCTGCATGGTGGGTTGGTGATACCGCCCAAACGGTTTTTGGCCGATTAAGCTCACACAGTCTTTATTTGGAAATAGAATTCAGGATATAGGAATAAGATTAGCCTTAGAAGAAAAAATTTCCCGTTTTAAGAATTTCGAACAGGCTCACGGCAAAGTTGTAAAAGGCTTTTATATGGAAGAAGTTGACTACAGTAATCTTGCCTGCTTAAAGCTGTTAAATGATACACTTCTTCCCGCCTGGTCAGGCAGCGACCCGGATTATAAAATGATAGGTTTAATAAACTGGATATCGTTCCGCTCTCCACTAAAGGCTCCTTTTTTTATGCTAAAAACACAGAATACTCTCACGGTAAAACGGGATTTATCTTCGTTTTATCTTAAATAACGGATAGTTATCTTTGATATCTGAAAAGAAAATATATGGCCCAGGAAAACATTAATATTGGTTTGAATCCCGAAGATATGAAAGGGAAAAAGGTAATTGTGCTTATTTTCGGTACAAGGCCTGAAGTTCTGAAGCTTTTTGTTTTGTACAGGATTTTGAAGAAATCAGAAGAATTCTATCCTTTGCTCTATAATACAGCACAACAGAAGATTTCCGGTGACATCTTAGAGAATATAGGTATTCATCCTGATATTACTGCCGCGGAAAAACCAAACCGCTCAAGTGATCTAAATGAGCTTATTGCGCATTTGCTTGGTGACTTCAACGAGAAATTTGGCGAGAAATCACCGGTAAGAAAAGAGCATTTGCACGGAATTATTGTACAGGGTGATACAGCCTCTGCATTTTCAGGCGCGCTTTGGGGATTTCTGAACCAGATACCGGTCTTCCACGCAGAAGCAGGTCTGCGTACTTATGACAAGATGAACCCCTTCCCTGAGGAATTTATGCGTGAAGCAGTAGCGCGTATGACAACACTTCATTTTGCGCCAAAAGGGATTAACCGCGATAACCTGATAAGAGAAGGAATAAAAGCTGAAAATATTTTTGTAATTGGTAACACTATAAATGATGCCATATTCACACTCATAAAGGAAAAGAAAATTAAAGAGCCTTTACAGAAGAATTACATTCTTAGCACTTTCCACCGCAGGGAAAACTGGGGTTATGTTTCTGATTACGCCAGGATACTGAACACTGTAATGGATGATGTATCAGGTTATACTGAAATATTGCATCTCATGCATCCCAATCCTTTGATACAGCGGAGCTTTGATGAGGTCATGAACGGTCAAGGCCACAAAAAGCTTATTATAATGAAGCCCATTCACGATTACTTTGAAATGCTTGGTTATGTTAAAAATGCGGGATGTATATTGACCGATTCAGGCGGGCTGCAGGAAGAATCACTATTCTTCAACGTGCCATGCGGCGTATTAAGGAAAACAACTGAGAGGCCCGAAGTATTAAAGAAAAATGCAAAGCTGCTTCCCATAGATAAACCCGAAATTACAAGCTTCCTGACAGATGCAATTGATTACAGAAAAGTACACCAGTCAAAATATAATTATACTTACGGTTTCGGTGACTCCAGTTATCTTATTTATGAACTGCTTAAGAAATTCTACGGGATACAAACAGAGTTTTCGTATTTATAAGAATATGACTTTGTACCATTATTCTTTCCACGAAATAAATTCCTATAAAAATATTCCATTATTTAAATAAGCAGTGTTTTCCGGACTATTTTAATACTCCATTCTTGGCGTGAAATACCTGCTTCCTGAAAGTCTCAACTATATTAACCGCTTGATTTATGTGGAAATTATTGACATCTTAAGGGAATAATTTTAGTCATATTAAACAGTATAATAAGATGATAAAACATGTTATTAAAATACTGTTAGCTTTTTACTGTTTTCATACTATGTCACTTGCCCAGGATCTGAGGCATATCGAATCTGTTAACCAGCCCGGCGTGAATAATAATGATACAAAAGCCCCCCTTCAAAAGGACTTCAACAGCCAGAAATCAACAATACAAAATGAAACTATAAGCACACCAGGCAATGAGCTTTACAGGTATTCCTTTGACCTTATGCAGACAAGCCGGAAATTAAAAGAGGAAAGTACATTCAACATAGTGTCATCTTTCAGGCAGAATATAAGGTTCGGGGGATTCTGGGACCGGTATGCTATTGTAAACTTTACACCTGATATGTACATTAAGCCATTCGATTTTATGAGTATTTATGCCGTCCACAATTCAAGCTACTTCATCCCTATTAAAGCAGTAAAGGATCATTTTAAATTGATGGCAATACAAAGCGCTGCAATTCTGGCAATTGATAATACTGTTAAGTTCTTTTTGCCAATGAGCAGAATGTTAAAGGCTATTGCCGGATTTGTTCTGAAAAACATAGTAATAAACGGTTTGATGAAAGATATCCTCAGCAGGGGAAGCGATAAGATATTTGAACAGGGAAATTATTATTGCGCGGTGAGTATAAGATTTTAGAAATAGAAAACCCGGCATAAACCGGGTTTTTTGTTTAATTGTCTTTTATATTATTTTACCAGCCTTAGAAACAAGGTTGTAAAATAGCTCCGCTATTTTACTAATATCATTTTCTTCACTTCTGAATAATCATTAGTAATCATCCTGTAGAAATAAACCCCTGAGGAATAGTTCTCTCCGTTAAAATCAACTTCATAACTGCCCGGGGAGAAGTTTTCATCCACAAGTGTTGTTACAATCCTGCCTGTTACATCATATATAACAATTTTCACAAAATTATTCTTACCTGTTGAAGGCACGGAAAATTTTATTTTTGTCTTTGGATTAAACGGATTAGGATAATTTTGCAATAAGTTAAACTTTTCGGGTATTTCAGAAGATAATTGTTTTATTCCTATTACAAAGTTTATCAAGGGCAACTCTATGTACGATTTTGAATTATTATTTATGAGTAATTTGTTTAGTCCAGCTTTAAGTGATGGCAGCATAAACGGGTTTGTACGCAGGAAAACATCAGTTGTATCATCATTAAGATCATACAATGGGACATTATCAAGATTGGTTAATTTAACCCTGATCTTATCTCCTGCCCTGAATACATGAGAGTATGACTGCCCGTTAACATATTTTTGTTTTACCTGGTTTGCGTTATAATCCCTGTCAGTCCAGTTGATCCTTGTAACAAGCTTTTCACCACCGTTTGCTTTTACATCCCACACCTGCATATTATACTGGCACATTCCATTTGCCGTTGATGAATAATACAGGTAAGCATATGGTGTCCCTGCCATAATTGCATCCTGCAACAAAGCTGGTGTATCAAAATAGATTTCATTTTTATGGAATTTAGCCTCAAAGAGTGGTCCGCGGAATTCAGTATTTACAAGGTACTCCATTGTTACGTTTGTATCAAGAATTTCATTATTGCAGCTCACGTCGGTCTGCGAGCCACCGTACCCATATACCTGCAATTGGTTTGAGGGATGGAAATAAAGCTTTACGTTCTCAACACCCGTAGGCGGCCATGTTGGTGAGTAATACCTGTTCCAGGTCCATTTGCTTTCGCTGACCGGGTAACGGCTTGCAGCATAGGTGAACTTCTGGTTAACATCCATAACATTGTTCTGAATTCCCTGAACATGATATTCAACCCAGTCTCTTAATACCTGTGTCTTGTAGTTTTCTTCTGACTGAATATAGTCACTGCCATGTCCATCCATTACACCGAAATACATTTTTAAATTATTGTAAGGAAGTATGTATGCGCTTCTTATCTCACCCAGTGTGTTAAAGAATTTATCCTGCCATGCATTTTCAACCAGAATGGGTATCTGGCAATTGTTAACAGTACTTAGGAAATCGCGGTTCTGCGGAAGGTAAAATGCCAGGCTATCCCATTTTTCCTTTGTGTTTGCATAAATCCACGGTTTAAAACGGCTTACAAGCGGGTTATATCTGACGATGCTTGTATCGTAACCTGTTGACCACAGGAATGTCATTTTAATTCCGCCGTTCTCGATCCAGTTAGTGCCTTGTTCAGGTGATGCAAGATCAGTGATTATGGTTTTAACATTCAGTCCGCTGCAGACCGCCATAAAAGGTATTATGCCGCCTTGTGAACCGCCGTGTATGAATACTTTATTATCGTTTGTGTTTGCATCGGCTTTCATAAACAGGATGACCTCTTTTAAGTCATTGGCTTCTGTCATGCTGATAAAGTTCGAACGCCCTTCAGAAAGCCCCTGCCCGCGCATGCTGTAAACCAAAGAGTAATATCCGTTTGTCGCGTAATCTATAGCTTCAGGCATTTCAGTGAATTTATTTAAGCCGAAGCCGTGAGTTATCAGGGCGCATGGCCATCCGCCTGCAGGCGGCGAGCCTGCCGGAATGAATTTTGTGCAATCAAGCTTAATATTATCTGAAAGAGTAAGCATAAAATCAACTCTTGTATATGCAAAGCCGGGGGGTTTGGCACTAAGTGATGCTGATAAAAATATTATAGTAAGAAAAAGTAAAATGTATTTCATTATTTACTGTTATTTAGGCATAATTGTGTATAAATTTAGCATTTATATATGAATTGTGCAATAGGAGAAAGATTTAATTTTGAGCAGTGTAAATATATGAAAATCTGCTGTTTGTTGTGGTATTACATAAGGATGATTTAATACATGAACTTTTTTTGTGTTTTATTATAAAAGGGATAATTTTCAATAACTGATTTCAATAAGACTTCCTGCGGAATATCAATTATAAATTCACTTATAAAGTGTTGATCGCTTATACCTGAGGCCGATATAACATTAATATAAGTGCCAATATCAGGATGTTCTGCAATTATAATTAGGTTTTGTGCTTCAGGTGAAATACCTCTTACCTGTTCATCAGGCAGTGAGAAGTGAATTGTGCTAAATGAATTTGTGAACTTAGGGGATGTAATTAAAAGCGAATCATGGTCATCTATGATACTTACAAGCATATTAGGAAGAGCTTCAGATTGAAGATTACGGACAGAAACTGTTAAGTTAATAATAGAATTACTTGTATCATTAAGCCGGTTTATGAATTTACCGGTAAGGTCGATAAATTCATTACAGCCTGAAATTAAAATCATTATTAGTAATATGTATTTTTTCATATGATTAATCAAAAAGAGCCGGTTTTATCCGGCTCTTTTTGATTTTACAATTTTAATCCGTACATAAATTACCTAATCCAACTGTATAAGGGTTGAAGCCACAAAGTGTTTCTGTCTGGTTGTTGATATCTCTACATCCATTTAAGCCTTTGCTTGGACCAACCCAACTCACTCTAACCATTCCCCACCCAGAATTGACGCATACTAACCCATTGTTATTACTTGTATAATTCCCAATGTACCCATCCGGGAATGTTATAGTGACACTTGCTCCTGAAATTGGATTGTTGGCATTATCAACTATTTTCACGCTAAAACCAGGCAGATACTCTTTATTGAACGCGTTAGATGCATATGAATTTGTATATATCGATGCGGAAAATATAGAAATTACTACAAGCATTAAAATGCTTAACAAAAATGTGCGTTTCATGTTTTTAATTCCTTTCAAAGTTTAAGAATAAGATTTTTAAATAAATTAACTTGCGCAAGTATTGTAACAAAAATATGTAAAGCATCCGGAGTTTGCAAAGACAGATTAACGAGTTTGTAGCTTTTAGGAAATATATACTTTATATTTGAAACCAAGGTTTATTTTAAATATTATTTATTGATATCGTAAGTTATTTTTTAAATCGTATATACAAAAATGAATTCGAAATTATTAGAGCTATACAATTGCTTAAGTTATAATGAAATCAAAAAAATGGGGTATTTTGTAAGATCTCCTTTCCATAACAAAAGCAAATTGATGATAAAGGTATATGTGTATATCAGAAGACAGAAAATGAATACTGTAGTCCAAATAGATGGAAAAGGTTTATATAGTTATTTATATCCAAAAGAAATTTACAATTATAGTAAGATCAGATTAATTATTTCAGACTTTGTGAAATTGATAGAAGAATTTTTAAAGTTGACAAACTATATGCAAAACAATATATACCAGAACTTAGATTTGCTTGAAGATTTGAGACAAAGAGGAGCTGATAAATGTTTTTTGATGCTTGCAGATAAATTGCACAAAGAGATCAACAACAGAACTATTTTTCGAATTGAAGAATATTTTTTTTTAGCAAGATTGACTCCCTATTCAGTTATGTATCAAATAAATAAAATGAAACAATTAGATATAAAACGATTTGAGAAATCTTCACACTATTATCAATTATTATTTTTACTTTCTAACATTCAAAATTACAATCTAAATAGAATTAGCTTTGCACCTTGGAATAAAGATTTAAAAGTAGAAGGATTCTTGATTGTTGAATGTATTAACCATATTTCAAAGAATGAACAGTATTTTCGTAATAGTCACATTCTAGTTTACATCGAATATCTTATATGCAAAATGTTTGATGATTGTGAAAATTACTCTCTGCATTCTAAATTATTCAATATAGTGAAGGACAAATACTCAGATTTAACGATGACATATCTTACACATATATTTTACTCATTTAACGCACAATATATAACTGCAACTAATAATTCATTTGATATTGGAATCCACAAAAAAAAATTCTACAATGTTGTCAATTTTTTTTTTGATAAAGGTTTTTTTAACTCTTATAAATTTATCCCACCAGAAATGTTTTTCAATGTAATAAATATAAGTTCGGATTTAAATCTGAGATTTGCAAAAAATTTCCTAGATTTATATCAAAGTAAGCTTGATAAAGAAGTAAAAAATGATATCCAATGCTTGTCGAAAACTAAAATCTTAATGATTGAAGGAAAATACACAAACGCTATTAATGTTTTAAATAAAATTGATATGGTTAATTATCAGGTATATTTAGTTTCCAGAACATATCTGGCAATGATATACTATAAAATTTCTGAATTAGAAACCTTGCTCTATTTAATAGATGCATCAAAACATTTTTTATATAGACACAAAGCAGAGTTAGGATCACGCTATGATAGGTTTCTTAACTTTTATTTGTATTTGTTAAGATTAATTAGAGTAGGAAGCATTGACAAAAAGAAATTGACTCAGTATAAATGTGAAATAAAAAACATAAGTAATATTGTTGGCAAAGATTGGTTAATTACTGAAATTAATGAGTTAATGAAGAAATAACTTGCCCAAAATACAATTAATTTGAAGATTTTAATAATCCATCGGTTTTACTTATATTTGTAGCTATGGAACCACTTGTAATATCTACATGGAAACACGGAGTTGCCGCCAATGAAAAAGCAATTGAAGTTATACTGGCAGGCGGCAGTTCATTAGACGCAGTTGAGCAGGGTGTAAGAGTAGCGGAGGATGATCCTAATGTACTTAGCGTGGGATATGGCGGTCTGCCTGACGCTGAGGGCAGAGTAACTCTTGATGCTGCTATAATGGACTGGAAAGCGCGGATTGGCGCGGTAATATGTGTAGAACATATTAAAAATCCGGTTTCTGTTGCCAGGTTGATACTTGAAAACACTGAGCATGTCTGCTTAGCAGGCGAGGGGGCTTACAATTTTGCAATTACCAACGGTTTCCAGCCTGATATTCTGCATACCGAGGGTTCAATTAAAAAGTATATCGAGTGGAAAAAGGGAAACTTTGGAAGGTCGCAGGAATTCCATACTGATGAGTATAAGGTAAAAAAATCAAACGGACTTGGAATTAATGATGACGGCAATCATGATACTATCGGAATGGTTGCAATCGATAAGGACGGTAATATTTCTGCTTCATGCACTACCAGCGGTACAGCCTGGAAACTTCACGGCAGAGTAGGTGATACGCCGATAATTGGAGCGGGATTGTACGTTGATGGTGAAGTCGGCGGCGCGGCATCAACAGGAAGAGGCGAAGAATGTGTTAGGGCATGCGGAAGCTTTCTGGTTGTTGAAATGATGGCGCAGGGCATGTCACCACAGGAAGCATGTGAGTATGCAGTTAAGCGCGTGATTAAACTGAACCTGCTTTCTCACAAGAACCGTGACCATGATTACCAGGTTGGTTTCATTGCCGTAAATGTAAAGGGTGAATTTGGAGCTGCCAGTGTCAGGGAAGGCTTTGAATACGCTTTATACAGAAAAGGTAAGAATACCCTAACAAAAAGTAAATACATTATTGATGAAAAATTTGAAATAGAAGACCTTTGATAATATTAAAAGACGCATACGTACTTACATTTAACAGGAATAACGATTTCGGAAGATATTCTATTCTGCTAAATGATAATAAAATAACAGATATGGCTGATGCAACAGCCAAGGGAAATGCAAAGGTTGAAAATTGGATCGCGCAATACCATGGTACTGCCGAGATAATCGACTGCTCAAAGAAGATCATCATGCCTCCTTTGGTAAATTCCTGTTTGCGCTCCGAAGGCAGTCTTCTTCATTATCTTTTAAAACGCAGGCATTACGAAAAAGCTGAAGAAGACCTGTGTACTGATCTTATATTCAATTACCTATACCAGGAGCTCTCAGGAGATACAATTCAGAATGACCTGATGAATATTTATGAATATTCATTTAACCGCTCGCTGAAATCAGGAGTGGCATATTTGAACGAGGTCTCACTTCGCAAGGATACCAATCACCTTGTACCAATTACAAATGCAGTTAAAAAAACCGGGCAGAATATTTCTGTCTGCTACCCCATCAAACAGGATGCTAATACTATTCGCGATTACAAATACCTGAATCCTTCATTTTACGTTACCCAGGAAAATCTTTTAACAGTTTACGATATTTCAGGTATTACGGAATTAAAGAGTATAAATTTAAGGGACCTGTACCTGGAAGTTGCTGTAAATAAAGATATTACAGAACAATTCAGGCAGACTTTTCATAAATCGGTGATATCATTATTCGATGAATACGGGTTGATAGATTCGCACACATCGCTTATCAATCCATTATACCTTGATTACAATGATCTGAAAATAATCAAAGATAAAAAGGCAAACATAATAATCTGTCCGCGCGATCTGAATTATTTTACTACACGTTATTTTCCCATCGATGATTATATAGGCCATGGCATCCAATTTTCAATCGGCACCGGGTGGCTTGGCGAGGATATTCTGAAAGAAATGAGACTCTTCAGGAACAAATACAAAGATCTGAATCTTTCAAGTAGCCAGCTTCTTGATTCTGTCACACGCACTCCGCACTCAATATTTTTTGATGGAAATTCAGAGGGAGAAAACAGCTACAAAATAGATGTTAACAAACCCGCCACTTTCTGCTTTATTGATATATCAGACCTTAGGTTCCAGTTTTTCCCGGAAGAATTATCATATTCAGCAGTTTGCGATTTTATTGTTGATAACCTTAGTTCTTACAACATAAGTGATGTAATGATCGGGGGAGTATTCAAAATCAGGGATAATAAAATCCTGAATATAGAAGAAAAGGAGCTAGTAGAGAGAGTCAATGAAACCAGAGAGAATCTTTATAAGACAGGTAAGTATGAAGAGCTTAAAAAGAAGAAACAGGAACGGGAGTCTTCTGAAAAGCTGGATATGACAGGGAGAACTGATGACGAGATAAAGCTCTTTTCTGAAAAGCCGGAAGCTGAAGGGGAAAACGAAGATGATAAAGATGAGTTCAGGATAAAAACCAAAATTCCTGTGTTCAGGCCAAAGAAGATTCCGGGACAGAGAAGTCTTTTTGAAGAGTTTGATCATGTCAGTATTGTCCAGTCGGATGATTATCAGCAGACACCAATGCTGAATCTCCTTGTAACAGATCCTGATTCCAGCAGAGTGGTTGAAGAAGAAATTGTACAGGTAAAGGCTGTTGATGAAACTATCATAAAGCGGCTGGGGAATGAGAGGAAATCTGAAAAACCGGTAATCCCTGTAAACGCTGAAAGTAAAGTAGAGCTTGCAAAAAATGTGAAGTTGAAATTTGGAGATGATTAAATTACTTACTTTTCTAATTATAAACCCTGATTAAAATGTATAAAAAACTTTTATGGGTACTAGCAGTAATACTCCTCCTGCTTCTTGGGGATAGGTTTATATTAACGCCAAATGATATCAAAATAGATATGAAACCCGAAGTATTGAGAGCAAGCGTGTCTTCAGAAATGACAATAAATATTTATCGTACCAATTTACTTGGTTTCAAGGTCCCTTTCAGTAATATTGACGCTCAATTTGTAATTGAAGAAGGGAAAAACCTGATAGAGTTAAACGGGGATGGAACAGGTAATAGTGTTATTGTCAGATCGAAGGGGGTTGAAGGGGAAGCATTCATTGGCATTTACTCTTTAAAGTCCGGTATGCAAATCAGAAAAGTGCTGATCAAGATTCTGCCAAGGGATGTAGCATTAAGGTAGCTTATATTTTTTCAACTGATGGCCTGCTTTTTGCGAAATAGAACTTGTAGAAAATAAGTTCAAGTATTGTCAAAAGTCCGAGTGAAAACGCAGCTTTAGTCAATATCCGTGTTAATCCTTCTTCAGGGATGAAAAACCCGATTACAAATGCAGAAAAGGTCCAGCCCACTGTAAAAATAATAATTACAAAAATAGTACTTAAGTACGCGCTTACAGTACTTACCTCAACATAGTTTTTTGCAAATATATAAACAAAGAATACTGCATGAGTGTAAAATACAATTACTTCTATCATAATTAAAATGCCGCCTTAGAGAAGAACATCTCTTTGATTGTTTTAATGATTATTTTAAGATCAAAAATAATTGACCAGTGTTCAATATAATAAATATCGTACTCAATTCTTTTTTCAAGCGATGAATCGCTGCCCCTTAAACCGTTAACCTGTGCCCAGCCAGTTATTCCGCATTTTACGCGGTGTCTTTCAAGATATTTCGGAATTTTGCTTTTGAATAGATTTATAAAATGCTCTCTCTCAGGCCTGGGTCCAACAATACTCATATCACCCTTTAATACATTGATAAACTGTGGAAGCTCATCCAGTGAATATTTTCTCAACAGTTCCCCTATCTTTGTATACCTCGAGTCACCCTTGGCGACGTAAACAGCTCCGGTATTCTTTTCGGCATCTACTACCATTGAGCGGAATTTTATCATGTAAAACTTTTTACCTGTCATACTGAGACGTTCCTGCCTGTAAAAAACGGGCCCCTTTGATGTAAATTTAACCAGAAATGCCAGCAATAGAAATAACGGAGAAGTAATCAGCATAATAGTTGATGCGAAAGCAACATCAAAACCTCTTTTTAAAATTCTGTTCCAGATGTTCATTGGAATACTCTTAATCTTAAGGAATGGGACTCCATCAATTTCCTGTACCCTGACAGATGATGTAATTACTTCCAGGAAATCTGGTGCCATAAGAAATTCCACATTTTCCCCTTCACATGCTTTCATCAGTTCTAATAGCTTATCATGCTGTGATGAAGGGATTGTAACAAGAACAGTTTCAATATTCATCTTCTGAATAAGCTGAACAATATCGGTATATGTTCCCAGTTTAAGTTTCTCTGGTAATAATCCACCGGCTGAGGTGGTCTCTTCAATATATCCTATAATATTAAAACCGGCATATTTATGATCAGAAAATTTCGAATAGATATCCAAAGCTGATTGTGTGTTTCCAACTATCAAAGTGTCATTTAATCCTTTACCTTTGTTGTATAGTGTTTTTTCGTATTTTAATACAATATACCTGCCAATGGTTATCAGAAAAATAGAAATTATCCAGCTTAGAACGAACACAACACGCGAATATGGAAATATCCTGTAAAAGAACACGAAACCAAATGAGAAAATAATCCCAAAAGTCACCAGTCTGCCAATCAAGAAAAACTCATCAAAAATAAAAACAATTCTCTTGGGCCTGAAGAGCTTTCTTGATTGGAAAATCAATAACCAAACAGGCAAAACCAGTACCGCAAGTACAATATACCCTTTCAACGGGGGGATTTCTCCCATAAAAGGAAATAAGCTTACAAATGGAGAAAAATGGAATCTTATGAAATATGATATTATGAAAGCACTAATAATAGCAGCAGAGTCTGAAAATATATTCAATAAAGGAATAATGAACTCAGTTCTTTGGGATTTTTTATTAAATTTCTGGTCTATATAATTCATCAGAGATTCAAATATATATAATACAAATTCAAAATTATATGATTGAAATTTTCAAGGATTTTAAATTATTTTTCCGGTTTAACAGTATAATATTATAGCGGTTTATAAAGAAAAACACTATATTGCATTAAATATAATGAATTTATTGTGATTTTCACCAGTAAAATGCTTATTTTTTTGAAACTTTTTTATTGTTAAATTGTATAATTATTATTCAGTTTTTATTAATCAACTAGAAAGGGTCAAAATGACTAGATTTAAATTGTTTTTGGGGTTTTTTGCATTAGTTTTTGTTTTGGGATTAACAACCAACATTAAAGCTCAAAATGGTCCGGCAATGTATTTCTGTGAAAAATACGGATCATCAGGCGAACAGTCGATCAGCGACAGGTTTTACGCCGGTCCTATTACCGTTATGGTAAAATGTGACTACGCTTTAGGTTTAAAAGACTGTTCAATCCAGTTTGATAAATACAATGGTTACACTTTTGATTATTACAAAAAAGTTGAATTTGATGTTTCTGCCGACATGAAATACATCTATTTTGAATCAAGCGATTTAAGAGTAGATTCACCCGGTATCTACAGGTGTTTCCTTCTTGATAACAAGAAAAACACTGTAGCAAGCGGTTTAGTTGAATTCATAAGATAAACACACTACATCTAAAATTTAAAGGGAGGTTAATTTTAACCTCCCTTTTTGTTTCACCGCTAACGAACCGGTAATAAAACAAAAATTGTTAAATCCCACAATGCATGTGATATCAAACCCGGCCAAACAGAACGGTACCTTTTAAAGACCCATCCCCAGAACAATCCGCATATTAATGCTGCCATAAAGAGCATAAAATTCATAGCAACAATGTGAACTCCGCCGTAAATCAAGGATGCAATTATCCAGCCTTTGTTATCACCAAATTTTTCGGCTAGTGTATCCTGAACATATCCACGCCAGAAAACCTCCTCAGCAGGTCCGATGATAAAAAGCAGGAGTAGTCCTATAACCCGCGGGTCAAGTAATGATTTATTATTGTAAACTCCAACAACCTGCCTATCTGCAAAGGGTAGAATTAATTTCGATATTATATCACCCGAATAGAATACCAGGTACAGGAATGCGGCTGAGAAGATTCCGATAAGGATAAATTTAGGTTCAAAAACATAAAGTCTGTAATTGATCGCTTCACCGTTTCTGTGATTAATATAAAGTCCCAGGGCTGCAAGCAGTGATGCTGCTATTGTCATTTCAAGCCAAAAGTTGAAGGTCTTAAGGACAAACATTTCAAGCCAGAAAAGACAAGCAATAATAATAAGAATAATTAACGGTTTGATTCTGTTTGACATTGCTATATTGTTTTGTTTTCAAAAAAATGGTTATGCTATTTTTATCAGCTCCATCGATTCCTTATAATTGATAAGGAAATGGTTCCTGATATTTGAATTTGTATTTGTTCTCAGTTCGGGGTCTTCTGCAATAATTCCAAATGCTGCATCCCTTGCCTTTACTATTAATGCCATATCCTTGCCAAGATCGGCAGCTGTGAACTTAAGCTCACCGGATTGCCGTGTACCGAAAAACTCACCGGGTCCACGGAGCTTCATATCTGTTTCGGATATGACAAACCCATCATTAGTTTCAGTCATTACCTTTAGCCTTTGAGAAGATATCTCACCAAGCTTATCTGCGATTAAGATGCAGTATGATTCTTCGGCACCCCGCCCGACTCTTCCGCGTAATTGATGAAGCTGTGAGAGCCCGAAGCGCTGCGCTTCTTCTATAAGCATAATCGTCGCGTTCGGGATATCGATTCCCACTTCAATTACAGTTGTTGAGACTAAAATATCAATTTTCCTGTCTTTGAATGCTTCAATAGTTTCATCAATTTCATTCCACGGCAATTTACCATGCACAAGCCCAAGCTTTAGTTCAGGGAATACCTGTTTCCTGAGCAATTCGTAATGTTCAACCGCTGATTTCAGGTCAAGCTTTTCAGATTCCTGGATAATTGGATATACTATATATGCCTGGCGTCCTTTAGTAATTTCTTCTTTAATGAATTTGTAAACTTTAATTCTGTCAGCTTCAGTTCTTAATGCTGTTTTTACAGGCTTTCGGTTCTTAGGAAGTTCATCAATTACAGATACATCAAGATCGCCATATACTGTAAGCGAAAGGGTTCTCGGAATTGGTGTAGCGGTCATGACAAGCACATCGGGATTAACGCCCTTGGCTTTAAGCTTTGCCCTTTGCATAACTCCAAATTTATGCTGTTCATCTATTACAGTAAATCCAAGCTTTTTGAATTCAACCGCTGTTTGGATTAAGGCGTGAGTCCCAACCACTACCTGAGCTTTACCTGTTTTAATTTCATCAAGTATTGAATCCCTTAATTTCTTCTTCTGCCCGCCTACAAGAAGAACTGAATTAATTCCAAGTTTTTCAAAATAATACTTCAGTGTTTTAAAATGCTGTTCTGCCAGTATTTCCGTTGGGCACATAAATGCTGCCTGGTAACCATTTTCAATAGCAACTAAAAAACAGAATACCGCAACAATCGTTTTACCGCTGCCAACATCACCCTGCAGAAGCCTGTTCATAGGTTTTGTGGACCTCATATCGCCTATGATCTCTTTGATCACTCTTTTCTGTGCCCCTGTAAGCTCAAAGCCAAGATGCTCCTTAAACAGCTTTTCAAATTTATCGCCTATTTTTTCAAACTTAATCCCTTTTTCGCCTGAAGCAACTGCCTGTTTCTTCAAAGCCATAACTAACTGAAGGTAAAATAGCTCCTCGAATGCAAGTGTTTGCCTTGATGTTTCAATATCTTCAATTGATTTTGGATAGTGTGTCCTTATCAGAGCTGATTTGTGTTCAAGCAGTCCATGTGCCTCAATCACTTCATTGCTTAATACTTCCGTAATACCGGCGGAGCAATTCTTAATAGCATTAAAAATTATTTTTGTAAGGTTAAGCGGTTTTATCCAGGTTTTCTTAAGCTCTTCTGATAATATGTAAATCGGTATCAGTGGAAATTTCAGAAGCTCTTCATCGCCTTCCTCAAATCTCTTATGGTCACGAATATCAAACTTAATATCTCTTTCAAATACATTGTAGGTTACCTTGCCCCAAAAAATATATTCATCACCTATTTTGAATTGTTTTTCCCTGTAAAATGTATTGCCCCACATCAGTGATTCAATGCTGGCAGTTCCATCAAAGATAACAATTTTAGTAGGGTGATTTGGTTTATATGGAATATATTTATCAATCACCTTGCCTCGTATCAACACATTTTTATCGTGATGTTTGGCAAGGCTCCGAATAGTTGAATTAATAAGATAAATTCTCGGGTAAACTGTAAGCAGGTCAGTTGAATACTTCAAACCAAGTTTTTCAAAGGCCTCGGCACGCTTGGGTCCGACACCCTTGATATACGCTATTTCAGTCTTTTTAACTTGCGGCAAGTACGTAAAATTTATACAAATATACCAATTTTAGCTAAAATATCAGAATATTGGAGGGTTTGAAAATCAAAAAATATTGAAAAAACACATTATTTCATATCTCTATAAGTAAAATTTTGTTATTTTTGTTATTATTTTAATAAATTGATGAAGAAAAACAACTTTGCTTTAATTGGAGCCGGTGGTTTTGTTGCTCCCAGACACCTTCGTGCAATCAGGGATAATAACCAGAATCTGCTGGCTATACTTGATCCAAATGATTCAGTCGGAGTTATTGATTCATATTTTCCGGATGCCTCTTTTTTTACTGAGTTTGAAAGGTTTGACCGCCACTGCGAAAAACTGCGCAGGGAAGGTGACGATAAACGAATAGAATATGTAAGCATTTGCTCTCCAAATTATTTACATGATGCTCATATACGTTTTGCATTACGGGCAGATGCGCACGCAATCAGTGAAAAACCGCTTGTGCTAAATCCATGGAACGCTGAGGCGCTGATATCGCTTGAAATGGAAACAGGCAGGGAGGTCTATACAATTTTACAGTTAAGGCTTCATCCGCAGATAATAGAATTGAAGAAAAAAATTGATGCTGCTAAGAGCAAAAAGAAATATGATATTGTATTAACATACATAACACCGCGCGGCAAATGGTATCACTATTCATGGAAAGGGGATATGCTGAAATCAGGCGGTATCGCTACAAATATCGGTATTCATTTTTTTGATATGCTCTCCTGGATATTCGGCAGTCCCGTATCAAGTACTCTTCATCACTACAAAGAAGATAAAGCGGCAGGATTTATAGAACTTGAAAATGCAAATGTGCAATGGTTCCTTTCAATAGATAAGAATGACCTCAAAAAAGGAGATAAAACTTTCCGTTCAATTACATTGAACGGCGAGGAAATAGAATTCTCAGACGGCTTCACGGACCTGCATACCAAAAGCTACACAGAAATATTAAACGGTAACGGCTTCAGGATACATGAGGCAATGCCTTCAATTGAAGCAGTATATGAAATTAGGAGCGCAGCACCTGTTGGTTTAAAGGGTGATTATCATCCGTTTCTAAAAAAGATAAAGTAAGTTAGTTTTCCGGGCTATATATTTAAAGGGTGGATATTTGTTCACCCTTTTTTATATATTTAATAATCTCTTATATATAATCAGATAATTCATTAATTTTGTCACTAAATCAGTAAAAATCAATTATAAATAGCTAAAACATTACTTATTAATGCAGAAAAATCAAATTAAAAACTCTTCCGTCAGAGAAATTCCGCTGAGAGACTTTTTCCGGAATCCAGAGAAAACATCATACCACGTATCGCCAAACGGAAAATATATTTCATACCTTGCTCCTTTTAATGACAGGCTGAATATCTTCATACAGGAGCTGGGTACAGAAAATTCAATTAGAATTACAGGTGTAGCCGAGAGGGATATTTCCAGTTACATATGGGGCAATGATAACACAATATTGTTTGCAAGAGATAATGCGGGCGATGAGAATTTTCATTTGTTTTCAGTGGATACCAAAGGCAATAATCTGAAAGACCTTACACCATTTGAAAATGTCAGGGTTAACCTGATAGATGAGCTTGAAGACTCAAAGACCGATATTCTTATAGAAATGAATAAAAGGAACCCGGAGCTCTTTGATGTTTACAGGCTTAATTTTGAAACGGGTGAAATGAGTATTGCTGCGGAAAATCCGGGGAATGTTTCCGCATGGGTTACTGACCATGATGGTAAAATAAGGATTGCAGCTACGACAGATGGCGTTAATACTGGAATAATGTACAGAGATAGTGAAGAAGATCCTTTTAAAACTGTACTTAAAACAAATTTCAAAGAAAATTTAACTCCGTTACTCTTTACTTTTGATAATAAGTACATATACGCATCATCAAATCTTGGCAGAGATAAAAGCGCCATTGTGAAATATGATATTAAAAACGCAGTTGAGCTTGAATTACTATACGAGCATCCCGAAGCAGATGTAACCATTCTCGGTCATTCTAAAAAAAGAAAAGTATTAACCTCGATCAGCTATACAATTTGGAAGCGGGAGAGAATTTTCCTGGATGAGGAAATAAAAAGGATTTTCATGAAGCTTGAAAAAGAGCTTGAAGGATATGAAATAGTAATTACCGATATTGATGACGAGGAAAATGTTTATATGGTAAGAACGTATAGTGACCGCTCAATGGGCGCAAATTATATTTATGATAAAAGAACTGATGCTGTTACCAAGATATCCGATGTGAGCCCCTGGATCAATGAGTCAGAAATGGCTGAAATGAAACTTATATCATATAAAAGCAGGGATGGCTTGAATATACGCGGATACCTTACACTCCCTTTGGGAGCCGAGCATAAAAACCTCCCGGTTGTGATAAATCCTCACGGTGGTCCCTGGGCAAGAGACAGCTGGGGTTATAACCCGGAAATACAATTTTTGGTAAACCGCGGTTATGCAGTTTTGCAAATGAATTTCAGAGGCTCAGTCGGGTTTGGCAGGAAATTCTGGGAATCATCTTTTAAAGAGTGGGGCAGAACCATGCAGGATGATATTACTGACGGCGTGAACTGGCTAATACATGAAGGGATTGCGGACCCTAAACGTATAGCCATTTATGGAGGTAGCTATGGCGGTTACGCTACGCTTGCAGGATTAACTTTCACTCCTGATCTATACGCAGCCGGCGTTGATTATGTTGGTGTATCAAACCTCTTCACATTTATGAAATCAATTCCGCCATACTGGAAACCATACCTTGAAATGCTTTATGAAATGGTGGGGAACCCGGAGAATGACCATAAGCTGCTGCAAGATGCATCACCTGTGTTTCATGTTGATAAAATAAAAGCGCCGCTTTTTGTTGCGCAGGGAAGAATGGATCCAAGAGTGAATATAAACGAATCTGACCAGATGGTAGAGGCATTGAAGAAAAGAGGCATTGAAGTCCCGTACATGGTAAAGGATAATGAAGGTCACGGCTTCCAGAACCAGGAAAACAGGTTCGATTTTTATGAGGCCATGGAAAAATTCCTTGCAAAACATTTGCTTGGTGAAAAATAGTTTTATTGAATTTTTACCGGAATTCATAAATGCACCAGATCTATGTTACATCTCTAATTACATCAATTGCCGCGGTTCTTCTGATCGGAGGGTTTATCAAATGGCGTTCAAAGAAAGAAGATAAAAACCTGCTGTTATTTTTATTCCTCATCGAGCTGCCCATGGCATTCATAGCATTTTATCTCCTCAGGATTCCGCTTGTTGATGGTTTCTTCAAAATGGTACTTGGTTCACACGAAAATATATATGGTTTTATCAAGAATTTTTACGCGCCTTTAACAGAAGAACCCGCAAAACTATTCCCGTTAATATTCCCTTTCTTCCGGAAAAGAATAAATAAAGATAACTTCGTTATGGCGGCCATGGCCATAGGGCTGGGTTTTGGTATTGGCGAAATATGGCTTGTTGGAAATTTTATAGCGGCAAGCGGGAAGTTTGCAGATATGCCGTGGTACTATTTCAGCGGTTTTCTAAATGAAAGGTTTATGGTCTGTATAATCCATGGCGCAATGACATCACTCGCTCTGAGGAAACTTGGGAATAAATTCATTTTTGGGATACTTACTGCAATGTTAATGCATTTTGCCGGTAACTTTCCAATATATCTTTCTGTAATAAATTTTGGTAATTTAGGAAAAGAAGCCTGGCAGATCATACTTCAGATATGGGTGCTTGGATTCTTTTTTGCAGCCATATTCATTCTCGTAAAAGGATACCTTGGAACATTTAAGATAGCCCAGTTCTTTTACGGCAAATCAACCTGTCCTGAGTGCGGCAGCGTCTATCCGCCCAGATTGCTTGCTATGAACTGGTTCAACCAAAGGTACGAAAGATGCCCGCAGTGTAAAAAATGGCATTGGATTAAGGTCTGGAAGAAAGAGTAATCTTGACAAATTATTATGATTAACAGGAAGGTCACAAAGTGCTCTTTTAAATGCCTGTGCTACTGATTATATAAATTATTTATTCCTGTTTCTAAGAAAGCGTTTTCTATATCTTTACAGATCAATATGAATAATTTCCTCATTTACAGGTCTTCAGCTGGTTCTGGCAAAACCTATACCCTGGTTAAGGAATACCTTAAGCTTGTACTTAATGACCCGGATTCATTTAAGAATGTTCTTGCGGTTACTTTTACAAATAAATCATCTTCAGAAATGAAGTCGCGTATTATTGAAGCCCTCGTAAAGCTTTCAAAGCGCGAAGCTGATGACCTGAAGCAAAGACTTGTAACCGAAGGCGTTAAAGGAAATATTGAGTCCTCATCCGCAATTGTTTTGAAAAACATTCTTCATAAATACTCTTACTTTTCGGTTTCCACAATAGATAGTTTTTTCCATAAAGTAATACGCTCATTTGCAAGGGAGCTTAAGCTTCAGCTTGGTTACAATATTGAGCTTGACCAGCAGTCAGTACTCGATAAAATAACCGATAAGCTATTGGATGACGCGGGCATTGATGCAGATTTAACAGGATTTTTAGAGGATTATATCTATTACAGCATTGACGATGAAAAAGGCTGGAAGATAGACCTTAAAATTAAGGAACTTGCTAAGGAAATCTTTTCAGAAAGGTATATGATAAAGGCAGGTTTGGGTAGTGACCTGCCTGAAGGCAAAACGAAATTAAAAGAATTTATCGGGATTCTTTTTGCCATTAAGAATGATTTTGAAGGAAGGATGAAACAGATTGCTGAGGAAACGTCTAAAATTCTCGATCTATACAGTTTGATGATTGATGATTTCCCGCATAAGAAAGGTGGATATATTGGTTTTTTGTTATTCAAAATTGTTAAATGTGATTTTGAGAATGTTTCCCGCGCTACATCAGCCGCTGCAGATATAACGAAAATGTATTCTAAAAACTCAAAGCCCGCAGTTAAAGCTGCTTCCGAGAGTGGGTTACACAGGTTGCTGAATGAAGCATTTGAAAATTACAACAAGAACTTCATAAAATATAATACAGCAGTCCAGCTGATAAAAACGATTTATATTACAGGAATTTTTAAAGACCTTACAGGCAAGCTGAAGAAATACAGGGATGATAATAATGTATTGCTGATATCAGATATTAATAACCTTCTTTTGAACGTAATTTCTGGTGATTCAAGTCCGTTTGTTTATGAAAAAATAGGCAGTTTTTACAAAAATTTCCTTATAGATGAATTCCAGGATACATCAACATTCCAGTGGCGGAATTTCTTCCCGCTGATAGAAAACTCGCTGAGTGAGAACAATGCATCATTAATAGTAGGTGATGTAAAGCAATCAATTTACCGCTGGCGCAACGGTAATATGAAATTACTGCTTGAAGAAGTAAAAAATGACCTTGCAGGTTTTAATGAGGCAATTAAAGAAGAAAACCTGAACGTAAATTACAGGAGTAAAAAACGAATTGTTGAATTTAATAACTCATTCTTTAAATCAGCCTCGCTATTTTGCTCAGAAAACGCTCCGGAAGCCACCAGGGAAGTTATAACTAAAGCATATGAAGATACAGTCCAGGTACCTGCGGATAGTTCAGATGAAGGTTATATAAGTGTAAAGTTCTACAGGAATGACCCAGAAACTAACATAAAATCCAGGGAATTTACAATTGCTGATATGATATCCGGAATTAAAGCCCAGCTTAATATAGGGTACAGGCAGAAGGATATTATGGTTTTGGTAAGAGGGAATGCTGATGCGGCAGAAGCTGCACACGCATTAATAGATGCCCGGTTAAGAGTGGTTTCAAGTGATTCACTGTTACTGACCAATTCACCGAAAGTAAGGTTGCTTATCAACATATTCAAATTTATAGTTGATAAAACCAATGTTATTGCAAGAGCCGAAATACTCTATAACTATCTTATATATACAAAGAATTTAGATACCGGCCTGAACGAGATATTTACGGATCACTTTAAAAAAGACAAAAATAGTAAATCACTCTTTTTAGGATCAATGCCACAGGGATTTTTTGAGAAAGACAAGAATGAAGAGATAAGTAATAATTTATCCGGACTTGGTTTATACGACCTGGCCGAAGAACTAATTATGATTTTCGGACTTGGTGATACTGCTGATACTTACCTTATCAGGTTCCTTGATGTGCTTAAGAAATACACTAGCGAAAATAACAGCGATGTTTACGGATTTGTAAAATGGTGGGAAGAAAATAAATCGGATAATACTATTATAGTGCCGGCTGAAGAAGATGCGGTGAAGGTTATGACGATACATAAAGCAAAGGGCCTCCAGGCACCCGTGGTATTTATTCCCTTTGCGAACTGGGAGTTTAACCTGAACGCAAACAGGAATCTGATATGGGTATCTTCAGATAAGGCGCCATTTAATTCATCACCGGCGTATTTTGTAAAAGCTTCACCCAAGCTGGAAAATTCATTTTTTGCTGAGAGCTACAACGAAGAGCAAACACTCACAAATATTGATAACCTGAACCTGATGTATGTTGCATTCACCCGGGCTGAGGAAAAACTATTCATTGGTGTTCCTCATAAAGTAAATGAATCATACAATGCGGGAAAAATAATTTACCAGGCGCTGGCAAATACACCAGAATTAACAGAAAAATTTGATACTCAAAACTACCTGTATGAAAGCGGTTCATTAAATGAGCAGTTTAAAAAATCTGATAAGGATAAAGAGTATAAGAGCTATAAAGCAGGTGAAATGGTTTCGGGTAATATCTTTGAAAAAATAATTGTTAAGCCTGAATTCGAAAATTACATCCCCGAAAATAAAACTGACCTTAGGCAATTAAAGAACCGTGGAATAATTATTCATAAAGCGTTATCACTAATAAATAATTCAGCAGAAGAAGAAATTGAAAAGGCAGCAGGTAAATTAGTAATACTGGGACTTATTCCGGATGAGCAAAAAGCTGAGTTAATTGTAGAGTTAAAGGGAATACTATCAAATGAAAAGGTGCGGGGTTGGTTTGATTCGGAAAATGCAATGAATGAAAGAGATATTGTTATCCCTTTTGAAAGTATGTTTGAAAAAAACAAATATATCTATAGGCCAGATAAAGTGATCTTAGATGGTGATAAAGCAATGATAATTGACTATAAAACAGGCGGAATTCAAGAAAAACATAAAATTCAGATACGAAATTATGGAGGTATACTTGACAAAATGGGATATAAAGTAAAGATGAATTTATTATATATAAGAGAAAAAATAGAGTTGCATATTGAGGAAGTATTTTAATAAGATGAAAGTAACTAATGCCCCAGTGCCTTTTTTAAAAAAATTAGTTGAAGAGCTTTACTCGAAATATGGAAAAGATATTTCAGCGCTTGAAATAGTCTTTCCTTCACGAAGGGCAGGGTTATACTTCAAAAAATATCTTTCTGAAAGGATAGATGTTCCGGTATTTTCTCCTGTTACATGCGGAATAAGCGAATTTATCAAAGAAAATTCCGATAGTTTAATTGCTGATGAGCTCTCCCTGATTTTTGAACTGTATGAAGTATACAGGGAGCATGCCCCCGAAGTTACCTTTGATAAATTCTATCCATGGGGAGAGATCATAATCCGTGATTTCGATGAGATAGATAAGAATCTCGCAGAAGCTGATTATTTATTCCGGATACTTAAAGAGCATAAAAAAATTGAAGAGGATTTTGAGATCAATATTTCTGATATTGATGAATTTTACAGATTCTGGGATAGTTTTTCTAATAAGGATATTACAAACCTTCAGGATGAATTCATTAAAACATGGGAGATACTGGGTAAGGTCTATCATAAATTCCACAGTGCCCTCACAACAAAGAAGATCTGTTATGAAGGGATGGCTTACAGGAAGCTTTATGAAGCGGTAAAAACGAAAACTTTTAAAACCGGTTACAAAAAAATCATATTTGCAGGGTTCAACCAGTTAAATAAGTGCGAAGAAGGAATTATTAAAGGTTTATTATCACAGGGACTTGCTGATACTTATTGGGATGCGGATAAATATTACATTGATGATAAACTGCAGGAAGCAGGAAAATTCCTGCGGGAAAACTTTGTGAACCTTGGAATAAATGAGCCTGAATGGATAGAAAGCTCTCTTGCAGAATCAAAAATTGATATTAAAATAATCGGGGCACCGCTTGAGGTTTCGCAGGCTAAAGTGTTAGGAAGTGAGCTCAGGAAGCTCAATCAAACGGGTTCAGAGAAAACTGCAATTATACTTCCGGATGACAGCCTCCTTATGCCTGTATTGCGCTCAATTCCGGAGAATATCAAAGCCATTAATATCACAATGGGTTATTCATTCAAAAATTCCCTGCTTTACAGCCTGATAGAAGCGCTTAAGGACTTAAACTTAAACAGCAGGGGTAACGGCAAGTCAAAGGAATTTTATCATAAAGATATAATTGCTGTCCTTCTGCATCCATATATCCGAGAAGCTGCCCCTAAGATCATTAACGATGCTGTTAATGCAATCAATAAAAGGAATATTATTTATGCATCTTCAAAGTATTTAAAAAATATTTTAAGTGAGTCTGTAGAAATTATTGATATAATTTTCATTTCACCGGAAGCTGCAAGTGAATCATATGATTACTTAAGGAAAGTAACAGTAAAGCTGTTTGATATTATTTCAAAAAGCAGGCATTCAAGCATTTACGAAAATGAATTTATCAGTAAGACCTTTACAGAGCTCAACAGAATAAAAGGAATACTTGATAATTTCTCTACTGTAATTGAAAACGAAACATTCTGGAACATTCTTATCGAAAGCATATCACGTATGAAGATACCATTTTCCGGTGAGCCGCTCGAAGGAATACAGATAATGGGAATGCTTGAAACTAGGTCGCTTGATTTTGATAATGTAATTATTCTATCGGTAAATGAAGGTATTTTGCCCAGAGAAATGGGTATAAGCTCCTTTATTCCGTATACCCTGAAGAAAGCTTTCAAACTGCCTGTGAGCGAGGATACAGAAGCTGATTACGCATATTATTTCTACAGGCTGCTGCAAAAAGCGAAAAATGTAACACTGATATACAATACTGAAACAGGTATTATCTCCGCGGGTGAAAAGAGCCGCTTCATTATGCAGGTGGAAAGTGAGCTTGCTGCTGCAAATAAAAATATCAAGGTTGAAAGCCTTTTGCTCTCAGGTGATATTGAGCTTCCAAAGAGAAAAGAAATAACAATCGGGAAAACTAAAGAGGTTTTAGAGCTTTTAAAGAGTCAGAAACAGTACTCTGCAACTACACTAAGCTCATATATAAACTGTCCATTACAATTTTACTTTAAAAAAGTTGCGAAGCTGAAGGAAGAGGAAGAAGTAGAAGAGTATTTCTCAGCGGCTGCATTTGGCAATATTTTCCACCAGCTTATGGATATTTTGTACAGAAATGAAGTGAGCAAGGATGTTTCCGCGGGAATGCTTAATAGAATCATTGTAAACCTTAACAGCAATTATGATGAATTGTGGAGGCAGGCATGTGAGGAGCTGAAAGAATACAAAGAGTTTGCCAAAATTAAGCAGGGAAAAAACCTTCTGTATAAGAGTGTTATCAAAAAACTGATAAATAAGGTATTGGAAAGTGACATTACTCAAACACCTTTTAAGATTCTTGCCCTTGAAAAGAATGCAGAAAGAAAAGTGAGAGTTGAAGTTGAAGGTGAAACTATCGAGGTTACATTATACGGCAGGCTTGACAGGATCGAGTTAAAGGACGGTATAACGAGAATAATTGATTATAAAACAGGAACAGTAGATAACGCTAAGCAATCTTCTAAAACGGGTGATAATGAGCATATTGAGAGAATATTTAGTGATATTAAGCTGAAAGAAAATTTTCAGCAGCTGTTTTATGCTTCATTATACCTTAATTCAAACAAGAATTCAAAGCTCATTGTAGGCATTTATCCGCTTAAGAAAATATCAGGCGGTGTTACATGGTTTGAAAAAGAGCCTATTACTCCGGAAAAAAGGATACTATTCGAAGAGAATTTAAATGTACTGCTTAAGAAAATATTTGATAAACAAACTCCGTTTGCTCAAACAACGGATATTGAACACTGTAAATACTGCCCCTATAAATCCATCTGTTACAGAGATTAACGCTGTTACATATGTAAATGATTGTAAAAGCGAGCATTTGGCTTAAACTTTTTCGCAGTTTTATTTGTCTTAATATACAGGAGGCAGATAACTAACATTTTTATTAATTTAAATGGACCAAATGAATAAAACGAAAAACTTAAGCAGCAATTTCAAAACCTTAAGCCTCTTTGTACTTCTTGTGGCAGTACTATTTTCTGCGGGCAATGTATACAGCCAGCAGGATAATAAGGGCGAAAAGAAACAAATGAAAACTCCCGAAGAGCGCGCTCAGAAAAGAGCGGATAAGATGAAGGAGAAACTTTCATTGACAGAAGACCAGCACAAACAGGTTTATGATATCCTGCTTTACCAGTCAAACCAGATGAAATCAATTTGGGAATCAACGAAAGACGACAAGGATAAATCCGCAAGGAAAGAGAAAATGAAAGCATTGAGAGAGTCAGCCAATACACAGATAAATTCAGTGCTTAATACCACCCAGCAGCAATTATGGGAAACTCACAAGAAGGAAATGAAGGAAAAGCATAAAGGCAAAAAGCATGATGGAAAGAAACATAAGAAGGATAAAGAATTGAAGTAGTTCTGTAAGATAAAGTATTTATTGGGAGCGAAGCAATATCATTAAGTTATGAGATTAATGAACATCAAAAATTGATGTAATATTGCTTCGCTTCTTTTTTACTTATAATGCGGCCTGCTTCGCTTCTTCCTCCGCTTTCACGGAATAAGACAAGGCGACTACAGAAACGAAATCAAAATAGTTATGTTTTTAATTTTTTCTTTTTAGCTGCGGGGAAAAGTACATTGTTTAATATAAGCCTGTACCCGGGTGAATTTTTGTAGAGTGAAAGATCTGTTTTCGGGTCACCAACAGCATGCTGGTAATCTTCCGGATCATGTCCGCCGTAAAGAGTAAAAGTGCCTCTTCCGTAATTTCCGTGAACATATTTAACCCAGTTAGTGCCGTCATTCTTTGCAAGGATGGTCATGTTCGGTTTTATGAATTCTTCCTTAAAGCCTGATTCCTGACCCAGGAAACCTTTTATTGCCGCGGTATGGTCCTGTATCAGCATTGTTGGAACCGGGTCTATCTTAGCGGAAAAATCAAACAGCGTAAAATAATCGTTGTATTGCCCCATCATTAATTCTGAATCAGTAATATCGATATCGGAATATTCATATACATATGGATTCAGCTGTATCTGGAAATTCTGAAACACCATGCATTCGGTATAATCAAGTTTTTCATTTGCGGCCGGGTCATACGGGTCGCCGTCATACATCGCATCGCAAATATCAGTGTATTGTGAAGCAAGCGCTATATCGGGAGTTGTTGTGCCAGAGCACATTGTAAACATGAAGCCTCCGTTTGATACATATTCCTTCAGCTTCTTGACTACGGCAAGTTTAAGCTGCGATACTTTCGGGTATCCCATCTTCTTTGCCATATCTTCGTTTGTCTGCTTCTGAGTTAAATACCATGCAGAGGAACCAAAAGCTGCGAAGAATTTTCCATACTGCCCGGTAAAATCTTCGTGGTGCAGATGTATCCAGTCATAATCTTTCAGCTTGCCGTTTAGAACTTCTTCGTCCCAAATTTTATCATAAGGGATTTCGACATAATCCAGCGCCAGCTGAACCGCATCATCCCATGGCAGTGAATTAGGGGGAACATATACCGCTATTTTTGCGACCTTTTCAAGCCTTACAACATCCATGTTGTTTTCTTCATTCTGCACTTCAGCATAAACCTGTGCAGCCTGTGTGCCTGATAAAAGCTCATAGCTTACACCTTTTGCAGTACATTCAGCCGCAATTTCTGAGGTGTAATCGAACATAAATGCACCGCCGCGGTAATTCAGGAGCCAGTCAAGCTCCTTACCGCCGAGCAAATGCCTGTAAGCAATGCCGTATGCCCTTAAATGGTCTGTCTGTGAATTTACATCCATAGGAATAAGCAGTTTTTGCTGGGCAAAGACTGAAGCCGATAAAACGAGCAGTATTATTGTTAGAAATTTCTTCAATTAAGGCAAATTATAGTTATTTGTATTAGTAAACAATGTAACAAAATCGAGTTATAAATGAGTTATTCTACTATTTAAATGCCGAATGCATCATATTTGTTTCATAAAAAATGAGCAAATTTAGTGCATAAAAAACCCCGACTTTATCGGGGTCAAATGAAAAAATAATGTGAAGCTATTTTTTTGTTACTATTATATTACCAGCCGAAGTTGTGCATTTAAATGTTTCGCCGCCGTTATTGAATTTTGACCTTATATAGGAGGCGACATGGCTTTCCTTTTCAACTTTCGCAAAGTCACATGTAATTTTACCTGCAAGTGTACCAATATCAGCATCAGCATTAAAATCAGTGGGTAAAGTTGCGATTATATTACCGCCCAAAGTGCTCATGTCCATTCCAAAGTTTTTGCCTGAATAATCGAGCCTTATATTCCCTCCGGCGGTAGATGCATCGATCCTGCCGTTCTTGCCGGTAAGATTTATATCCCCGCCCGCAGTTGAAGCATCAAGGTTCCCGTCAAAATCACTGGCAGATATTTTGCCGCCTGATGTTGATACCTTAATGTTTCCTGTTGAAACTTCAATGTTTACGTTCCCGCCAGCTGTATAAGCTTCAAGATCTCCGTTGGTATTCCCGATAGAAATGCTTCCGCCTGATGTGTTCGTTTCAATTTTTCCTGAAATATCTTTTACGGATAGGTCACCGCCTGAACTGTATAATTTAATGCTGTATGACTGCGGGACTATGATCTCAACACGAATTGTGAGATTCCTCATGTTCTTGGTATCTTTTTGTTTGCCGTCAACTTTTACCCCGGTTGATATCTGTTCAGCCGAAAATACTATTTTTTCTTCCGCTTCATCGTTGCCGTAAACCTTTACACTGACCTCGTTGCTTGACCAGGAAGATACCTGGATGCTGCCGGCGACTAAGCTGGTTACCAGCTCTTTGCCGGATTCTGTTGGAATATTCTTTTCAAATAGCAGTTTTGCGTCATCTGCTGTTGTAACTTTTATCATAATTGAGGAAATTAATAAAGAAATTGTGAATAAAGTAGTGATTTTCATATTTTAATCCTTATAAGCAAAAAATTTAACTTTCTTTGATAATATGATGACCCCGGGCATTGAATGGTTTAGCCAAAAAAGTGTAAAAAAAGCCGTCCCGAGTGCTCGGGACGGCTTAATGGGGGTGAAGCTATGAAATATAATCAAAACGATTATAAACTTTTTTTTTGTTACATATACTTTGCCGAGTATTCATTAAGCAGATCGTAATACTTTTGCGCATATTCATCACGGGATGTTTTTACTGCCCAGTAGCCGGAATATTCTGTCCATTTTAGCGGAGCCAGGTTATTTTGCTTAAGTATTTCTGAAAAATCCATTATCTCATTATTTTTATTCGGGTCCTTCCTGTAATAAAACTGTGCATTCAAATCTGCAAATGTTTCCATTGTACACGGAGGATTACCGTTATTTTTCTTTTCAATTGCTTCCTCAAGGAATTTGTTATAATCCTGTGCAACGGTAAGATAGCTCTCAGGTTTCATAAGTTCCGCATTCCAGCCGTCTTTTATCGGCTGCCATGATTCAAGTGTTATGCCTTCTTTTGACAATGCCTGCCAAAACTCTTCTTCGGTCACAGTATCGGTTGTAGAAGCGATTAGCTCAGCATATTTCTGTAGAGTTATTCCGTTAATTTCCTTCATAAATAAATTAAAATATTGGTTTATTGATGATATTTAATTGCAATTCCCATTTGCTTTTCAGATGTTTCCTGTATGAAGCTTTTAAGTCTGGAGAAATTATATGAAATAAATTCCATGTTTGTTGTTTCTTCTGTTGATTTTAACCTGAGCAATTTAAATACTCTGCTGCTGTTATTCCATATATGCGGATAAACATTGTTTTTGATCATTAATTTCGAATCGTATCTTTTTTGGAATTCAATATCAGATATTATATTTATCGCACTATGGATCTTTTTTGTTTCATCTGAAATGAACAGTCTCATATCTGTTACACTTACTCCATATATCTCTTCCCAGTTGTAATCTCTCAACACAGTTCCATTATTTAAGAGAAATTTTGCTTCGGTTGCCGCAGAATAACTGCTTATAATAAAATGGATCCCGTGCCATGCTTTATCAAGTTCAAACCAGTTATCAGGATCGGTATTCTGTATAAACGAATAAAGTTCGGTTTGATTATCCTGTAACTCTATACATTTCTTTATACTATCATCGGTCAGTCTTATAATATCGCAGTAAAGTCCCAAATTAACTTATCAACTTTAAATCAATCATGTTTGTTTATATTATTCAATTTTATCTTATCTACTGCCTTTTGCCATAAAGGAACGAACCTTGCTGCTGTTTTTCCCACATCTGATGGATCGGTCATTCTGTACTGCCAGCCTTCATGTGCAGCATTCCAGTTTTCCCGTGTGATCCCTTCAGATTCTGCAATTTTGGCACATGCTTCATTATCTTTCAAAACTGCATTCATCTTAGCGCAAAGCTCAGCATACTTTTCTATGCTAATTCCGTTAATCGGTTCCATTAGTAAAGTTTATCAGTTTAAAATTAAATTAAAAAATACAACCAGCACAATAAAAAATATAACAACTATCCAGATCGCGATAAAGATAATTGAAAATAAAGCGCTGGATACCCACATATTTTTATACCAGTTAGCCCAATTGCTCAGCCAGCTGCCTCCGGCTGAGCTATGGGAAGCGTTAAACATTCTGCCTATTTCATTAAAAAAACTATTCATCTTTATATCTTTATATATTAAAATTTTTATATTATTTCGACTTCACCGGTTGCAATAACATCGCCGTTCTTTTTTAAACAACTTACTTTGTATTTTCCTTTTTCCTTGAAATCAACATCATCAAAGTGGATATAATCCCAGCTTGGCTGAACAGTGAACGGGAAAGTATCAACCGCTTTACCTGTTGCCGCGTCAGTAACGTTTATATCAACATCCTTTTCTCCTATAGGATTCTGAAGCTTAACCATTACTGTTATTTTTCCGGATTTAAATTTTGTGCCCTCGCCAATTTCTTTAGTTACATATCTTTCGCAGAAATAAAGCCTGTCGCCGGAAAACTTATCTGTTATTTGCTGGATCTGTTTTATCCTGCTGCAGCCTGAAAATGCAACCATGACCGCAAAAAACACTAAAGCAATTTTTGTGAACCTCATTTTTTTGAATTCCTCCTGTATTGTTTTGTTAAAAATTATATAACCAGAACCTGTGAAGTATTTGCCGGATTGTATTTTATATTTATTTTATCGCCAACTCTTGGGATAGCAATTTTTGATACAGCAGTCTCTGAAGTTGTTTCAAATGGAACACCGAACTGTGGGGTTACCATTAATTTCAGCTTAACCACAGGGTTATAATTTATCAAGGCGCCTGTATCTTCAATTCCTAATACTTCGGCTGTTGCTCCCATACCTGTCTGGCCAAGGTTGCTTGTATCAGTATAATTCTTTGCCATATTCAATGATGCATTTGTCTGATCTACAAAATCCTTACCCATGAAGGTTTTTGTTAAGAAACCAGATACTCCTGAGTTGATCGCTTTATCAGCATTTTCGATAGCTTTTTTAGGATCTTTTTCGATTTTTTTTCCGAATCCAAACATGGTTTTGATTCCTTTCTTTGTTTTATTTTTTTAATTGTTAACTTTCATACAAAAATAGCAGGGTTTCTAAAGCCAAACAAAGAAATGATTTTATCTTTGTTTAAATATTGTCTGTAAGAGGGGATAACACATAATCCTTTGATTAAGTTAAATAATTGTTATTACATAGATTAAAACATGGAAATTTTTACTTTGAAGTTTTAATTCAGCAAAAACTGAAAGAATTTATCATTTGTTTTGAATCAAAACTAAAGTTTTTTGCTATTCTTGAACATTTTCCGCAATTAAGGCCTAATTTATACCACTTTTGTTTTAAATTAGTATAATCAAAATCTATTTTATTAAAAGCATTTTTTTCATTTCGCTGTAATCTTCAGTTTGCAGCCTGTAAGTATAAACACCCGAAGAAAGCCCGGAGACATCAAATGAAATTTTATATGTTCCTTCACTTAAGTTACTGTTGATAATTTCATTAATTTCCTGACCCATCATATCGATAATTGTAATTCTTACCTGCAGTTTTTCAGGAATGCTGAAGTATAATTCGCTGATAGAGCCTGCGCTGCCTGAAGATGACTGGCCGAGATAAAACCAGCTAGGTGGCTGTGTTGAAGTCTGAATTACCCTGGCTTTCGTATTTACCGATTGGTTAAAGTTCAGCTGTGCATTGTTGTTATAAAAATCATCATTCAACACAGATTGTGAAAACACGGGGAGCGAAAGAAGAACTGTCATGCAAAGCGCTGCGTAAAATATTTTTCTCGATTTCATTTTTTTTGAACACTTAAACTTTTATAATGATACAAAGATAATTTGCACCGTCATGCTAAACAAAGAAACCATTTGATTGAAGTTTAGAATAAACTGTACAAAATCACAGATAAAAATGACTCCTTTGGCACCTAACTGATTTATGTAAAAGAGTTAGAGTAGGAATATGAAATAAGAATGTTTTGATATCAGTAGCTTGGAATAGAATTCTCGTATGTTTTAGAAATCAGTGGGTTTTCGCAGTAATTATGCTTGAAAAATGCCTTAAATGGTTATAAAAATGAGTTTTAAATGCTCCAAAAGTAGTTTATATTGTTTTTAAATCTCAACAAATATTAATGATAAGTGCTACGCTTCTAGGAATGCTGGGCAAATTCACACCAAAAGAATTTAAAGATTTTGGTGAGTTTGTTAAATCTCCTTTTTTTAATAAAAATATCCATGTAAAGCAGCTTTACGATTATTTGAAAAAGTTTTACCCTGAATTCAATGATAAGAAACTTGACAAAGAAATTGTTTTTAAGAATCTATACGAAGCGAAAAAATACAATGACGGATTTTTACGGACTGTAATATATAATCTCGGTAAGCTAGCAGAAGATTACCTGGCTTACATTAACTTCAGAAAGGATGACCTGAACAGGGGAATAAGCCTTTTAAAAGAGCTGAATGAACGGAAGCTTGAAAAGGTATTCCTTAAATATTATTCTGAGATCGAAGAGGACATTAACTCATCGACCTACCAGGATAATGATTATTTTTTCAGAAAATTTGAGCTGCAGAACCAGAAAGAAGTTTATATGGACTGGAGCAAATTCAAACAAAAGGATTTCAAGAATTACACTACGAATACAATTTCATACATAAATGATGAGCTTACAAGCTACTATTTATCCAAAGCTCTTAACCATTACCGTTTTATGCTTGATAAAAATATGTATGAGCAGCTTGAATACAATTATGATTTCATTGAGCATATTATGGAATTCCTGCTGAAAAAAGATAAATATTTCAGGGAAAAGATCAAGATCAAGCTTCATCTATACGAAGTACTGCTGATTAAAGATAAAAAACAGGAATATTTTAAAATACTTAAGGATATTTTCATTAATGAAACAAAACAGCTTTCAAGAAGTGACCTCTACAGCCTGCATAATATTCTGCAGGGCTTTTGTGTTTACCAGAACTATAATGATAAGCCCGGGTATCTTGCTGAAAGATTTGAACTTTACCTCATTTGTATAAATGAAAAACTTTATTCAGCTACGGAACACATTTATTTTGATGACCTGATGTTTGGAAACATTGTTAATACAGGAGCGGCAGTTAAGGATTTTATTTGGACTGAAAAATTTATTGAAGAATTCAAAAATGCAATTTCTCCTGATAACGCAGATGTAGTTGTGAATTATGCTTATGCCAGGCTGGCGTTTGCGCAAAAAGAAAATGAAAAGGCGCTGTGGTATTTGAACAGTATAAAAACCATAAAGCATATCCAGTATAAACTGCCTGTCAGAGATCTAACACTGATGTGTTATTATGAGCTTAATATGCTCAGCCAGTCATCATACCAGATAGATTCATACAGGCATTTCTTAACAAACAACAAAAGCTCGCTTTCGGATATGCGATTTGATAGAATTATGAATTTTCTTAAATTCTATACTAAGCTTGTTAAGAATAAAGAAAAGGGGAACTTAAAAGAATGCGTTAAGCTAAAAGAAGAACTTGAGGGTACAAATAACGTTATTGAAAAAAAATGGCTTTCCGAAAAGATAAAGGAGCTGGTATAAAGTGAACAAAAGCAGTCTTATAGAATCATTCAGAACATTTTCACAAAAAGAGATGAAGGAATTTTCTGAATTTGTTTCTTCCCCGTTTTTTAACAAGAATGTTAATGTTATCAGGCTTTTTGAACTTATCAGGAAAAATTATCCTGATTTTGAACCTTCAAAAATAGAAAAGGAAAAGGTATTTGCAAAACTGTTCCCGGGGAAACCTTTTAAAGATAGTTCGCTTAGGCTCTTGATGTATTACCTGTATGAATTAGTTGAAAAATTTCTTTCATATAACAGATTTAACAATAACAAATTCCGCCAGAAGGATAACCTTCTTGATGAGCTGTTTGAGAGAAAATTATTTAAAGATTTCGAAAAAACCATTGATGAAGCAAATAAAGAGCTTGATGAAATTGTTGCAAAGGATAGTAATTATTTCAGGAACAGGTATGTTTTTGCCGAGCACAGGCTGAACTATCTTGCTGAAATATACATGGGCAAGTATGAAAAATATCTTACAAAAGAAAATATTCAGCTCTTTTCAGATAATATAACTTACTTTTACCTTATCAGCGTATTGAAATATTATGCTATTACGCTCAACACTATGTACCTGTACAACGTAAAGGTTGATACTGCAGTAATTGAAAATATTCTGAAAAATTTTAGTATAGAGCAGTTTTCAGGAGTGCCGCTTATTACTATTTATTACAGGGTGATACTGCTTTTCCTAAATCCGGATGATGAGGAAAATTACTACAAGCTTAAAGAACTTATTATAAATCATGAACAAGAAATTGGCCACACTTTGGGCGACCTGTACATCAACCTTGAAAATTACTGTGTAAGAAATGCAAGAAAAGGCAACCATAAGTTTCTTGAAGAATCGCTGAATATTTACGAAATGGAGCTGAGGAAGGGTACTTATTACCAGAACGGGTTTATGCCGAACTCATTCTTTTCAAGTTTTGTAGTTACTGCAAGCCGGCTTAAGAAATTTGAGCGGTTAAGGAAATTTATAAATGACTATAAAGATGAGCTTCACGAAGATTCAAGAGAGGCTTATTATTTTTACAGTATGGCTTTTACTGAATATGAAGAAGGTAATTTCGAAAAAGCCCTGGAGTATCTTGCTAAGAGCAAACCTGAGGAAGTCTACATGAAGATGGACCTGCGGATATTGCAAAGCAGGATATACTACAGCTTAAACTGGAACATCCCGCTTCAGTCACTGCTTGATACTTTCAAGAAAACTGTTCAGAATAACAAGTATATTACTGATTTAAGGAAAGAACAGTATAATAAATTCATTAAATATACAAACCAGCTTAATAATATAAGATTTAAAAGCGATAAGGCCTCAGCAGATACAATGCTGGATGATCTGAAGAGAGGTGATTTTTTCACTTACAAATTGTGGGTAGAAGATGAAGCCCGAAAACTTGCTGAAATTTGAAATCTGTTAAATTATGAGAAATTGAAATAAATAATTATGAGAGATCAAAAAAAATAACCCGTAAGCATGGGGGGCTCACAGGTTATCATTCAATTAACGCAATGCTTTAAAGAGAACCATGCTGGTCTGTTCAACCAGTCCTGGAACCGGATTTCTAAAGTAATTGCATTACTTTAGAAGCCTTAGTAACAAGGTTGTAAAATAGCTGCGCTATTTCACAAACATTATTCCCTGACGTCAGTAAAGCCTACTGTTTATCTTTTACAATATCTTAATTAATCTACAAATATTATTATTTCTGCATCTCTTGTGCTGCCCAGGTTGAAATATCTGACATTCTTTTTGCCTGCTCGGTTGTCATTTTAGCTGATACCTGAGAAAGCTTTGTAGAAAAATCAGTAGACTTCTTTCCAAGCTCCTGGTACTTATCTGAAACACTCATATCTCCTTTTTTGAATTTCTTGGTAACTTCAACATATTCTTTCATTATCTTTTCATAATCGGTGATGAGTGCATCTATATCATTGCCGCTATCTGTCTTTGTATCAGTTTTTGTTTCAGTTTTCGTATCGGTCTTTGTATCAGTCTTTGTATCAGTCTTTGGATCATCCTTCTTGCCGCAACTGTTTAATGATAATGCTACGAAGAATAAAGCTAAAAAAAGTACCGCTGTTTTGAGTGTGTTTTTCATTGATCTGCCTCTTTTTTTTGATTTTTGGAATTTTTGTTTATTTATTTACTGCCGTATTTCTGAATGAAAATGCTCTTTTCCTTTAGTTTGATTTCCATTTGCAAAGATAGATTTATTTAAGACTGTAAAAAAAGAATTTTTAAGGTCAATGTTTAAAAATGGAGTGTCTCTAAATATCATAAACTTAAGAATTTTTTCGTTTTTTTATCATTTTAACTGTTTACATCATTGCATTTTGTTAGAAGAAATTGCTCTTTGGAATTTATTTCCTGTTTGTTTTGAGAAAGCTGCATAACGCAAACCTCGGTATAGCTATGTCCTATATTTTTATAAGACTTATAACTAAAACAATTGGCTTATATAATAGTTTTTTGAACAATATCCATCATAATGTTATAATGATATTAACTTTGCATCTTAATTTAAATAACCCGCAAGTATTGGGACCCGCGGGTTATAATTCAATTAAAGTAATGCATTACGGAGAACAATGCCGGTTTATTTTACCAGCCTTAGAAACAAGGCGGAAAATAATCCCGTGTACACGGAATTATTTAACCAGCATCATTTTCTTGACATCGGTGAAACCTTCTGCCTCAATTTTATAGAAATACACACCTGATGATAATACAGAAGCGTTGAAATCCACTTTGTATGAACCTGCATTGTAATTTCCGTTTAAAAGCTCGGAGACCTGTTTGCCAAGCATATCATACACTACCAGTTTAACCATTCCTGTTTTAGGAATGCTGAAGTTTATTTTTGTTGAGGGGTTGAACGGATTCGGATAGTTCTGGCTTAATTCAAATTTGTCCGGTAAGATATTTCCGATTGGTTCAACAGCTGTTATAAGCTGCTCTGAATTGTAATATACATTTACAGGACCTGACCCCGGATAAGAAAATGCAGCATATTTTACAGTACCAACTTTGTAAATTGCTGTTGAAGGTGCAACGAGTCCTGAAGAGATGTTATTATTGCGTTTGTAGTAGCTGAAAGTTGTGCCCGGCGGAATTGTAAGCTGTTTTACATTTACAGAATCGCCGTCATCTGTTACAAATCCCATAATTACATACTGGCCGCCGTTTGTTAATGAATCACTGTTGCATGTAGTAAAATCGGCGGTAACGGTGCTGCTTGTACCCATTAGCTGGTCTACTGTCCATGTTTGGGCGCCATTGGTTGAATAGAAGAATCTGGGATTACGTGCCCTGGTGCATGTGATAAGCATTTTTCTTGGCAATGTATATTGCTGCTGAACTACAGTTAACTCAGGTTTTTCGTACTTAATTCCGGATGCAAATGCTACAAAGTATACAAAATGGCTTGGAGAAATAAATTCAGATGTTGCAATAAGCCTTAAGCCGTATTCAGTTCCCGAAAATCTTCTCTCAGTTGCAATGTAAATAGAATCTGTTCCTGTATTTTTTTCGCCGTACTGAATACTTGGATAAAAATCATCCCAACCTGTATTTAATAACGCGCTTGTATGGCTCTCCGTCCATGTAGTGCTTAAGAAATGCCTTAAACCCACCTGAACACCCGCATTTGAAGCTTCTCTAACTACACAATGAAGATATGTTGCTGTACCCCAATACATTCCATCGCTGCATGTAGAAGGATATTCATACTTATTACCTGCTGCCGGAGTTGAAACCAGATTGTAGTTCCAGTTAATTCCTGTGCGGTTAAATGTAACTGATTCAAGCCTTGCATCGTTGAAATTTGAAGTTAAGCTTGTTACATAGTACAATACGATCTTTGTTGAATCACCAAAGTTAGTGTTACTCCTGTTTTCAACCAGCATAGAAACGCTCTGGATATACCTGGTACCCCAGTCAAGGCCCTGTACAAATGCCCATGTTGCGCCTCCATTGCTGGACCTGTAAACTACGAGGCTTCCTAATGTACCTGTTATCGGTCGTTTGTTTATAGCAACATACATCCATCCGTCTTCACCCTGTTTGAGGTCAATTTGTCTGAATCCACCCACATATGCAATGTTGCCTGCGAATACTGTAACATCAGTGCCATACCAATCCGGATTGAAGGGTGGATTGGTTGTATTATTTGGAACCGGCCTATCCCGTGATGCATCTGTTGAGTTTTCCTGAGGAATGTATTTTAATATTTCATTGCCGATCCTTTCCTTGGCATCATTATCATGCTGTCTTTTAGCAGCTGCTAACTGCTCGAGAAGGTTTTGCGGTATTGCATTTCTATCCCCTTGAAACTGCTGGATCTCACCCGGCTGTCTTGACCAATCCCCGGGAACTTCCTGTGATTGTGATACTGATGAAATGACCAATAAGATCATTGCGTGAATTAAAAAAAGCGTTTTGAATTGTTTCATTTTGTTCTCCTGTTTGTTTTTTGATTTATTGTTTTTTGATTTATGCTGTTTAAACTTGTATTGTTGAATTACAAATATTTTAACCCTGGATATCTCTTGGACTGTTCATTGTATAATTATTTTTTTATGTTATTCTCTTTTTTATTGGTTCACTCCACGGCCCCTGTTTTTCAGAATTTACCGCGGCGACCCTAAATGAATATATTTTGTTCGGTTTTAGACCCTTAATTGTATATTTTGATTCATTGGTAATATCTACTAAAATCCATTGTTGTTTTATGTTACCGTTACAGCATTCAATTACATATGAGTCAGCAGCTTCAATTCCATCCCAGTTCAGGTCCACTTCACCTTTTAAATCACCCTTTGCCGCGCTCATCGAAGAAATTGTCAGTCCATTCCCCGAACGATGCCGGGATTCCAATTTGTTTAACATTTTTGTTTTAATTTTCACGTACAAAGATAGATTTTGAAAGGGCTGTTTGAAAAGAATATTTGAGGGTAATGTTTACGGTCTTAGTGTAAATAGATGCGGAAAATGTACAGTTATTTCTATTTTTTTATTATTTTTACCATTTTATTTCATTTCATTTGTTAGTAGATTTTAGACATTGGAATTTATATGAAGATTGTTTCTGAAAACCACATAACTAAATACGTTAGTTTTGCTAAACTGTAAATATTCTTAAGGACTTATGGTCGAAAGCACTCTGATTTTATTACTGAAAAAGTTCGATAAACAACAGTTAAAAGAATTTAATAACTTTGTTAAATCCCCATTCTTTAATACCAATAACGCGCTTGTTAAGTTATATGAATACATAAGAAAACAGCATCCTGAGTTCATTCCCGAAAAGCTAGAAAAAAAATATGTATACAAAAAACTATATGGAAAGACTGAATTTAACGACGGTTTTTTGAGAGTATTGATGTCTAATCTTCAGAGTTTGGCTGAAGAATACCTGATGCATAAAGCTTTTCAGCACGAGCCTCTGATAAAAAAGAAATACCTGCTTGATGAGTTAAGCTCAATGGGTGCGAGAAAACATGCGGAGAAAGTATTAAATGAGGGGTTAAAGGAATTGGCGAAAAGTACGCCAAAAAACCCGGAAGATTATCTTGGAATGTATTACATGGCGTTCTACAAAAGGTATTTATACAGTACGCAGTTTATTGTAAGCAAAAACAATAAACCTGATGAGAGTCTTTATGAAGACCAGAAATATTTTAACATTCATTTTTTGTTAAGAACTTTAGCCAGTCATTTCTATCTCCTTAATCAAAAGCAGATAATTAACTATGAGCCCAGGCTGATTTTTCTGGATGAAATAACACTTTTTCTTGAGAGAAATCCTGAATACCTCGAAATTCCAATGCTAAATATTACATTTCTTAGGGTTCTGCTGCTTAAGAATAATGATATAAAAGATTATTACAGGCTTAAGAATGCTTTTTTCGGTACATTTGAAAAGCTTGATAATAAAGATGCATTCAATACAATTTCAATAATCATTAATTATTGCCAAAAAAATTATTCGGATACTGAAGATGAAATATTCCTGAAAGAAAAATTTGATATATTGAAATTTGCTGTTGAAAATAACCTGAACACTTTTGAAAAGGCTGAAGGTTTTGAAGGAAGCAGGTTTAACAATATTGTAAATACCGCTTTGGAATTTAATGAGACCGGCTGGACGGAAGATTTTATCAGGCATTATGGAAAAGAACTTGAACCTGATAGAAGGGATTATCTGATAGCTTTTGCCAGTGCCTTGGTTCTTTCGGCGAAAAAAGAGAACGATGAAGCGTTAATACGCTTATCGAAGCTAAAAAACCCTTCTTCATCAACTGATAAATTTAATTTAAAGACGCTTCAGTTAAAGATTTATTATGAAAAGAATTATATTGACCAGGCCGAAAGTACCGCTGATTCATTCAGGCATATGATCCAAAATGATAATGTACTCCCTGAAGCTTACAGGGAATCATACAAGAATTTCTATTCAGTTTATGTTAAATTGCTAGCTTTAAAATTAAGAAATGATAAATCAGATGTAAGTGATTTCAGGGAAAAGCTGAATACGACAAAGAATATAATTAATAAAAAATGGTTGAACGAAAAGGTGAAAGAAATTGAAAATAAATAATCAGCAATATAAATTTTACGGCGCAAGCCTTTCAATTTTCCAGCCTGATTTAGCTGTTTTATAACTGACCCTGTCATGCAGCCTGTTGGGCCTTCCCTGCCAGAATTCAAATGATTCAGGCAATAGCCTGTAGCCGCCCCAAACATCAGGCAAAGGGACATGGTTCTTAAACTTAACCATATATTTCAGGAATTCTCTGACAATTGCAGAACGGCTTTCTATCACACTGCTTTGTTTTGATGCCCATGCACCAACCCTGCTTTTATACGGTCGGGTGTTAAAGTACTCCTCACTTTCTTCTTTAGAGACTTTTTCAATTTTACCTTCAATTCTTACCTGGCGCTCAAGTTTATCCCAATAAAACAATAAACAACCAAAAGGATTTTCTTCAATATCTTTGCCCTTTTTGCTTTTGTAGTTGGTATAAAACACAAATGAACTATCGTGAATGCCTTTTAACAGCACAACTCTTGCCGAGGGTTTTCCTGTTTTGGACGCAGTTGCTAATGTCATAGCATTGGGTTCCAGAAAACCTGAATTTAAAACTTCCTGAAACCATTTTTCGAATTGTTTGAAAGGGTCTTTGCTGACAGCGCTGACTGAAAGAGTACTTTTTGAATACTGTCTTCTTAAATTTTGAATATCTTTTTCATCCATACATCAAATTTAACACACAGGAGATAAATTTAACACACTATTTTTTGCGGTACATCAGGTAGGCATTACCGCATTTTTCAAATCCTATCTTCGGATAGTAATCCATTGCCTCAGGCGCTGAAAGTAGTACAAGATTGGATTCTTCTCCAATGAGCTTCTGGATCTCATCAACCAGCTCATGTCCAATTCCCTGGTTCTGATATTCTTTATCTACGGCTAGATCTGAAAGATAACAGCAATAGCTGAAATCGCTTAAAGCCCTTGCCACACCAACCAACTTTTCGCCATCCCATGCAGTAACAGTGAGGTTCGAATTATCGATCATTTTCTTAACCCTGTTCAGGTCTTCAACCGGCCTTTTAATGCCGGATGCCTTAAATAGATCAGATAATTCATGTGCTTCAAGTTTTGCGTTTGTTTTATAGGTAATTACCATAAAAATCCGGGGGTTATTTACTAAAATAGGATTTGTACACCGGTTTTCTGTAAAAAAATTGCATAAAAAAAGCCGGAAACAGCAAAAAATCTGCAATTATATTGCCAGATTTGTAACAAATATCATCAATAATTATACTACTATCAATAGATTTTTCAATTTTGTGCGTATGCTTCCAGTATCTAAGGGGCTTCGGAAGTAATACACCCTCATCTATAAAATATATTTCGTTTTCATTTGACTGCTGGTCAGTTATCAGTGAGATCCATTTTTGTCTGAGGCCAAGTATGTTTATTTCAACATGGACTTCATCACCTTTTTTGCATCCATCAAACCTCAATACCTTTAAACCTATCAAATGCGGTTTAAGTTTCATAAACAGGTTAATATCAAAAGCTTGAAATACTTTCCTGTAATCCTGTGGGACCTTTGTCTTTATTGTTATACGCATTTTAAGCTAAAAAGGCTCTTCAATGTTTGTTGAAGAGCCTTATAGTGAATTATTTATTTAATTTTAAGCCGTGAAACCGTTTTCACCGTCAAATGTATATAAATTCTCAGTCTTTATGAAATCATAACCTTCAGTTCTGAATTTTTCAAGCTGAGCTATCAATTTCTCGTGGGTTGTTGTGCCGGAAGAAGCCTGAAAGCGGCATCTCCAATGGTCTACACAGAATGTTTCCTTTAGGCCACCCGGGTAAACTTTAACACCCCTGTTTGTAATTGCTGAGAGCTTTAAGCCATCTACTGCAATATTTTTCAGCTTATTGCCAAGCTCATCTGCTGTGCCTGCTGTCCAGTGAAGGAATACATCAACTCCAACAAGTTCCTTCTTAGCTTTAACAATATTTGCATAGTCATAATGAGGAAGCATTTTAACATCAAAGTCGTGATATTCAACAGGCTTCAATGTTGAAGGCTTCTGCCCGATTCTGGCAATTACAGCTTTTGCAAATTCTTTAGTGCCTACTTTTTCTTTGCTTACACCATCTCTGAATATATCATAAGTATGAACACCATCTTCAAGTGTCTTAAGCCATGCATTGTGAACCTTTGTTGCAATTTCAGCCTGGTTAATATGAGCAAGCATTAAAACTGCTCCGAGTAAGAGTCCAGATGGGTTTGCTGAATTCTGTCCTGCTCTTCTTGGCGCTGAGCCGTGTATAGCCTCGAACATAGCGCATTTATCACCAATGTTAGCAGAGCCGCAAAGTCCAACAGAGCCGGTCATCTGAGCGGTTACATCAGATAGAATATCTCCGTAAAGATTTTCCATCACAACAACATCAAATGTCTCAGGAGAGGTTGCAAGCTTAGCCGCGCCTATATCAACTATCCAGCTTTCCTTTTCAATTTCAGGATACTCCAAGCCAACTTTATCAAATATCTTATGAAAGAGGCCGTCAGTGAACTTCATGATGTTGTCTTTCATGAAGCATGTTACTTTTTTTCTGCCGTTAGCTTTAGCATATTCAAAAGCATAACGTATAATTTTCTCAGAGCCGGGTTCAGAAATAAGTTTAATACCCTGCATAACCTGGTCAGTCTGCCTGTACTCTATTCCTGCATATAGATCCTCTTCATTTTCCCTCATGATAACAACATCCATAATTGGGTGTTTGGTCTGAATGTAAGGTGAGTATGAAACACACGGGCGGACATTTGCATACAACCCCAAAGTTTTCCTGGTAGCAACATTTAAGCTTTTAAATCCGCCGCCTTGCGGAGTAGTAATAGGAGCTTTAAGGAAAACCTTCGTTTTCAGCAGTGATTCCCATGCGCTGGGCTCAATTCCTTCGGCTATTCCTTTGCCGTAGACCTTCTCGCCTATTTCGATTACTTCAATATCAAGCTTTGCACCAGCAGCCTGTATTATATCAAGTGTAGCCTGCATAATTTCCGGACCGATACCATCGCCATAAGCAACTGTAATTGCAGTATTTTCAGACATTTATAAATCCTTTCTTGAACATGTTATGATTTTATATTAAATAATTTCGGAGTGATAGCGCAATTTACTAATATTAAGGGTAAAATTAAATGTAGAATTCAGGTTTACAGATAAACGATTTTCTGATGAGAATCATCTAAATGATTAATAACGAAATTTTTGCCCTTCTTTTTCTAAAAACCATATATATATGAGATGTTTATACAATACACACATGGTTATCTTAACTGTCACTATTTTTTATTTCATATGTCTAATTCTTAATGAGAGTTGTTATATAGTATTCTGAACTTAATTGGTTAATCACAAAAATTTGTAAAGGATATTTTAAATAGAATCATAAATGATATATTTATTTAATTTCTCTATACTAATGAAAATGAATTGAAATAAACCTACTTAATTAATTAATATGAATACAATGTTCTCGAAAATATACAAATTATACATAATCCTATTTTTCTTTATACTAAGTTCCGGTGTTACAGCACAACCACAATTCACAAGGATAACCGAGATTGGTAATCCTGCGGTAAACGATACAATGGAAAGTGCCGGAGCCTGCTGGATAGATTTCAATAATGATGGTTTCCTGGATCTTTTTGTTGCTAACGGAAATGTAGTTAGCCAGAATAACTCACTGTATCTCAATGACCATTCAGGCGGATTCTTAAAGATCACAACCGGCGCAATTGTTAATGATGGCGGCTCATCAATAGGAGGAACATGGGGAGATTTTAATAACGATGGCAAACCTGACCTGTTTGTAACAAACAGGAATGGCTTCGGAAATTTCCTCTATATGGGTAATGGCGATACTACATTTACAAAAATTACAACCGGCAGTATTGTGACCGATATGCCGAACAGCAACAGCAGCGGCTGGACGGATATCAACAGGGACGGTCTGGTTGACCTCTTCATGATAAATTTTACACAAAACGACCTGTTATACATTAATAACGGCTTGCCAAATTTTACTTTTACTAAAATTGATACAGCGGCATTTTTGCTTGATGGTGGAAATTTTTCAATTGACGGGCAGTGGGCTGATTACAATAATGACCGCTTCCCGGATTTTTTTGTCGGCAATGCGGGTACGCAAAACGATTTTGTTTACAGGAATAACGGTAACCTGACATTCACCAAAATTACATTAACGGATGCACGGGCAACACTTGGTGCAAGCTGGGGAGATTTTAATAATGACGGCAATCTTGATCTCTTTACTTCAGGATACCTAAACCAAAAGAGCAGGCTATATGTAAACAGTGGTCACCCGAATCATGACCTTATACCAATTGATACCGGAATTGTCTCGAACGATCCGGCAAACTCCGTTGGGAGCGCATGGGGTGATTTTGATAATGATGGTGACCTGGACCTTTTCGTTGCAAATGACGGAACATTAAGCGGTTTTCTATATTTAAACAGCGGCTTTCCGTTCTATGCATTTACTAAGGTTACAACCGGAACAATTGCAGCTAATACAGCTAATTCCTTTGGGTGTGCCGTTGGCGATTATGATAATGATGGCCAGCTGGATATATATGTTGCTAACAGGCTGAATCAAAAGAACTTTCTTTTCCATAATGACGGCAGCAGCAATAAGTGGATAACTATAAAATGCGAGGGAGTGACCTCTAACAGGTCGGCAATCGGAACAAAGGTACGGATCAAAGCACAGATAAACGGCCAGCCGGTTTGGCAGGTGCAGGAGGTAACACCGCAATCAGGTTACAACAGCCAGAATCTGTTGCTGCACTTCGGATTAGGAAATGCAGGTATAATAGATTCTATAATAGTTGAGTGGATAAACGGATTGACTCATTATTTCACAAATGTAAGCACCAACATCAATATTACTATTTCTGAAAGCGGTAATATTATCGGCATAAACCCAATTAATGCTGAAATTCCCAGGGATTTTTCGTTGCTTCAAAACTATCCAAATCCTTTTAATCCATCCACAACCATAAGATTCAGTATCCCGGTTCAAAGTATGGTACGGATAGATATTTTTGATATTACCGGCAAATTTGTTGAGAATTTAGTTAATTCAGAGTTAAGAATGGGAAATTATGATATTAAATGGGATGCTTCAAAATATTCAAGCGGAATATATTTTTATGAAATTCGAGCAGGAAATTTTCAGGAAACTAAAAAAATGGCGCTGATAAAATGAAATTGAAAATAGTATTATATCTAAGAAACTTAATTTTTGTATCCTGTTTTTTAATTGCCTCTAATTTATTTACACAAAGCGGATGGGAGCAGCAAACAAGCGGTACAAATCAAACGCTTTTGGGAGTCGTTATGACAGACGTTAATACGGCTTATGTTTGCGGGGTGAGCGGCATTATCTTAAGATCAACAAATGGAGGAAGCAACTGGCAGATGCTCACGACAGGAACCGCACGTTTTTTGAGGAGTATTACTTATGATAATTCAAATGCAGTTTACGCAGCAGGCGAGCTTGGTTTTATAATTAAGTCCACAAACAGCGGCGCAAACTGGATGACTCTAAACAGCGGATCGAATAATACATTTGTGAATATCAGTTTTTACGATGCATTATTCGGAACAGCAGTTGGGCTGAATGGCACTATTCAAAGAACTACCGATGGAGGCAATAACTGGCAAACGCAAATAAGCGGAGTGAATGTTGAGCTTACCGGCGTGCACTTCCTTAACAGTGCTACAGGATATATATCCGGCTTTGGTGGTTTAATTCTGAAGTCAACAAATACCGGAGCGAACTGGAATACTCTTACAAGCGGCGTGACAAATGAATTAAGGGCAGTGTATTTTACTGATGCAAATACTGGTATTGTATGCGGTATTTCAGGGAAAATATTAAGAACAACAAATTCCGGTATAAACTGGAATTCAATTTCCAGCGGTACCGGTAATGGTTTATATTCGGTGTATTTCACAAACAGTTCCACCGGGTATATCTCGGGAACAGGAGTAATCTTAAAAACCACAAACGGAGGAGTGAACTGGCAAAATCAGGTAATAAATATTACATCAGATCTTTACAGTATCCATTTCTCAAATAACGAGAATGGATTATCAGTCGGGCAAAACGGCATAATCTTAAAAACATCAAGCGGGGGTATTGGTATTAATCAGATCTCAACGGAAGTACCTGAAAAATTTACGTTATACCAGAATTATCCAAATCCTTTTAACCCTTCAACCGTAATTACATTTGATCTGCTTAAGTTATCACATGTAAAACTTTCAATTTTTGATATATCAGGAAAAATTGTTGAAAAAATTGTTGATGAAAAGCTTTCAGCGGGTAAATATAATGTAGAATGGGCGAATAGTAATTTGCCAAGCGGTATTTATTTCTGCAGGCTGGAAGCAGAAAAATATAATTCTGCAATAAAAATGCTGCTGGTTAAGTAAGAAAATAAAAAACTTTTCCAAATGTGAAACCTTTGGTGTCTTTTAGTCATCTAATAAGATAGCTCTCCTAATTTCTTAACCACTAAAATTATGAACAGAATTACATTTTCCCGTTTTTTGGCGGTTTTAATTGTATTTTGTACTGGTGTCAATTGTTATTCCCAAAATACAGTCAATAATAAATTGACTGCTGAAGAGTGGTCTAAAGATATTGATTACTATTTAGAAGAAATGCCGAAAGTACATACAAATCCTTATCATACAACATCTAAAGAAAATTTTGTTCAGTTTGCTGAGGTGCTAAAGGGAAAAATTCATCATATGAGTGATAACGAAATTATTAGTGAAATTGCAAAAATGACTGCTATGATAGGTGACGGCCATACTGCACTGAATATATTCGGATATCATGAAAAGCCTTCACAGCAGTCGTACTTATTGCATATATTTCCCTTAAGATTATATATTTTTTCAGATGGTTTATTTGTTACTGGGGCAGCCCCTCAATACCATGAGCTTGAAGGATCACGCCTGACGAAAATTAACGGTACAGATATTCAGGATGTAATAAACAGGACAAAACCAATTGTTCAGGGTGATAATGAATATTCACAAAAATTCAATACACCATATTATATGGTCATTCCTGAATTTCTTAATGGCCTGGGAATAATCCCCGGTATCAATGAAATGGAATTAACATACCTGGCACCCGATGGTATTGAAAAAACCATGAAAGTCAGCTCAACTGAAATCGGGAATATGCAGCACAGTTCAGGTTCACAAACCGATAACGGACTTCCTTTATACATGAAAAACGATGAAAAGAACTATTGGTTTGAATATCTTAGTGAGAGCAAAACATTATATATAAATTACAAAAGGGTTTTAATTGATCCTGCTGACAGCCTGAAATATTTCTGCAAAAGGATAGAAGACTTTGCAAATACAAATGATATTAATAAAACAGTAATTGATATCAGAAATAACGGGGGAGGCAACAATGCAACCTGCCAGCCGTTTGTTAATCTTATCAGCAATAATCCAAAATTCAACAGGAAGGGCAAATTATTCGTTATCTTAGGCAGACAGACCTTCTCAGCTGCATCATATTTAACTACAAAGCTTGAGTATAATACAAAAGCGATGTTTATTGGTGAACCTTCAGGCGCATCTCCCAACCATTACGGAGATAACAGGCCGCTTGTACTGCCAAATTCAAAAATAGAGATCAGGCTATCATCAATATATTGGCAAAACAGTTTTCCGTTTGATAACAGATTGTCAACAGAGCCCTTTATTAACATTGAAATGAGCTCTAGGGATTATTTCTCCGGTAAAGACCCGGTAATGGAATATATTTTAAATTATAAAGCAGAAGATATTTCATCCGGCAGCTATGATAAAAAAATTACCGGTACTTATCTATATTCACCGCTGCAGTCACTTGTAATAAAGAAAGATGGAAAAGAACTGAATATGAAAGTTATGCAAACGGACTTTGTAGGGAGGAATGTAAGTTTTATAAATACAGGGCTATACTCCGAAGGAGGCAGAAACTTTAGTGCTGATATTAAGGGGCTTTCAGTAGAGATGACAGATAAGGGCCTGGTCTTAAAATACGGTACAAATGTGATGAAATTAAACAGGGTACAAGGAGATTTCAAAACTCCAATTGAGCTGCTTGCTGAAGGCAGAAACAATGAGGCAGTTGAAATGATAAAAGAGGCCAGAAAAAAAAATCCCTCATACTCTGGAGTAAATGAAAATGCAATAAATGCTATGGGATATGCGGCTTTGAACAGCAAAAATTATGAAGGAGCAATTGCGGTATTCATCCTTAATTGTGAATATTATCCTGAATCTTCCAATACATATGACAGTTTGGGTGAAGCGCTCATGATGGCGGGTAATTATAAAGATGCGATTGATTACTATAAGAAGTCAGTTGAACTTAATCCCAATAACCAAAACGGGATAAAGATGATTGAAAAATTATCTAAATAAAATAATGCTCATATGAAATATAAGTATTTTCTGGTTTATTGTTTATTCTCGGTACTCGTTATGTTCTTTACATGCTCAAATAGATATGAGCACCAGTCATTAAACGGCCACTGGGAAGGTGAGATATCAAGCGAGGGGAAATCTCTTAAGATACTGTTTGATATTTCAGCCGAAAAATTCTTATATGATATCCCGGACCTGGGACTATTTGGCGAGCCTGCAAGTAAATGGGATATTACAGGCAACGATATTAATTTTGAAATTGAAGGCAGGGAAAATATCAATGTAACGGGTTCTTTAGAAAATAATAAAATAATTGCCGAAATTGAAGGCAGTGATGATATACAGCTTACACTCAATAGAGCTTCAAACGACCCTGTCTTTTACAGTGAAGAAGAGGTGACTTACAAAAGCGATGGTGTGGTTATTTCAGGTACATTAATTAAACCAAAAAGTAACCAGCCATATCCTGTAATTGTTTTTGTACACGGTTCGGGTAAAATGATCCGGGAAACAATGAGAAGCAGGGCATATATGTTTGTGCAAAATGGTTCTGCGGTTCTTATTTTCGACAGACGGGGAAAAGGGAAATCCGAAGGGGATACAAGCAGGATTCTTCCAATTTCAGTTATGACGGGCGATGTAATCGCCGGAGTTGAATTTTTGAAAGAGCGAAAGGATATTGATAAAAAGAAAATAGGGCTGTATGGATTAAGCCAGGGTGGCTGGGTCGTGCCCAATGCAGTATCATTATGCAAGGATGTTACATTCATAATTGCAGTTTCCGCACCCGGTATAACACCCGATGAGCAGAATGATTATGTTGTTGATAATATTGTCAAGAACGAGGTCAAAAAATTCACTAAGATAAATAAATGGATAGAAGAATTTGACACTACCATAAATAGCTACATGGAACAAGAGTCGAGTTTCAGAGAAAAATCCAATAAAAATGGTACTGAGATCGTACCGGGGTTTTCAGGTTTTAATCCGATACCAGCGTGGGAGAGTATCACAATTCCTGTATTAGCAGTCTGGGGCGAGCTTGATGAGATAGTTCCGCACAATAAGAGCCGGATTAAAATTGAGAACGCACTTAAAAAAAGCGGTAACAATAGTTATACTTTAAAAACATTCGATGGTGCAAATCATGTTATTAAACTAGCAGGTGAAAAGGAAAAATTTGCGGGAAAATGGGAAGTTACGGCCCCGGGAAGCAATGAGTTCATAGCTGGCTGGTTTAAGAAAACCATCCTGGGTAATTGAGCGGTATGGGTCTTGCATCGGGAATTACTTTTTACCTCTGAGTAATTCAGCTCCTTTATCATATAGCCATCTTCCAAGGCCGATATTCTTTATCTTTTCCATTTCATCGATAAACATTTCAATGTCTGTTCTTTCGGGTTCGCCCTTTAGCTTTAACAACAACTCAAATTTTTTGATAAATCTTTTGTAGCTTCCTTTAAGATAAGCCGGGATATCACTGTGCTGAAGCATATAATTTTTCAGGCGGGCTGATTCTTTGTAAGATTCTTCAATATCATCAGTTTCATAGAATATAATAAGCTTATAGACACTTGTATCAAGATACTGGAGGTATCTTTTCCTTCTTACTTTACCAAGATATCCAAGAGCCTGTTCATACTTTTTTTCATACAGGCTTAGTATTCCCGTTGAAAGATTAATTTCGTCTTCCCGCATATCAGGTGGCAGCTCTTTGGAATAAATATCTATAAATTTCCTGATCCATTCATATTCCTCAAGCCTTAATGCGGCAAATATAAAGTTTCTGAAATTATTTGTTCGTGAATTAACTACATAATGTCCTTTAAAGAGTCCTTCATCCATTATCCTGTTATTGAGGTCAAAAATTTCTTTATAGAATTTACCCTCGCCTTTATTAGTTTTATCTATGCAGTAATCCCGCAAAGCCTGGTAAATATCATTCTTAAATGCTTGTGCAAAGAGTTCTTTATTCTTAAGAAAAATCTTCTTTGCTTGATGATAATGCTTTTCATTTTGATTTTCTTTGAAGCTGAGATACAGGCAGTAATAAATTTCAACCGGAACAATTAGTTTTGGGTAAAGAGGGCGAATATTATTAAGCAGCTCGATATAGTTCAGGTTATTCAGAACCTCTTTCGCCAAAGGGAAATCTGTAACAATGTTGTTTATTTTCTGAAGCTCAAGCTCCAATGCCTGCTTAAAAAGAAGCATGAGGAATTGTAACACGGAATACTCTGAATGCAGAGTGTAGAATTTTACAGACTCATCAAATTTATTCATTTCAGAATAATTATTACTGATATTTTCAAAAATAGCATGTAGGTTGTAATAACTGTTCAGGTCAATTTTTGAATTTCCTGCCAAAGTAAGCGCTTTTACTTTCTGAAGCTCTATTATACTGCTCAGTTTTCTTTTCCGAAGAGAATCCAGCAATAATTTTTTATATGTAATCTCGTCACTTTCTATTTCATTAATTATCAAAAAGTACTCTGCAATTCGGGTCAACTCTGAAAATCTGTTCCATAATGCTCTTTTACTTAATCCTGTTTTTTCTGAAAGATAATCAGTTATCTTAAGCCCGGCAGACCCTTGATTTTTCTTGATCAGTTTGTTTATTTCAATAATAAGGGATTTATGGTTCCTTTTATTGTTAAAATAGGTGCTTAATGCCAGTTTTTGAAATTTTTTTCTATCAAATTCATTGAAATCAGCGTAGATTACAAGAAATTTCGGAATTTTGTTTTGGTGAGTAAATTCAGTCATCCTATTATCATATATATTTCAAAAATAATCATATTTTATTATTAAATGGTGGGTAAATTATATGTATTTTCTATTTGCTTAAATTACTGAAGAAAAGTATTTTTAACTATCTTACCAAAATATAAACTTTAAAAAAATGAAGATTAAATTATTTTATCAGTTTGCCCTATTAGTATTTCTTTGTGTTCCGGCACTAACCCAATGGAATTCAAACACAGCGGTGAATACGCGTGTATGCGATACAACGGGTGAGCAATCCGTAACTAAGCTGGCGCTCTGTCCGGATGGCTCGACATATTATTCCTGGTTTGATAACAGGGGAGGAAGTTACGCGGTTTACATTCAAAGGCTTGATGTAAATGGAGTAAGAATGTTTCCTCCGGCTGCCATTTTAGTAAGCAATAATCCTCAGAACTCTTCGCTGGTTGACTGGGAAATGATAGCCGATAATAATAATAATGCTATTGTTACATTTACTGATATAAGGAGCGGGGGGACAATTAATCCTTTTGCTTATATGATAAGCCCCGCAGGAACGCAGATGTGGGGAGCAAATGGCGTTACACTATCAGACTCTATAAATGCATTTCAGCCAAACCCAAAGGTAGCGCAAACCTCAGACGGAAATTATGTTTTCTTCTGGAGAGTTGGCTCTGGTCCGCAAAAGCTGGCATTCCAAAAATTAAATGGGGCCGGCGTTAAGCAATGGGGTCCATCACCAATATACTGGACAAGCGGCACTGCTGAAAATTATGACTGGCCGGCAATCGTACCCTCTGATAATGGAAGTGTAATAGTAATGTTTTCGGGTTACACAGGTTCATTTATCAGTCCGTCAAACTATAAAATATACAGCCAGAAAGTTTCGGCGGCAGGCACCCGTGTTTGGAACGGAACACAGGATACTGTTTATTCTTTAGGCAGGGTATCGGGATTCTATACACCAAGATTATTTTCTGACGGAAACTCAGGCGCAATATATGTATGGCATGATGACCGTAACGCAATTAACCGTACAACCGGATTTGTTCAGAGAAAAAACTCAGCGGGCGCAATTCAGTTCCCCGTGAACGGCTCAGCGGTTTCAGGTAACACCGCAAACAATCATTTTTCACCGATTGCAGGATACATGCCCGCTACAGGCGAAACATATGTAGCGTGGCAGGAATCAAACGGCGGGCAGACTCAATGGGGATTTTACGCTCAGAGATTTTCTCCAACAGGTACACCATTATGGACGACAGACGGTTTGGCAATACAGGCCTTAGGAACCGATCAGCCTACAGGATATACAGTTATGACACGTGATACAAATGTAATTATCTGTTTCAGCCAGTCGGGACCCGGTGGTTCTAATTTAATCAAAGCAGCAAAACTTGGCAAGTCAGGCGGGTATTTATGGAGCGGAAATATTATTGTACCCGGTAGCCTGGTAAGCCCAAAACTTAGGCTGAATTCTGTAATTAATTCCAGCGGGATGAGTATCCTTAGCTGGCAGGATAACAGGCAGGATGGCGGCGGAGTATATGCTCAGAACATAAACTTTGACGGCTCTTTCGGGCCCTTTACAGGTGTTGTTAATATCAATACAAACACGCCGGAAAGATTTGAACTGAGCCAAAACTATCCAAATCCGTTTAACCCTGTTACAAAGATCAGATATGGAATAATAACCAGGTCAAATGTAAATATATCAGTATTTGATGTTCTTGGAAATGAAGTTTCTGAAGTTATTAACGGGGTGCAAAATGCCGGAACATATGAAGCCGGTTTTGATGCTTCCATACTTGCCTCGGGTGTCTATTTTTACCGGATAAACGCCAATAGTTTAGATAATAAGGATCAATTTTTTACCAGCACAAGGAAAATGATCCTGGTGAAGTAAGTTTTTTTGATTTTCAAAATTTTGATACATATGTTATAGCTGTTCTGTTTTCATACGGGGGATATTAAGCAGGCTAGAATCGATAATATGGCATTCTTTTTACTATGTTTTACCCCAAAACTACTCCTTTTGCCGGCTGGTGAAAGGAGTTTTTTTATTTCTGCATTTAGTCTAATTGTAGCGCATTACTTCTGCAACATCACACAGCTCATGCAAAACAAGCTCTACCCGCATCAGCGATTCATCGTTTTGAAGCAGGTCCCTCTCTATATATTGCAGAGCATTTCCGTTCAAAGATATGATTCCATTGAAACCAAGCCTTACAACCTGGTCAAGTTTGAATTTTGTATTAAAGTCAAAAATTTTCTTTATTTTATCTGGATTGTTTGTTTGTATGATAAACTTATCATCAAATTCATTATCATCAAGCATAACAGATCCCGCACTGTAGTTTAATGAATTCCTTTTGCTTCTTTTAACAACATTAAATGTAAAGCCATCTGAATTGGTGCACTCAACTGTTAATACAGTATGCGGAACAACTTTCTGACCTTCTATTGAATCTCTGACAGCGCTTTCTATCTTAACCGGTCGGTTGCGGTACATACCATTTGCATTTGGATGTGTTTTCATCCCGATCTTTTTGGAGTAGTCACAAACAAGTGAGTACTTTTCACCCAGCTTTTTGTAATTTGAAATTACTTTTTTGTCAGTACTTATCAGAACAATGTATAGTACTATCCAGGGAACCACTAAAACAGGAATCAGTACGATGAAAAATTTAGCGTCCATTAATAAAGCATTAAATTATATGAAATTACAGTAATATTTATACAATTAAAGACTATTTTATTTAAAAATAAATACCTAATTCCCGCTAAAAACTTTGAATAAGTAGTTAAAAAATGTTTATAACCCGCAAAAAAACTATTTAATTTCTGATTTAGGTTTTGCAAGTGATGCGATAACTGATGCAGCGAGAATTCCAATTATTAATACTAATGAAAGCTCAGTTGAAATTATTTTTGCTGAATAATAATGATTAAGGATCATTTTTACACCTACAAGAACCAATATTGCAGCTAAACCATAATGAAGATAATGGAACAGTTTAACAAGTGAAGCAAGCGCAAAGTAAAGCGAACGCAATCCAAGAATTGCAAATACATTTGAGCTGTATATTATGAAAGGATCTTTTGTTACAGCAAGTATTGCGGGAATTGAATCTACTGCAAAGATAAGATCAGTAGTTTCAACCATTATTAATACAACAAATAATGGGGTTGCTACTTTTTTTGAGTTTTGGAGCGTGAAGAATTTTCCGTTATCATAAGATTCACTTACACGGAAGAACTTTTTAAAGAGTTTCAATACCGGGTTTTTTTCAGGGTGAATTTCTTTATCTTTCTGTGTAACAAGTTTAATACCCGTGAATATTAAAAATCCGCCGAAAATATAAATTACCCATGCAAACTGGTTTATCAATGCAACACCCGCAAAGATAAATATAATGCGCATTACAAGCGCTCCTAATATTCCCCAAAAAAGAACTTTGTGCTGGTAAATTGCAGGTACTTTAAAGAATGTAAAAATAAGTACGAAGACAAAAATGTTGTCAACGCTTAATGATTTTTCAATGACATAACCGGTAAGGAACTGAAGCGCAGAATCAGCGCTGGTATATCCTTCAGGCGGAACGTAGAAATAGAACAAGCCAATGTTAAATGAAAGCGCCATGAAGATCCATATAGCGCTCCAAATTAAAGCTTCTTTCATTTTTACTTCGTGAGCTTTCCTGTTGAAAACACCAAGATCCAGCGCAAGCATTATCAATACAAAAACATTAAAAAAGATCCAGTAAAGAGTCTTTACTTCCATTTATCACCTTTTTCTAAATTATTATTGATAAACAGTTTAACTATTAGGTATCAAATATAAGTTTCTGAAAAAATACTTGATTATGAACAATTTACTTAAATTATTGATTACTATAAACATATTATTTAAAAAACATTAATTTAAATTGTTTGCTTCCTGAATTTTTCTAAAGCTTCTTTATAAGTTTTAATAGCTCTATTTCTAGCAATAGAGTGGTCAACTATAGGCTGAGTGTACCCGAAACTGGCTGATTCAGGAACCCACTTTTTTACATACTTCAGTTCTGGGTCAAATTTTTCCTGCTGAAGCAGAGGATTAAATACCCTGAAATAAGGCGCAGCATCACATCCAGTTCCTGCTGCCCATTGCCAATTGCCGGCATTTGAAGAGAGTTCATAATCCAGAAGTTTTTCCGCAAAATATCTTTCTCCCCATCGCCAGTCAATTAACAGGTCCTTACAGAGAAAACTTGCAGTTATCATCCTGACCCGGTTATGCATAAAACCCGTTGCATTGAGTTCACGCATTCCGGCGTCAACTATTGGATAACCTGTTTCACCTCTGCACCATGCATCAAATTCCCATTCGTTGTTTCGCCATTTAATACCCTCATATTTTGGGTGGAAAGAATTTTGAGCTGAATGAGGAAAATGATATAGTATCATCATAAAAAATTCACGCCAGATAAGCTCCTTTAACCAGACATGGTTTGATTTAAGCGCATGCTTAACAAGCGCACGGGGACTGACCGTGCCAAACCGTAAATGAACACTCAAACGTGATGTACCTTCCAATGAAGGTATATCTCGTGTCGTTTCGTAATTTTTTATTATCTCTGTCCTTATCCCCTTTGATGGGAAAGCAATTTCAGTTTCCTTAAATCCAATCTCTTTAATTGTTAATATCTTACTTTTGAATTTATAGAAATTACTCAAATCGCCGTCTACTGAGTGTTCCTTAGTATCTTTTTCATTAAGTTTAACAAGCCAAACTTTGCTGTAAGGGGTGAAAACTGTATATGGTCTGCCATCAGATTTTACAATTTCATTTTTTTCGAATATCACCTGGTCTTTGTAAGTATTGAGTTTTATTGAATGACTTTCTAAAAGAGTTTTTATCTCCTCATCTCTTTGTATTGCATATGGTTCATAATCGTGATTTGTAAAAACCCCGTCTATTTTATATTCACTAACAAGTTTTTTCCAAACTTCAATTGGGTTTCCATACAGCGTTAATAATGAGCTTCCAGAAAGTTTGAGTTCAACATCAATTTCTGACAGAGCAGAATGAATAAATTCAACTCTGGAATCCGCTTTATTTTCAAGTTTATCAAGTATCACACTATCAAAAATGAAAATCGGCAAAACAGGTTTACCCGCTGCTAAAGCGTGGTAAAGACCCCTGTTATCATCAAGTCTCAAATCCCGGCGAAACCAGAAGATATTAATTTTATTTTTCATTCGTTCTTAAGTATGCAATATAATCCGTCGAAGGCAAGTCATTTATATCAAGACCCCTAAGCATTGTAATTATCTGCCCCCGGTGGAAAGTTGAGTGGTTCATACAGTGCTGAATGATATCATAACCTTTCATAGTATGCACTTTACCATTTAAGCTAGTGAACGAACTTTCTCCATGTAATTTTTCATCTGAAACGTTTATCACATATTCAGCTATTTCAAAAGAGGATCTTTCCAGTGCTCTTAAAGCGTCTTCATCTGACCCTTTAAAATGAACTGAAGGCCATTCGGTCAATGAAACTCCCTCAAGCCTTTTAAGCCAGATAGTTTCCGCATCATACATATGCAATATTGTCTTAGTAATTGTGGTGAAACTGCTCTTTAGCTCCCTGCTCAGCAATTCCCCGGGAATTGCATTCAGCTTATTAATAAGTTTTTTATTTGCCCAATAATTATAGAAAGTATATTTTTTTGTCAATTCAATCATTCTTTAAATTATCTATTTGGTAAATATTCCTGAACCACTTTAAAAGTAATATAACCGGGATTCCATTCATAATTCCCGTTTGGATCTTTTACTTTATCCCTGAATGCAGCAGCAATATTTTCAATTTGATAAAGGTTTTCTCCCATCCATATGTAATCACCTTTTTTTAATTCAAGATCTTCAATTAAAGCTGTATTTTTTGTTACTTTAATATTTGCGGCTATATCCTTTCCGTTATCAAAAACTTTTCTTACATAAAAATCATAATCACCAATAAGGATAGATTTATTTTCATATTCTTTAATCCTGCCGTCATGCATTTCAGGTAATACAACTGGAGCGGATTTTGAAAGAGTTACCATACCTATACTTCCTGAACTTCCGTATTTTGTAATTGAATATATATAATATGTACAACCGGGCTCACTGGATATTGTTGTTTCATCACCTTTTTTATAACCGCCGGTTACGGGTTTTGAGTTTTGTTTTTCAAGTAAGGAAATATCTGCTTTCAAAATACCTTCATTGACCC
>JBDTNV010000002.1:0-69662 GCA_039933555.1 Ignavibacteria bacterium
CTACGGATTCAACTACCATTTTGTAAATATAAACACCATTTCCCAATGTTTCACCGTCCTGATCTTTCCCATCCCAATCAATAACTACAAACTTATCAGCAATGTTTTGTTTATTTATTTCTTTTATAAGCCTGCCTGCTACGGTATAAACTTTGATCTTTACATTAATATCAGCAGGATAGTTGTGCTGGAATGTAAATGCAGTATTATTGCTAAACGGGTTTGGATAATTATATATATTTGTAACCTGCAGAGTACCGGTTGAAGAAACATCAAATTCAATTGTAGCATCTGATGAATTATTATACGTATCCCATGCCCTCAATTTAAGAGTATGTCTACCCATCGAGATTCCTGCAAAATCATACTCCAATGTACCGGAAGTGTAAGTTGTGTCACTGTTATAATAATTTGTGAGGTCATACTTGTTATTTTCATTGCCGTCAAGTACACCTTCAAGTTTATGGCCAAGAGTACCCGTTGTATTAATTCCTGACTCATCAAACAGATCGGCAATGAATTTAAAGTTATCATTTACAACATCACCACTCCTGAAATTCCTTGTATTTATGAACATGCTGATCCTGGGGCCGGTTGAATCTATAGCTGCATTGGGGTCAATCCCGCCAACAATAAAATTCCTGTTTATCCCTGCTCCATCAAACTGGTTATTATAGAAATAATCTATCAGCCTTCCATGCTGGTTTTGGTATGAAATATCTTTCGGTACGATGTATTCCACAGACCACTTGCCGTTTTGAACATTTTTGGTGCCTGAATAAATTATACCGCCATTTAATCTGAAATTCTGAACAATCGGAGGATTGCAGTCTTCAGAGGTAGCAACATTTCTGTCAACATCATATATTTTCAGAACAAGTTTCCCGTTGTAATCACTCCATAGGCTCGAATCGGGTTTTATTATTGATCCATAAATTTTTATTCTGCTTAATGCTTTCATTGTATCTCCTGCAAGTCCGCTAATACTGTCAATATTAGACCTGAACCTTGGCATCTGCACTCTAATAGTAGGGTCACACATTAGAATATACTTTGCTTCATTATCGCCATAAGACAAAGTGTTTTGCAGTTTAGCATTAAAAACAGCAGTACCAAATCTTTTTTGGAGCAGCAAAGTATCTCTTGGAACGTAAAGGTTACCAAAAACAGCATACATCAATGCAGCATTGCTCGAAGCATATACCGGTCTGGAAGCAGCCAAAGTACCTATTGCACCTTTACGGCTTGCCATCATAAACAGTTCCCCGGCGCTTGTGTTACTGGGATTATCAAACTTGCTCATATCACAGCTTGCAATTGTAACAAAAGGGTACCTGTTTGTGTTATTTATTAAGCTTATAATATTATCTTTTTCCAGTACGTATTCATGCGCCCATACATCAGGACTTCCATGTCCTGTCCAATGAATATTAAGAACACCATCAGTCCAGTATTTAGCTATATCAGCATTTACCTGAGGTTTTCTTCTGCCCTGGGGTGTAATGACTGTAGGATAAGTTGCCAAATACGCTTTTATCTTATCAATAAACGGAGGAGTATATTGCTCTGCCAACGATTCACACTGTGATAAATGAAATATCCCTTCACAACCCGGAGCTGTTGTCTTTTCATCATCTGCTACAAAAAGCATCCTGTTCTTCCAGTAACCGTTATTTTCACCGTTTTCGTAAGCATCAATTTTATCAATATAACCATTTGCATCAACCAATGAATTTGCAGGAATTCTTCCAATTGCAAGATCAGGCTTATCTATTAGATACTGCCCATCAACTACATTTGCAAAAAAATCATCCGTCGTAAGGCCAAACACCTGGTGAATTACCGGACTTGTAAGCTCCCATGATGGGACATAATTACCTCCCTGGGTTTTTATGTTCTTATAATCATATCCCCCGTCACCCAAGAGACAAACATACGTGGGGCGGGTGCTCCAGTTATCAAAAGCATATTTCACAAAATCTCTGATTGCAACTGCATCCAGCAAACCACCTGAAAATTCATTGTATATCTGATCAGTAGTTACTATCAGGGTCTTAAGATAGTCAGGATTAGAAGTTCCAACCTGCTCTCTTTTAGTCTTTATTCTTTCTGCTGCGGAAATAAAATCCTTATGTGTAATAATAATAAAATCTGCCCCATCAGAAATTCCATGCAAATTCTGATTAGATACTCTTGAAGAAATCCCTGTCGGGGTTTTGTAACCATTATCGCCAACTGTAAAGTACCTGCTTAAACTATTTCCGGCTTCAGTTTTCTGAAACTTAACATTAGAGCTTGATATAACCAAGGGCTGGATTAGCTTCACATCACTTTGTGAAGTAGCATCAAATACTCTCACATTATTGCTGGAAAATGAAGAAACGTTATATTCAACTACACCTGTTGCATTGGGTGAATAAAAATTCAGAAAATCATTTGTGACTGAGTTGAACCTTCTTTTGTAAAGTATTTCATACCAGTCAAGATAACCCTCAGCTTCACCGTTTGAAGCATAAAATGTAGATCTCAATTTAACCTGTTCACCATTTGTTTTTTGTGACTGGTTAACTGTAAAATCATATGCCCTGGTATCAATCCAGGCATCAAAACCGGCGATTACACATGATAACTGGTTGGAAAATTCAGACATATTTGAATAATCATCTTTTACCTGGAAATACCCGGTATTAGGACAAACTACACGTTGTGCCAATTTAGTACGGTAAAAAATATCAGACCCATTTTCGAGTCCTGTTAATGTAGTATTCCACTCAAAAGATTGCCCGGGCCGTTTACCAAAACTAAGCCAAAGGTTACCTTCACTTATCAGGTTCGCTTCATCGGGCTCAGTAAATATTCTTTCTGTAAATGAAGAAGGAACTATGGGAGTATTGCTGGTTTCAGAAGGCGTTAATACCATTCTTTTACCGTTATTAGGAGTATTAAAACTAATCCAATAGTAATTACTCCTTGTGTAATAATTTACATAATGATTAAACGTATTATTTGTAGTATCATAGGTCCAGTTATTAACAGACCTTCCATAGAATAATATGTAATCATTATTATCAAAGACACCATCATTTTCACCTTCTATATATATAGCATTTTCAACAAGGTCGTTGGGCCTGGATAAACCCATTCTTTCGCCTAAGAGATCGCCGCCATTTCCGTAAATCTTAATTGTTCTTGGGTCAACACCGTTTAGACTTATACCGCCGCTTTCGAGAAAACTTTTTGAAATTTTATAAATACCTTCGCTGTTTCCGGCATTATTGTCTTTAATCTCAATCTTATACCAATCGCCTGTGGTTAGTACGCTGTTTGTAACCAGCCTGTCTTTAAAGGCATTTTTATATTTTAGATTAACCCAGTTAACCGCTGTATTAGAATTAATTCCGCTGTTTGACAGCAATGACATCTCTTCTTTGCTTCTGGGTCTGTTTAACTGGGCCGGTGTTTCACCAAAATTTATTCGTATCCTTACCCTGGAATAATATTTGATAGTTTTTGTTACGGGGTTATATTGAATCGGATATATTACTACATTTCCTGTTACAAGGTCCCTTAATGGACCCTCTCCGGTTAAGCTTACAAAATTTTCCGGAAGAAATTTATTCTGGGAATATTCAGCATTCTTATTGTAAGTGTAAAAAATGTTTTCAAAGCTTCTTACATTCGGATCAAAAAAACCAATCTGCGGTACCGGCGCAATGTTTATATTTTGTACTTCTTTTACATCAAAATCTAATACCTGTATCGTATTACCTTTTTCGGAAGGGAGAAAAATTGAGAAGTTTCTGTACCTCAAATCCGGGCTCCCAGATTTCGTAATGTCATTATCTACCCCATTTTGAAATTCAAAAGTAGATAAATATTCATTATTACTAAACAATTTTTGTTCGTTAACATCTGCAGGGTAGTACTCAAGCTCTATGTATGATGAGTTAGAGGTTAGTATTTTATAATCCGGTTTTACTTCACCAAAGAGATAATCGCTCAATTCAGGTCCTTTTTTATCGGTACCTGTTGAGCTTTTTGTAAAAATATCACTTCCCTGTGCAAAAATATTTGCACCGGTAAGAATAATTAGAGCAATCAGGGAATTTTTGAATGATTTCATTCTGGTAATATTAATTTTTTAAAATAAAAAAACCGAAATTGAATAAATAGTTCAATTCGGCTTTATAAAAATCCTTACAAAATATATTGCTAGCGGCATCCGTTTTTATAAAACCGAAATTCAAACCTCTAACAATTATTCTATAATTTTTTACCCTCTTTATACAGCAATATATATTGAGAAGTAAGAAATGTCAAGACAAAATGTCCCGTAAAAGAGCCGGAAATCGCTTCAAACTATAATAATTTAAACACTTAAATAGGGCATTGCAGTTTCAAATACATTCAAAACATCAATATTTTTTATATTTTCTCCGGATGCCTGAATCGAAGCTTTATTTACACCAATAGGACCCCATTCATATGCTTTTGTAGGCCCAAATAGCCCAATAACAGGGATATCAAATCCAGACGCAAGATGCATAATTCCCGTATCATTTGATATAAATAGGGAGGTTTTGCTGATATTTGCAGCATTTTTCATCAATTCCCCATAATATTTAGAGTATGTAACATGCGGGTATTTGTTTTTTAAGCTCTTTTCAAGGTTTTCGATATACTTCTTGTCATCCGGGCCCTCGGAAATATAGAAATATGCACTTGTTCTTCTATATAGTAACTCCATCAACTCAGCAAATTTTTCGGGTGGCCACACATTTTGCTCCTTGGCTGCGCCGGGGTGCAATCCGATCACCATTCTACGGCTTTCAGGAAAGTTAGATGAGTAGTATTCTGCTGCAAAATTTTCTGTCTCAGGGGTTAGTTTTAACTTTATCGAGCTTTCACTGCGTGGAATCCCAAGCTGCCATATAACATCAAGATTCCTTTCGATCTGATGAACTTTCTTGGAATCCCATAAAAAGTCTTTTTTGATGTTAAGAGTGTAACCTATTTTATTCTGCTCAAAATCTTTTGACCTGACCCCGGCCCGGAATTTAGCCTGGGAATAATATGCAATTAAATGATTCGAAGCCGAAAATATTACCGAAGATGGCACTAAAGCAAGCTGCGGTTTCTTCTCACGTAGGATCTTAATTAACTCTACAAACTTCTCAAATCCATATTCATACAAAATCACATTATCAACAGGTGAGAAATTGTTTTCAAAAATTTCCTTAAACTTCGTAGAGCTTTTTGTAACGAGAGTAATTTCTGCTTCAGGATAATAATTTCTTAAGGCGCGCATCATAGGTAAAGAGCATAACATATCACCAAGCTGGTGCCTTACTATAACTAAAATATTTTTAATGTTTACTAGTTCTTCATGTGAGGGTGATACGTCTTTTTCAAGAACAAATCCCTTGAATATTTTTAATCCAAAATCCCCGAGTATCTTTTCTATCTTGCTCAAACCAAAGCGCTCAGTCTTTCTTCACTTCGCGAAACTCAGCATCCTGTATCATATTTACATCATAAGATTTCTTTTGAGAGGTATTTTCTTTGCCGGGTTTACCGTTGTTCTGCTGACCGGTGTTTTGCCTAGATAAATTTCTGAGAAATCTTCTGATAAATAGAAATACAAAATATAAAAGTATTGCAATTATTACATAGCGCATTATTGGGCTGCTTTCCTAAGTGAAGGGTTATAATATTTTACAGCCGATTGATCTGATTTAAAAATTTCGTTTACCAAGTCATCAAAATCCGCTGTGTTATTCACAAAATCAGTTTCTTCGCAGTTCACAATCATAATTTTAGTTGCTTTATATCTCGAAAAGAAATAATTATAAGCTTCATTCAGGCTGTTAATATATTCTTCGCTGATTTCTTTTTCAATCTCTCTTTGTCTCTTTCTAATATTCTGCATAAGTCTTTCAACCGAAGACTGCAGGTAAATAACTAGGTCCGGTACAACTATCCCTTTATCAAGTCCCTGAACAACCAGTTCATATATCTTTAACTCGTCGTCACTAAGATTTAAATATGCAAAAATCTTGTCTTTTTCAAAAATATAATCGCTTACAACAAAATTCTGGAAAAGCTCTTTCTGGTGAACATTCTGAAGCTGGGTATACCTTTCAAGCAGAAAGAACATTTGTGTTCTAAGAGCATATTCCTCGGGCCTGATGTAAAATTTTTCAAGAAAAGGGTTATCTTCAAAGTTTTCAAGTATCAGCTTGGCATTAAGCCGCTCTGAGAGCATTTGCGCAATTGATGTTTTGCCTGCGCCAATAACACCCTCTACAGCAATATAACTTAAACTTGTATTGGAAATATTACTAATCAAATGATATTACTTCTTTAACTTTACAATTATCTGTACTTTTCTCATAAAGGCTTTTTATACTTTTATTAAGAATTGGATGAATAAACCCCGGTATTAGTTCAACAAGGGGTTTAAGAACAAAATTCCTTTGCTGAATACACGGATGCGGAACTTTTAGCTTATATTCATTAATTATTTTGCTTCCATAAAAAAGGACATCAATATCAATTTCTCTTGCCTGCCACTTGCTGTTATCCTTCCTGCCTGCATCGATTTCATAACTTTTTAAAAGTACCAGAAGTTCAGCTGGTTCCAGCCTGCACAGGAATACTGCAGCGCAATTTAAGAAGTTGTTTTGTTTTTTATATCCCCAAGGCTCAGTTTCATAAATTTTTGAAACTGCAAGTAGATTAAGATCTTTGTTTAATGAAAGGGTTCTTAAAGCTCTCTTAATATTTAGAAACCTGTTCCCCATATTTGAACCAAATCCCAGTACTGCTTTTTCTGCTATCAATTATTGTTCATCTTTAACTGCATGCCTGTATTCAGAATGCTCGACTTCGACATAATCTGTTAATCCCCCTACAGGCGGTGAGGGTTTGCGAACATTAATTACAACCTTTTGAACCATTGAGAAATTCTCAATTATCTTAAGGGCAATCCTGTATGCGAGCGCTTCAATCAGAAAGAATTTTTCCTGTGAAATTACTTCTTTGATAAATTTATATGCCATTTCGTAATCTAATGTCTTTTTAAGATTATCTTCTGCCTCAGCTTCAGTTACATCGCAGGTCATTTCTGCATCAATTTCAAAGAGCCCGCCGCTCATTCTTTCTGCATCAAGAACTCCATGGTGAGCATAAAACCTGGCGTTTTTTATTCGAATTATTGTGTAATTCATTTTAATTATCCTTGTCATGCTGAAATGGGGTTCAGCATCTAATAATATTGGAATCTGAAATAAATTATGGAAATAAATTACCTATTTCTTTTTCCTTTTTATCTGTTTTTTAGCCTTTGGTTTTACGCTTTTTGAAACTTTTGTTTTTTTCTTAGTGACATTGCTGTTTGTTTTGCTTTTCTTTACTGATGACGGTTTAATCTTAGCAGATTTTGATATTTTCTTTTTTGTTGATTTGACCGTAGTTTTTGTTTTTGCCTTCTTAGCTTTTGCTTCATCCAGAGCTAATTTTACCATTGAACCCATTTCTGCAGGTGATTCAGCTACATAGATCCCTGCATCTTTTAATGCTTTGATCTTATCTTCTGCGGTTCCTTTTCCGCCTGCTATGATAGCACCGGCATGCCCCATTCTTCTTCCCGGAGGCGCAGTCCTGCCGGCAATAAAGCCTACAACAGGTTTTGTTACATATTTCTTTACGTATTCAGCACATGTTTCTTCTGCGTTTCCGCCAATTTCACCGATCATAATTATAGCATCTGTACTTTTATCTTCATTAAAAAGTCTCATTGCATCAATAAAGTTAGTCCCTATGATAGGATCACCGCCTATACCAATACAGGTTGATTGTCCTAATCCCAAAGCAGTTAACTGCGCAACAGCTTCATACGTCAAAGTACCGCTTCTGGAAATTAAACCAACTCTACCGGGTAAATGTATGAACCCAGGCATAATACCAATTTTACATTCACCGGGTGTAATTATTCCGGGGCAATTAGGTCCAATCATTCTAACATTTCTTCCCGCTTTATTGATATCTTCAAGATAATTCTTAGCAGTTATCATATCCTTAGTAGGAATACCTTCTGTAATTGTTACAATAACATCTACACCGGAATCAGCTGCTTCAAGTATTGCATCCAGTGCAAACGCGGGAGGCACAAAAATGACCGCAGTATTTGCTCCGGCTTTTTCAACTGCCTCTTTGCATGTATTATAGACAGGCACTTTATCATCGAACATTGTTCCGCCTTTGCCGGGTGTCACGCCAGCAACAACATTGGTACCGTATTCAATCATTTGTCTTGTATGAAAGGAACCTTCAGAGCCGGTTATGCCCTGTACCATTAATCTTGTGTTTTTATTTACTAAAACGCTCATTAACCGCTGCTTTCTATATTAAAAATTATGTTTTATTGTGGGAAATACAAAAATAGGGATTAAATTTTTATGAAAAAATACCAGAGAATTGCTTGAAAAACACAAAAGCAGGTAAAAAAACCCTGCTTTTGCACCACAAAAATGAATCTAATAGGGAAACTTAAGAAGAATAATTCTTACTTTTAAAAATTTTTATGAGGTTACTAATGTAGATGTTCATGGCTTTATATTTATTTTTTTGGTTTCGTTTAATTATGAAACTGAGTAATATTTTAATTGTTTATTTTAACCACCTGTCGCTGCCAGGTTTCAAAAATAGCTCCGCTATTTTATCAAGATCATTTTCTTTGAATCAGAAAAACTGCCCGCCTTTATTGTATAGAAATAAACGCCGCTGGATAGAGTACCGGCATCGTATTTAACTTTATACTCCCCGGCTTTTCGGAATTCATCAGTTATAACATCTATTTCTTTGCCAAGCAAATCAAATATTGAAATCTTAACGTTTACATCAATTGGCAAATTGAATTTGAATTCAGTTGAAGGGTTAAACGGATTTGGATAACACTGAAAGAGTTCAAATTTTCCCGGTATAATGTTTGATACAGAACTAATTCCTGTAATGGAATTATTTATTCTTAACCCCCAGCCTAAGAGGAGAGCTGAAGGCATAGAGCTGGAATGCTGAATGCTCAGAACCCAGTTACCCTGAGCGGCAGTATTGCCAAAATTCCCAAAAGAATTAAATGGTCCTGCAAGGTAAGACCATGGGGGATAAAATTCGGTTAATGGTTCCTGTCCGTCTTTGAAAAAAGTAAGTATGTTCCTTCCATAACCTCCGGTTCCGTTTTCCAGTATTCTCTCCTGTCCGTTCGGAGCTTTTAATTTAACTACAATACCGCCAATATTAGGGTGCTGTAAAGAAAGAAAAACCTCTATTACAGATAGCGAAACATTGCCCGGAATGTAAATGGTATCGTATACCGTTGCGAACTGATCAATGGTTTTGTTTGGTACCCTGATAGAAAATCCTGCCGGGAAAGGATTATCAGGATTATCACCCCTGTTTATAGTTGTGGAGTGTGCATCATAGAAATCCGTTAAAGGACCGCCTACAAATTCGGCATTATACCCGCTGAAACGACAGCCGGACCGGCCTGAAGGATTATCTGTTTTAAATGTTGCATACAATAAGCCAACTGATAAATAATTTCTCAGATTCCCTTCAAAATCCCACGCAGCTGCAAGCGGTCCGGTTAATGTCTCTGATCTTACTGAATTAAACATATTTATTTTGATTTCTTCATTTGTCATTTCTCTCGACCATATTCTGATCTCGTCCATCCATCCGGTAAAATATGTATTCTCATCCCATTGCCAGCTTCCAAACCTTAATTCACTGGTATTTACCGGCATAACTGTAGTTATTGTATTCTCTCCGGTAAATTGACCATTAAGATAGAATTTTACAGTATAAGTACCTGATGAATAACTCCATGCTACTGCTATATGAAACCAGTTTGATGCCGGCAAAAGTGGACCTGAAATTATGTTGTTTGGACCAATCTGAAATTTCAGAATTCCTGAGGCATCAATAAAAAGGCGGTAAGAAGTATTTCCGAGTGTATTACCTTTTGCAAGAATTGTTATTGGAGTAGATGTACCGACAGTCGCAATCCATAATTCAATCGTTCCTCCCGATGATAAATTTAATGCGCTATTATCGGCAACCTTTACATAGTCAATTGCCCTGCCTGGAAAATACAATGCCAGATTATATGGTATGGGCTGGCCCTGGATATTAGTATACAACTGCTGGGCTCCACCTCTCAAATAGCCGTTATAATTATTAATGTTCTCAAATACTGTTTGCCCGAAAATATTAAAGGTCCACGAAGCTTTTAACCCGTTATAAATTTGTCCGCCGGTAATTGCAGAATCAAAATTAGCAGATGCTTCTCCTCCTAATCCAACAAACCTGTTGGTGGAAATCCGGCTCACATCAGAAAGTGTATTCCATAATCTAACCTCGTCAACGTAACCGTTCAAATATGATCCGGGTGTTAATCTGCTGCCGCCAATTGTCAGTGAATCAGAATTTGCCGATAATACTGCCGGTGAAATTATATTTGCAACCTGGTTCCCGTTCTTAAAAAGAGAAATGTGAAAGTTCGGATTAAAATTTATCCATGATGCAGCAACATGAACCCAGCTGTTAAGCTGAACAGTTGTATCGGTAACAAATGAAGTATTATTTAATTTCAGGAAAATTTTCCCTGCACCTGTAATCCCAAATTCCAACAGGGTCCCTTTCTGAAGTATATATGAATCATTGGGATTCAAAGAATTTAAATATATCCACGCTTCAACTGTACCTGCAAGCTCCGGATTTAATGCTGCATTGGGAGGAATTGCGACATACTTTCCGGGTCCCGATAAATTTCCTAATATCCCGTTATGAGATTGAAAACCATAAACATCTGTAACATCATTATTGAAAACCTGCGAATAAGAAATATTTATCATTGTTAAACAAAAAAACAAAAACAGTTTAATTCCGTCTTTAAAAAATTCCATTTATTTTTCTCCTGATTATTTTTTAGAACTTATTCATCTTTACGAGAACAAAACTGCATCTCAGGCAGTACAAACTTTACAGAGCAAAAATACATTAATTGTTCCACACTATTCAAAATGAAATTTCCGGAATGTGAATGATTCTAAATTGCATATTACTTCCTATTATTGCGGTTTTTTTGATTTTTTTAGCTATTTTTGTATATTAATTATATGAATTGTGAATAAAACCGGTACACAGAACAAGCTTCAAAGTAAAGCCCTGGATATACTTGGAAGCTTAAACGCAAAAGAATTTAATCAATTCGGTAAATATCTTGATACATTCTTTGTTTCAAACAGGAACTTGAAGAAGCTCTATGGGTATCTTAAAAGATATTATCCATCGTATGAAAGCCCCAATCTTTCCAAATTGAATATTCATAAAGCAGTTTACCCAGAATCTGCACAGTACAGTGATTCTAAAGTAAGGAAACTCTTATCTGACATGTACAAAGAAGCTGAGAGCTACATATCAATTACACATTTGAGGAAAAATAAGCTCATCAACGATAAGATATTACTTGATGAATTCGATTCAAGGACTCTGGACAACCTGTTTTACGCGAAATATGATGAAATAAATTCATTTCTAGATTCCGAAGGCGCCCACTCTTATCAATTCCTGGAAAAACACATTATAGAGTGGATAAATATTTCATTCCATCTTGAAAGAGGAATGCAGCATAAAATTGCATTAAATGTATATAAGAGAGCAGAGTACATTATATTCTATTTACTATCGGATATGTTTACAACTTTGCAGGATATGAATGCAAATTTGGCAAGATATAATTTGTCTCAAAAAGTGAATTTGGCACAAGAATTTATTTCAAACCTGGATACAGAAAAATTATTCAGATATATAGAAAAGAACTTCCCGGAGAACATAATTCTGCGGATATACTATTTATCTTTTCATGCATTCAATAACATAGACCAGGAAAAGTACTATTTTGACCTTAAGAAGCTTGTCTTCAATAATCTGAAACTTTTACATGAAAACAGCAGGCGGGCAGCCGTCACATTTCTGATAAATTATTGTGTTAGAAAAGCTGCAATGAACAGGCAGGGGTTTGAATCTGAATTAAGTGAGAATTACAATGTTTATATAAAGAGCAAACTGTACAGGTTAAGTGGTGAAAATTATTTAAGAATTGACCTTTTCCTTCATATCCTGGGGAATTACTTCAATATGGGCAAAATCAGAGAAGCGGCAGAATTCCTGAATGAGAACATCCAGGTAATTCAGCCGATCCACCGTAAAAATATGCTTAGCTTATGCAATGCAATGATTGAGTTTGAAAAGGGAGAATTCACAAGATCATTAGTAAGCGCATCACAACTTAAATCAAACACAAAACTATATAAAGATAGTTTAAAGATTCTTATACTGAAAAATAATTTTGAACTCAAAAACTATGAAACAGCTCTAGAAAATATTGCAAATTACAGGAAATCCATGGAAAAAAGTGAAAGCATGCATGAACAGGTGAAGGAAAAAAGCATGAATTTCCTTCTCTATCTAAACCGCCTTGTAAAGCTGGCCAATAAAGAGCCTGATAAGAAACTTGCTCTTGAGTTGAGAAATGAAGTTAGCACTAACAAAAACATTGGCGAAAGCAAATGGCTGATAAAGAAAATAGACGAAATAACATAGCAAAAAATATTATTTAGTGTTTAGCCCCAGAAGATAATCGCAGCATTTCTTGAAATTACCATCTGCGTTATTCCTCTCAACGATCCAGTATTTATTATTGATCCTTGCTTCCAAGATACTGAAAGACATTTTAGATTTATCTGGTTTTTCATTTAGATAAGAAGGCATTTCAAAAAACCCTGAATCCTTTATCAAATTTCCAAGTTCCTCCCAGTTTGTATTTTCTGCTGAACCAGTAATATTTTTGATAAATTCAAGTTTCACAGGCATATCACTCATTGACTCATATTCTGCATAAGAAATTTCTTTAGTTGTATCAAGCGAGCCATCCGGATTAATTGCCGGAACATACTTTCCATTACTCTGCGGTTTTAAGAATGCCGCCCTTGAGAGTATTCTGCATGTTAACCATATGTTATCCTTATCTTTATGAAGTGATACAATTGTACATTTATCAAACCCGTTGAACTGCATCAGCCTGTATACATCATGTCCTTCACTAATTGAATAAATTATAGGCTCCTTAGCTTTCAGCAATGTACCTGAATATGTTGAAAGCTTCGCTGTATCTATGCTTGATGCAGAATTATCTTTATCAGTAGTTGTTACCGGGTAATAATATCTTGGCGCATCAACACTTTTGCTTTCATTTTTGGAGTTACTTTCTTTCTTATCGCTCAGTTTTTCAAGTTTTTCCTTTGCGCCGCAGGACGAGAATAGTATTACAAATGAAAACTTAACTAGAATTATTAATGCTATAGTCGAAACTTGTGATATATATATTTTTCTCTTTGTCATAATTTAGATAATTAATTTTTATGCTCATTTAAAACGAAAAATTACTATTGCTTATACACCATTGTGACTGTACCTTTTCCTATTGTTTCATCATTACAGCCAATAACACTTAACGTATAGTCACCCCATTGAGGCATATCCATTTCAAAACAGACCCATGTAGCAGAAGGATCTATATCTACCCAGGAAACGGGGCCCGGCTCGCCTAATTTTTCTCTTCTGAATTTAATTTGGTTGCATCCATATGCTGCGGGAAAATTAACCAGAATATAAATTACATTATCCTTATACGCATCATATTTAAACTTGGTATTTTCGCCAACAGGCACTCCATCAGTGCTCTTTGACTCGCAAAAATGGATTGTTTGACTCTTAAGGCCCGAAATAAAGATGAACATCAAGATAAATACACAGAATATTAAAACATTTTTTTTTGATTTCATTATTTTACATTATTTTATCTTAAATAAATAAAAAGCAGGGCAGGAGAACATCGCCCTGCTTCAATTAACTACCGATGCTATTTGATGAGAATCATTTTCTTAACGTCTTTATATTCACCTGCATTGATGCTGTAAAAGTATGTTCCGCTTGCAAGATTTGATGCATCAAAATTAACAGTATACTTACCCGCTCCGAGCTCTTCATTCACCAGTGTTCTTACTTCCCTACCAAGAAGATCATATACAGAGATCTTTACATTTGAAATATCCGCAATATCAAACTTAATGGTTGTAGATGGATTAAACGGGTTTGGGTAATTATTGTACAGTTTAAAATCTGAAGGTACTTCACTGCTGTATGTGTTCACTGAAGTGGTAGCGCTATATTTAAACAGGTTTCCTGCAGTTCCAACAACATAACCCACATTTGCCGAAGGGAAATGAACTGAAAAGAATCCCGCATTTGTTCCTGAAATATCCGAAAGCCATGAAGAGCCTCCGTTGGTTGTTTTGATTATGGTATTGGTAAAACCAACTATCCACCCGGTATTTGCATTGATGAAATGCACATCCCGGAATTCCTGAATAACACCGCTTGTGAGAGTGCTCCAGCCTGTCCCCCCGTTTACGGTTTTCCTGATAAGCCCGTTCTGCCCAACAACAAACCCGGTGTTATCATCAACAAAGTAGACGGAATTTATGAGGTTTGGCTGACTGGTTTGCGGGGCCCAGTTCACACCATAGTCAAATGAACGCCTGATGTTACCTGATTCGCCCGCTATCCAGCCGTTAGCGCCGCCTGGGAAATATACCGAGAGCAGAGTATTAGCCGTACCGCTCCCTTGGGAAAGCCAGTTTATTCCGCCATTAACTGTCCTTCTCATGTAGCCATCTTCGCCAACAACCCATCCTGTTTGTGAATTGATGAAATGCAGTGAATACAGGATATTTGTTTGCGAGCCGGTGGATTGCAGGCTCCACGTAGCCCCTCCGTTGTTTGTGTAAACAATCCTGTTATTGGTGGCACATACCCAGCCAATATCGGGTGTTGCAAAGTAAACACAATTAAGGTCAAAATTTCCAATCAATGAACTGTTTTGTGCCACCCAGTTGAGCCCGCCGTTTGTCGTTTTGCGTAAAACATTATTAGCTCCTACAATATAACCTGTTTGCTCATTTGGAAAGTGAACTCCCCGAAGTGTAGTTGTTGTTCCGCTGACAAGCGGCGACCATGACTGCGAATATGCCGCTGCGGAAATGAAGACTGAAACTAAAAAAAACATGAAGATCTTGAAATGCATTTTTGCTCCTTTTATTATATGTTTTTAAATTCCCCAAAAAATCATTTTATTAACCTTAGAAACAAGGCTGCAAAATAGCTTTGCTATTTTACGAGTATCATTTTTTTGATATTTATAACACTTCCTGCTTCAATTTTGTAGAAATAAGTACCGCTTGCAAGAGCTGATGCATCAAATCTCACTTCATGATCACCGGCTTTTAGATTTTCATCTACTAAGACACTAATTTCTTTACCCAGAAGATCATACACGGTAATTTTTACTTTTGATTCAGCCGGAATTGAATATTTTATTGTTGTAACCGGATTAAATGGATTTGGATAATTTTCCATATGAAATTCGCCGGGACCGGGTTCAACATTTGCCTTAGTTTGCTGTAAACAAAAATCAGTAACACAAAGTGTTTGATTTGAAAATTCCGAATTATATAATACCATGCACCCATTTACAAATGAATTGCCGGTATAGCCTGCCCTTAATTTTCCATATGAATTCACCGGATATAGCAAGTCTGCAACAAAAGAGCTTGTTGGCTCATAAGAAGTATTATTAATATTTCCGGTATAATATATATTCAGGTCATTATAAGTTGTGTAGGCGAACTTACATTTGCCTTGTGAAAGCTTTATTGCCTGAACATCAATATATTTGCAGGAAACCTGGTTTGAGCCTTCAACGTATGTATTTGTAAAATTTGAAAAAGAAGTTCCGCCGTTTGATGAAAACAAACATTTGAAATCATAGTTATTGGAATTGGCTGTAAGTACCCTGTATGCAATTGCAATGTTTTGATTGGAAGGTCCCCCACTGGAAACAACATGCGGCTCATCAATTTTCAAGCCATCGGAATATGTTGAATTTCCCGCAGGCGATAGACCATAATTATCACTGTAAGCCGAATACAAATAACTGTAAGCGGGAATATTAAAAATGGTATAAACCCTGTCCGTACCGTTTTGCGATCTGTAAAAGCAAATATCCTGCCAAATGTAATAATTGGCCCCGTTAGGAGTTGAACCATACCAGTAGAAGCTTTGGCTATTCCGGTAAGTCAATTGGAAGATGTTATTGAGCGGGTTAAAAACCATTGCAAACCGCTGGTATACGTTCTTAATGCCATCACTTCTCAATGAATCAACTGAAACGCTAAGATATATATAGGCGCCTGCATAAACTGAGTTGTCGCTTGTTATCCTGGGATTATATACGCTTACATTTGTGTAGGCAGAACCCCAGTGACTCCAAGTGTTAAAGCTTTGCGCTCCTGTTGTAAGGTTAAAACTAAAAAAAACAGATGCAACATGGCTTCCAATGGTATATCCTGCGGCACAAAACAGGACTGTATCGGTACCGCCGATTATTGGTTCAATATCCAGCTCACCCGTTCTAAACCGTGCGCCAAGATAGGAGTAGCCTTTCAGAACCCAGCTTACACCATTATCATATGAGGCGAATATCCTAATGATGTCATAATTTGAATCATAGAATTTAGTTGTTGCTGCAAATAGTGTGTTTGACCGGCTTGAGGTTTGAGTTGCAATAGTTTTCACGTTCGGCCCATCAAGAAAGGAATTAAACTGTGAAGTAGAATTCCCGTGAAGTATCTTATTATCAACTGTCATATCACCCGGAATGATTGAAACATCCGGTATACCTTCATTTTTAGTTTCACCGTAAAATGATTTTAATTTATTTATGTATTTCAACTCATCCACTGCATCATTATTCAGCCTTGCTTTGCTCAGCTCACCTGTTATATTTTGTATTTCTGCCGAGTTGAAATCCGTTTGATTCATTATACCTTTGATATTACCCTGCTGAGAAAGTAATCCCGCAGTTAAGATAAATGAAAGAAGAAGAAAGCCTGTAATTTTTTTCATTTTAAAATTATTCATTTAGTTTTTTTGAATTTATTTTATAACCTTAGAAACAAGATTACTTAAATACTTCGTTATTTAAGTAAAACCATTTTCCTGATATCCGTAAAGTTCCCTGCTGTAATCTTATAGAAATACGTACCGCTTGCCAGAGTCGAAGCATCAAAATTTATTTCATAGCTGCCTGCAGTTTTAAATTCATTTGTTAGCATTTGCACTATTCTGCCTAGTATATTATAGATTGTTATTTTTACTATTGCAGATTGAGGAATATCGAATCTTATTCCAGTGGAAGGATTAAACGGGTTTGGATAGTTTTGATAAAGCTTATTTTTATTAGGCAGAAGATTAGAAATTGTGTTGACGGCTACAACCTGTGAATATTTAATCGTAACAATATCATAGCCGGTACCTGGCCCAATGCTCGAGCCAGTAACAAATACATCATTAAAAGCATTAAGCTTTATACCAACAACATAATCATATAAATTTGTGCCGCCATCATAATTTTTAGACCATTGCAGCACACCTGATGTATTGTATTTTATAGTCGTGTAATCTGTTGTTCCAATAGTATCCGTCTGGGTATTACCGGTTACATATATATTTCCGGCATTATCGCAGACTATTTCGTTACCCACATCAAAACGATTTCCGGAACCATTATAAGTGTTAGCCCATTGCTGTGTGCCCGAAGAATTATATTTTAACGTAAGCATATCGTAGTTAGCGGGTGAAATAGCCGTTCTGCCTGTAATAAATACATTTCCGTAAGCGTCAACAGCAATAGATGAAGCCTCATCATAATCATTTGCGCTTCCGTTGTATCTTGCAGTCCATAATTGCGCTCCTGCTGAATTATATTTAATAGTGGCACAATCGCTGTTGCCGTTCCCCCAGCTTACACCGGTTATATATACATTCCCGGAAGTATCCAGCACTAAAGATTTAACATCATCATTGGCATTACCGGGACCGTAATATCTTGCTAACCATTGCTCTGCACCATTGGAATTATATTTAATCGTAACATAATCTGTATTATTAGGGTTAATCCTGTTGCTTCCTGTGATGAAAACATTAGCAAGGTTATCGACCGCAATGGATACAGCGGCATCAAAACTGTTTAACGACCCGAATTTTCTGACCGCCCATTGCAGTACACCCGCGCTGCTGTATTTTAAGGTCATGAATCCACCCGAATTTACTGCCGCTGAGTCGCTTTTACCGGTAACATAAACGTTTCCGCTGTTATCAACAACAATACTTCTTCCATCATCGTTAAGATTAAAACCGTTGTACTTTGAAGCCCATTGAAGCACTCCGTTAGTATTGTATTTAATTGTCAGGCAATCATAACGTGCAGTAGAGTCAGACCAGGAACTGCCGGTAGCGTAAACATTACCTGAGGCATCAAGTGTTAATGCGTTTAAGTAATCTGTACCATTGCCCGCTCCCAAATAATGCTGAACCCATAACAGAATTCCTGCAGAATTGTATTTGATAACCGTGCAATCTTCAAAACCCTGCGGATCCTGGGAGGACCCGGCAACATATGTGTTTCCCAATGCATCAATCTTAAGCGAACTGGCGTAATCTCCGGAATTCCCTGCTCTGTTGTACCTTGCAATCCATTCTGTATTTACCTGCGAATAAACACTTTTTACACAAAATAAAGTTATTACAATAAGGAGCGAATACTTCAATTCACGAAACAAATTCATAGTATGACTCATATAATATGTACAATTAATTGTCATTACATTTCTGATGTAATGTTCATCAAAACTACATTTAAAGTCAGTTTTTTCAAAAGGGAGTTTTATTGATTGTGAAAAATTAAATATCACCTGTTAATTACCATTTTTTCGTATTTCATTCTTTTTTTGCTATTTTTGTATGTAAAACCTTTCGTTATTGTGAAAATTTAAATCTCAAATGATACAAAGCAAAGCTATAGATATATTAGGGTCTCTGAGCAATAAAGAATTTCAGCAATTCGGAAAATACCTGGATTCATCAGCATTTACATCTCATAAGAACCTTCCAAAACTTTATAGATTTTTGAAAAAGTATCATCCGGTATTTGATTCTGACTCTTTGACAAAAGAAAGCATTTATAGGGCTGTTTATGGCAGTTCAGCATACGATGATTCTAAAACAAGAAAGCTTTTGAGCGATATCTATAAGGAGGCGGAAAAATTTATAGTAATTTTGAATGTTTTCTCGCAAAAAGAAACTTATGATAAGATAATCCTGGAAGAGCTGGATATAAGGAAGCTTGACAGCATATTTATTTCAAAATACGATGAAGTTACAGCATATCTTGATGGCAGCGAGAAACATTATCAATATTACCTTGATAAATTCCTGGTTGAATGGAAAAACATTATGTTTCATCTTGAAAGAGGAATGCAGCATAAAATTGCACTGAATATATATAAACGGACCGAGTACCTTATTTTTTTCTTCTTATCGGATCTCTTCTTATCGCTGAATGATATTGATTCCAACCGCCACGCATATAACATAATAAATAAAGTAAACCTCGCAGAATTCTTTATTTCAAACTTAAATGATAAAAAGCTATTAGAATATATCAGACAAAATAAGTTCGAAAACACAGATCTTGTATATACATATTATCTTGGTTACCTGGCATTGAAGAATTTTAATGACGAACAAAGCTATTATAACCTGAAAGAATTTGTTCTGAAAAATATTGATTCCTTTCACGAAGGCTCTCAAAAGACCTCAGTCATTTTTCTGATCAGTTATTGCACCCGAAAACTAAGACTTCAAAGAACAAGGAAGTTTGAGCTTGAGCTTAACGAATGGTATAATCTGTATATAAAATACAAGCTTCATAAAATAAGCGGTGAAAATTATATCAGGAGTGATCTATTCCTTAATATCCTGGCAAATTATTTTGATGTAGGGAGAATTTCTGAAGCCGGCAAATTCCTGGAGGATAACATTGAAAGCATTCAGCCAAGCCACAGGAAAAATATGCTTGCAATTGCCAATGCGCTGATACAATTTGAAAAAAGAAATTTTGGGGAGTCTTTAAAGCATTCTTCACTTATAAAGTCAAATACATTCCTTTATAAGGATAAAGTGAAACTGCTTATTCTCAAGAATAATTATGAACTGAAAAATTTCGAGATAGCCAAAGAGCTATCCCATAATTACCGCAATTTCCTCCAGGAAAATAAGAATATTACAGATCTTCAAAAAGAAAGAGGAACGAAATTCCTGCATTATTATAACATTTTATGGAGAATATTCGATGGTAAGGGTGATAAGATCAGCTTAACGAAACTGAAAGAGGAGATAGCGGCTAACAGCAGGTTTAACGAATCTGTTTGGATTCAGGATAAGGTAAATGAATTTACAAAATAATAGAGTTTTGATTAAATAAAAAACCCCGCAGTTTCCGGGGTTTTTTATTCTCTAAGATTGTTTTTTTTACTCTTCTTTAACAGAGTTACCTACTATTACCCATTCGCCATTCTTATTTGCAGAAAGGTTATAAGTTACAGTCAGAGTTTTTGTTACCTCGGTATCTTTACCGTCTTTTTTTACTACCTGCGTTTGCTTGACCTTTGACACAACAGTTGCTTTATCATCCTTCTGGCTCAATACCTTAGGTTCCTCAACAATTGTGAAATTCTTTGTATTCTTATAGCCTGATTTCATTTTATCGACCGGGCGTGAAGGAAAGTACTTATGCGCCTTCTTCATGTTGCTGTCAAAATTTCCAGATTCGTTTATTCCGCGCTGAATATATTCATAGTAATCTTTAACAGTCGAAGTTGGGTTTTCAAACTTTTTGGTTATTTCCTTCTGAATCTCTTTTTTCTTTTCTTTCTTTTTTTCAGCTTCAACTTTCTTTACGGAATCTTTCTGCACCTGTGTTATTGTATGAGTATTAGTTGTCCCGGTATCAGTTGGTGTTGTCTGCTGCATTGAATTATTTTCAACCATACCAAGCTTCTTCTCGCGTTCTTCAAGTTCAATTTCTTTCAGCTTAACCCGTGCTTCGCGGTCATTCAGCTCTTTTTCCTTGTCAGCTAATATCTGGAAACTCGTCTTATTTTGCTCTTCGCGCTCTTTGGTACATCCCGTAATGAAAACTAATATTGCAAGGATTGCTATATATTTAATGTAGTTACTCATAGTTATTAAAATATTGGTTTATATGATTACCTTAACTGTAAATATAACAGCAAAATAAAGTAATAGCAACTACAATTACCAAAGAAATAGTTAAAATATTGAAAATAATGGATTTATTGAGATTCGTAAAGTGTTTTGAAATTTTGAAACGCGCTAAACAGGGCTATGGCTATATCATTTTGTCCTTTATCACTTGAAAGGTACTTTTCATCGTTTATATCGGATAGATACCCGGTTTCCACAAGAACTGAAGGCATTGAAGCTCCAAGCGTTACCCAATTCCCCGCCTGGTAAACTCCCCGGGAAATCAATTCAGAGTGATCAAGCATGTTCACTTCTATGATAGATGCAAGATACTCACTGAGCCTGGTATAACCGCTTTGAGCTAAACTTGAAAAAATGAAGTTATCAATTGTATCTCTTCCAAACTGGCTAAAAGCAATCTGGTAATTCTGTTTCATTGTAAATTCAACTGCTTCAGGAAACCTTTCTTTGTTTAAAAGATATACTTCAAATCCCTGCTTCTCACTTTCTTCCTGCTTCTTGTGATTTGCATGTATGCTGATAAAAAGTTTTGCCCTTTGGTTATTTGCTGCAATTGTTCTATCCTTAACCTGCGAGTACTCATCAGTTGTCCTGGAATAAATTACTTTTACCTCAGGATACTTTTCTTCTATTAATTTGCCAAGTTTTATTCCAATCGGCAGGACGATATTTTTTTCCTGTACGCCGGTTTTATCGCCGATAGTCCCGGGGTCTTTACCCCCATGACCGGGATCAATATAAATTACATCAAGCTTTGGCTGCGCCAGCAATGAACAATTAACAACGATCAATGAACAATATATCACAGATAGAAATATGTGTGATTTGTATTTAATTATCAAATTGTTCATTGCTAATTGCTCATTGTTAATTGAATGTTATCTGTAGTTTGTGAATTGAACGGCAAAATCAAGATCAGCGCTTTTTACCAGCCCCATTGCTTCCTGTAGCATATCTTTATCCCTGCCTGAAACACGAACCTGCTCATCCTGAATAGCTGCCTGAACCTTTATTTTTGAATCTTTTATTATCTTTACTATCAGCTTTGCATTCTCTTTACTGATGCCCTGCAGCACTTCAATTATCTGCCTTACCATACTGCCGCCGGCTTCTTCCTGAGGCTTAAATTGCATAGATTTCAGTGGAATCCCCCGCTTGACAAACTTATTCTGAAGCATATCAACAATTGCTTTCGATTTATAGTCATCATCAGCCAGTATTGTTATAGTTTTATCTTTTTGAGAATACTCAATTGTGCTTTTAGATCCCTTAAAGTCATACCTTGAAAGAATCTCTTTTCTTGTCTGGTTGATTGCATTATCAACTTCCTGCCAGTCAATTTCTGAAACTATATCAAATGAATATGTATCTGCCATGATATTATTGTATTAATTTAGTTATTTACCATTTTTAGAAAAAACTGTACTTGCTTCAAGCCCTGATATTTCAAGTATTGCATTCCATACTTTTTCAGGAACCGGCTGAACTGACAGCCTTCCTTCGGTAACAATTCTGGAATCAAATGTGCGCTTATCTTTTTTGATCTCTTCAAGAGTAACAGGGTTAGGAAGCCTGCGTCTTGGCTTAATATCAAAAATGAATATTTTGGGGTTACCAGCTTTGGGGTCAACATACGGATCAGTTGTTATTTCACATATTCCGACAACCTGCTTTTCTTTACCTGTATGATAGATAAAAGCAACATCACCCTTCCGTGCAGTTTTGATCTGGAACAGCCCGCCCGGACTTGTAACGCCATCCCAAACAGCCTTTTTATCACGCTCCAAGTCAGAGTATGAATAAACTGTTGGTTCTGTTTTAAATAAATAGTATGCCATAGTTCAAATATCAAATAATAAATATCAAATAACAACTTTTATTTTTTATTTCGGATTTTTTTTGCTTTTCTTCTTAATTCTGGTAGTATCTATAATTGAATATGATATTTTGCATAACTCATCACAATCCAATAACAATGAATCAAATAATTTTTTCTCAATATAATCTGCTGCATGTAATAATTTAAGCCAATATTTAGTTTCTCTGGCTTCTTTATATGCTGTCGAAACTTTATTTGAAAAATCAGCATCACTAATACCGCCATGAGCTTCTTCTGCATTAGCCCCAATTGATGTTCCACATCTTAAAATTTGCTTTGATAAAACATACTCTTTGTTTTCTTTACACAAATATTGGTATAACCTGATAATTCTAATGGCAAACACAAAAGATTTGTCAAGTAATGCATTTTCTCCGCTTATATTCATTTCTATAATATTAAGAATTTATAAATTTGATTTATAATATTTGTTATTTGATATTTATTATTTGTTATTTAATCGTCAGATTCGCATATTTCAAAATAATATTCTTCACCCCAACTTTATCAAAATGAATAGAAGCCTTCTTCGCATCGCCTCTGCCGGTTACATCTAAAACCCTGCCATTGCCAAAATTGTTATGGAATACCGAGCTGCCCTTTTTAACTCCCACATCCTCACGGAAAATATCATTAAGCACATCATCACTGGATTTATTTTTGTAATACTCATATTTAATTGAGCTCCCCTCTTCCTGATGAGAGCGGCTCTTATGTCTTGTCATGGCAGTACTCTTAACATAATTAAGCTTGCCTGTATCGATCTCATTCAAAAATCTTGATTTCATCTGGTAGCTCACGTTACCAAAACGGTATCTTTGCAATGCATAAGTCATATACAGCTTCTGCATAGCTCTTGTAATAGCCACATAGAATAGCCTCCGCTCTTCTTCCATTTCTTCCTGCTCGAGCATAGAGCTTGAAAGCGGAAATATTCCGTCTTCAAGTCCCGTAATAAACACAACAGGATACTCAAGTCCCTTTGATGAATGTGTTGTCATTAAAGTCACAGCATTTTTCTCGTCATCATATTTATCAAGGTCAGTAACTAAGCTCACTTCCTGCAGAAACCCTTCAAGTGTTGCGCCTTCAGTATTATCGGTGTATTCTGAAATACCCGAGAGCAATTCCTGCACATTGTACATTCTATCCATGGATTCATCGGTACCGTCATTTCTTAATTCCCGTAGTATTCCAATTTCGTCAACAATACTTCTTGCAAGCTCACTGGGAGAAAGACCCTCTTTCACTTCGTTATACTTTTTGATGATCTCAGCGACCCTTATGAGCTCATTTTCTATCTTGGTTTTTCTTTTTTGTTTTTCTTCAGCGCCGGATTCCTTATCTTCAAGCATTGCAAGCAGTACTTCAGCAATTGATTTTGCAATTTCCCTCGCCATATTCCTTATCTTCTCAACTGTCTGCTCTCCGATACCTTCTCTCAGCTTAAGAATCCTTATCATAGCCTCATCATCCTTTGGATTAACCAGAACCTTAAGGTAAGCAAGAACATCCTTGATCTCTTTCCGCTGGTAGAATTTTACACCTCCTACTATTACATATGGAATAGAATTAGTCCTGAGTGCATCTTCAATTACTCTTGACTGAGCGTTAGTACGGTATAATACAACGAAATCCTTGAAATTCAGCTTCCTGTTCTGAATTTCGTGCAGTATCCACTTAACGATCATCATACCTTCATCACGGTCACTGAATACTTCCGTCAATGTAACCTTCTCGCCTTCTTCATTATCAGTGAACAGTGTCTTCTTTATTTGCCGTTTATTGTTCTTTATTACTTCATCAGCAAGCAAGAGTATACTTTTTGTGGAGCGGTAATTCTGTTCAAGCTTAAACACATTGGTCTTTTCAAAATCAGATTCAAACTTCAGGATGTTTTCAATCTCCGCTCCGCGCCACCTGTAAATACTTTGCGCATCATCCCCCACTACTGAAATATTCCCATGACCTTCGGCAAGCATCTTCACAATTTCATACTGTGCTTTATTTGTATCCTGGTATTCATCAACTAAGATGAACTTAAAGCGGTTCTGGTATTTTTGAAGTACATCCGGATTTGTGCGGAATAAAATTATTGGATTGATAAGCAGGTCATCAAAATCCATGGCATTATTCTTTATCAGCCTGTTCTGGTATTCCCTGTAGACAGGAAGGGCAATTCTTTCAAATGGATTTGTAACAGCTGGAATTTCATCTGGAAGGATCAATTTATTTTTCCAGTTCTTGATATAATTATTCACTGCCCTTGGTTTCGGATTATCGGTTGGAAAGCCAAGCTCCTTCATGACGGATTCAACAAGTTTTTCTGAATCATCGTCATCATATATAGTAAAGTTTCGGTCAAACCCGATATGCTGTGCTTCAATCCTCAAGATCTTTGCAAAAACAGAATGGAAAGTACCCATCCATATACTTTCTGCTGATGCGCCGACTAACTTATGAATTCGCTGCTTCATTTCGTTTGCCGCTTTATTTGTAAAGGTAAGCGCAAGCATCTCAAACGGGTTGATACCTGATTCAATCAAAAAAGCTATTTTATATGTTAAAACCCTTGTTTTTCCGCTGCCGGCACCAGCAACAATCATGCACGGCCCCTCTATTTGTTCAACAGCTTTCCTTTGCTCTAAATTGAGTTCGTTTACTAAGTCCAATTACTTTATATGATTTTTAATGATTCTGACAGGAAATTTTACAAAGATAACCCTTATCAGCCCTTAAATCAATTGAATAGCAATAATTGCAATTTTTCTCTGTTTTCCGGTATAAATGCTCTTTCAAAAAATGACATATATCATAGATTAATATGAATATTATATTTAATTTTGAGTTGTATTTCGGCTGTATTTATGATAAAAATCAAATGATAACGTATAATAATCCGCTTAAAAAATTACATCACCCTTCTAAGTGCTTTCTAATGAAAAATTACAAAATTACAAATCCATTAAAGGAGTTCAACAATTAATGAATGATCTCGAACTTAAGCATGGCTTAAAATTTGAAGACCTGTTTGAATCATCAAAGTTAAAAGAGCTTACAGAAAAATTCTACTCTTTCTACAGTAAAGCAGATGCAGCATCTTTTGAAAAATTTGCAAAATACCGCGATACAAAAGGCGAAGGTTTTGCGGAAATTGAAACATCTAATATAGTAATTGAATCAGCCAGGTTTCTGGATGATTTTATCGTTGATCTCTTTGGGATCAGCGCAGAGGCTGAAGGATTAAAACTTGCAAATATAACAGAGCGTGAAATACTTAAGGTCAGAAGCGACTTTATGATAAAGCGTGTTATAAAAAAATACAAGCCGGCCGATCTTGCCGCTATGAATTTTGAAGAGCTGAACAATAAAACTGACGTATTAAAAGAAAAACTATTCCCGGCCCTGCCATGGAAATCGGATGAAGAAAATTCAACCGCAGCTATGATTAGGGATATGGAGCATCTTGAGCAGCACTTTAAGAATCACCTTGAAGTAATGCCAAACGGTTTTGAGTTTGATAATAAACTACTTGGCAAAGCAAATGATTATTTTACTCTCGCCGCTTCTGCTGATGGCGTTAAAGACCTTACCGATAATATTGAGATAAAAGCTTACAAAAATACTGCCGGTACTGATGAAGAGAAAAGGCTTTATGAATTTCTTAAGAATTCTGTTGAGCTTATCCAGAAGTGGTGCTATGCCAGAATGTATGACCAAAAGCAAAAACATGCTATTAAGGATTGGGTGCTTTACAAACAGCCAATGAATCTGGATTACAATGATCTTGTTCATAACAAAGTTGAAACCCCGGGATTACCCGAGAAAATTTACGGAGAAGAAGAGACTTTAAGAAGACGTGACGGCTTTAAGCTTACAGATAAAAGGTATAACAACCGCGAGGTAATGAGCGAAGTTGAATACTGTGTATTCTGTCATGAAAGGAATAAAGATTCCTGCTCAAAAGGTATGCATGAAAAAGACGGCAAGGTAAAGCGTAACCCGCTCGGAATTCCGCTTAACGGCTGCCCGCTTGATGAGAAGATTTCTGAAATGCATCTTCTCAAATATGAAGGCCGCTCAATAGGTGCTGTTAGTATTATCATGATAGATAACCCCATGTGCCCGGGCACAGGCCACAGAATATGTAACGACTGTATGAAAGCTTGTATATACCAGAAACAGGAGCCTGTTAATATTCCGCAGATCGAAACGCGGGCATTAACAGATGTATTATACCTGCCATGGGGATTTGAAATTTACTCACTCTTAACAAGGTGGAACCCAATCAATGTAAAAAGACCGTATGAGCTTCCATACAACGGGAAGAATGTTATGGTCGTTGGAATGGGTCCGGCAGGTTATACACTATCGCAGTATCTTTTGAATGAAGGCTTTGGTGTTGTTGGTGTAGATGGCCTGAAAATTGAACACGTTCACCCGGATATCACGGGAGGCAGGGATTCAAAAGGTAATTACATACAGCCCAAGCCGGTATACAGCTATAAAGAAATTCAGGATGAGCTTGATAAAAGAATATTCCTCGGCTTTGGTGGTGTATCGGAGTACGGTATTACTGTAAGATGGGATAAGAACTTCCTCAAAGTTGAATATTTAACCCTGGCACGCAGAAAACACTTCAAAGTTTATGACGGAATAAGGTTTGGCGGAACAATAGAAATTGATGACGCATGGCGTTTAGGGATCGACCACATTGCAATAGCAACAGGAGCAGGAAAGCCTACTATAGTTAAGATGAAGAATAATCTTATCCGCGGAATTCGCAAAGCATCAGATTTCCTGATGGCTTTGCAGCTTACCGGCGCAGCCAAAAAGGATTCACTGGCTAACTTAATGCTTCAGCTCCCGGCTGTCGTAATTGGCGGCGGGCTGACTGCTATTGATACAACAACAGAGGCGTTTGCATATTACCCAATACAGGTAGAAAAGTTTCTGGATAGATACGAAGAATCAGTTAAAGATTTTGGTGAAGAAAAAGTATTCAGTATGTATGATGACGAAGAAAAGGGAATTGCAAATACATTTATAGAGCATGGCAAAGCTATCCGCGCTGAAAGAAAGCGCGCCGCGGCCGCAGGCGAAGAGCCGGATTTTGTTCCCCTGGTGAGAAAGTGGGGCGGCGTTACTCTTTGTTATAGAAAGACTGTTAATGATTCACCTGCTTACAGGCTTAACCATGAAGAAGTAATAAAATCACTTGAAGAAGGAATATATTACTGGGAGAAAATGAGCCCAATAGAAGCTATTCCAAATGAATTTGGCGCAGTAAAGGAAATGATATTCCGCAAACAGGGAAAAACCGAAGAAGGTAAGTATATTGATCTTGATGAGACTGTAACAATTCCGGCTAAGACAGTTATTGTCGCCGCTGGTACATCACCAAATGTAATTTATGAGCGTGAGCATCCCGGAACATTTGAACTTGATGAATGGAAACAATTCTTCCAGACCTATAAGCTGGGAGCAAACGGTGAGCTTATAAAAGCTGAAAAGAATGAAACAGGTTTCTTTACATCATATAATGAAAATGGGAAATATGTTTCTGTTTACGGTGATAATCACCCGCGCTATGCAGGTAATGTTGTTAAGGCTATGGCATCAGCAAAAGATGGTTTCAAGGAAATGATAAAAATATTCCCGGGTGTGATTAAGGAAGATCAGCCTAAGGAACTGGAAGGAAAGTACCAGGAGCTTGTTACAAAGCTTGACAGCGAATTCTTAGCGGTTGTTGAAGCTATAAATATCCTAACACCTACTATAGTAGAAGTAGTTTTAAAAGCACCGCTGCAGGCAAGAAAATTTCACCCCGGTCAGTTCTACAGACTGCAGAATTATGAAACTACATCACCGAATATTGACGGCTCGCAAATGATGATGGAAGGACTTGCGTTAACCGGCGCATGGGTCGATAAAGAAAAAGGGTTGCTTAGCTTGATAATACTTGAAATGTGGGGAAGCTCAAGGCTTTGCCGCAAATTGAAAATTGGCGAGCGCGTTGTTGTAATGGGCCCCACGGGAACACCGACAGAAATACCGACCGGCGAAACTGTTCTCTTAGCAGGCGGCGGACTTGGTAATGCAGTGCTCTTTTCTGTAGCTAAAGCATTAAAGGATGCCGGCAATACAGTTGTTTACTTTGCAGGTTACAGGAATACGAGTGATGTGTTCAAACGTGATGAAGTTGAAGAAGGCACTCACCAGGTAATATGGTCGAATGATTTCGGTGATACTATTGTTCCCCGCAGGCCGCAGGATAGAGCGATAACAGCAAATATCGTTCAGGCTATGATTGCTTATGCAGAAGGCAGACTTGAGCCGAATCAGGGTGATAAACCGATGTATGACTTAAAAAATATTAACAGGATAATTGCGATAGGCAGTGACAGAATGATGAAGGCAGTTCAGGAAGCAAGATATAGTTTACTGAAACCGTATATTAATCCTGTTCATACTGCAATTGCAAGTATAAACTCACCTATGCAGTGCATGATGAAGGAAGTCTGCGCTCAGTGTCTGCAGAGGCACGTTGACCCGGTTACCGGCAAGGAATCCTTTGTATTCACCTGCTTTAACCAGGACCAGCATATGGATGAAGTTGACTTCAATAATTTGAACACACGTTTAAAGAACAACAGTGTACTCGAAAAGCTCACTAAGTTCTGGATGGATCACCTGTTTGCAAAAGCAGGCAGTGATTTTACAGTTTGATAGCAATTCCCACGAAAGTGGGAATCCATACCACAAAAAGCCCGGCAATAGCCGGGCTTTTTTATTTCTTACATTTATGATTATTTTTCGGGAATGAAATAAATAAAAAAATGAATTCAGAAGAACTGCGTCAAATTCAGGCTCCTTTAAAGGAGAAATATAAAGCAGATCCTGATTCCGCAATAATAACTTTACACGCCGAAGGAAATTTAGGTGAAGGTGTTACATGCAATATCAGCACCGGCAAAAAACTTGCGGCAATTGCAGGACTCCATCCTGCAACCGGCGGCACGGGAATTGAACTGTGCTCGGGTGATATGCTGCTTGAGGCATTGACTGCATGCGCTGGTGTAACCCTTAAAGCAGTTGCAACGGCACTCAGGATAGATATTAAAGCCGGAACAGTACATGCTGAAGGAGATATAGATTTCAGGGGCACATTAGCTGTTGATAAAGCCGCACCTGTAGGATTTAAGGATATCCGGCTCTCATTTAAGCTCGATACAAACGCCACTGAGGAAGAAATGAATTCCTTGATGAAATTGACCGAAAGATACTGTGTGGTCTACCAGACTTTAAAGACACCGCCTGAGATAAAAATAAATTATTCAAACTAACGGTATAAATAAATATTTATGGATACAGGTAACATAATTTTAATCCTGAGCTTCGGAGTTCCGATACTTGTAATTGCTGCAATTTTCTGGTGGATGAAGCGAGATTTTAGCAGGTTAAGTAAATGGGCAAAGGAAAACAAGGAGCGCCAGGCATTTGCTAAACCCGCCAAGGCGAAGATAATTTCGGTATCGCAGGGAATACAAGGGGGAGATATTAAGAAGATGATATTCTTTACATTTGAAATTAACGATGGGTTTACATCTCCTTACACAGCATCAGCCGGATGGTTTGTTGATACACTGCATTTGAACAAAATTCAGGAAGGGATGGAGCTTGATGTTAAGGTTGATAGCGAAGACCCGCAGAAGATATACCCCGCAAACTCGTGGGCAACATATACCGAGGGTTATTCAAGTGATCTGAATGTGGAAAAGCTGAGGGGGAGGTAAGTTGTCATCCTGAACGCAGTGAAGGATCCAATCATACCATTTTTAAATAAATCCATTCAGCATTCATATTTTATTTTATAAAAAGTGGTGTAAAGCTTTAAAGCCCTACACCACTTTCTTTATGTTCTATCAATGAGATCCTTCGCTCCTTGCCGGCCTCCGGCCGCCAAGTCTCTCAGGATTATAGACGCTCAAACTTTGCTGTAAAGTGCCTTAGGAACTCGGGTTCTTCGACAATCTTCATACCACGAACTTTTTCTTTGCCTTCGAACATTTTCTCAAATACTTCGATGACATATTCAATATGGCTTTGTGTATAAACACGGCGTGGAATTGCAAGTCTTACAAGTTCATTTGGCGCGGGAATTAATTTACCGCCGGAATCATACTTACCAAACATAACCGAACCTATTTCAACTGAGCGAATCCCACCCTTTAAATATAGCTCACATACCATTGCCTGACCCGGGTATTCTTCAACTGGTAAGTGGGGGTAGAATGCGGCTGCATCTATATATACAGCATGACCGCCGATCGGATAAATTAGAGGTACACCCATTTTGTAAAGCTTCTCTCCAAGATATCCGGTACTTCTGATCCTGTACGTTAAATAATCAGGCTCAAAGACTTCATCTAGACCGACTGCAATAGCTTCCATGCTGCGGCCGGAGAGTCCCCCGTAAGTTGCAAACCCCTCGGTTATGATAAGCAGATTTGTACACTCATCAGCCAGCTTCTTTTCCTTCAATGCCAGGAAACCGCCCATGTTAACAAGACCATCTTTCTTTGCGCTCATTACACAACCATCTGCCAGTGAAAACATTTCCTGAGCTATCTGTTTATATGTTTTATTTTCATATCCTTTTTCACGGTGTTTTATGTAATATGAGTTTTCTGCAATTCTGCAGCAATCCAGGAAATAATTCACTTTATATTTATTGCATATTTTTTTTATCTCAATTGCGTTTGCCATACTAACCGGCTGGCCGCCGCCGCTGTTATTGGTAACTGTCAGTATTACTCCCCCGATATTTTCAGCTCCGTGTTTTTTAATCAGTTCTTCAAGGGCTTTGGTATCCATGTTACCTTTAAAGGGTTTATCAAGCATTGGGTGGCTTGCTTCTTCTACGGGAATATCATATGCCTCAGCTCCGCTGAATTCTATGTTAGCTCTTGTGGTATCAAAGTGAGTGTTGCTGATAAATACTTTCCCTTTTCCGCCTAAATGGCCGTAAAGAATTCTCTCAGCAGCCCTGCCCTGGTGAGTTGGCAGAATAAATTCATACCCGGTTAAGTCCTTTATCACAGCTTCCATCTTAAGCCAGCTTCTCGATCCTGCATATGCTTCATCGGCTTCCATCATAGCTGCCCATTGACGCGAGCTCATAGCAGATGTTCCGCTATCAGTCAGGAAATCTATCAGGACATGTTCAGATTTAAGCATAAAGGGGTTATAGTGTGCATCAAGCAAATATCTATCGCGCTCTTCTTCGGTTGTAACACTTAATGGCTCAACTTCTTTTATTTTAAATGGTTCAATTATTGTCTTAAAGCCCATGTTATCTCCATAAGTTTAATTAACTCTGCTATACAAAATTATCTAAAAAAAGTAACTTAAATTATGATTTAAGTCATAAGGAAAACAGCTGAAAAAACGAAAATATCAAAGAATTCCAGCCTCTTTCATCAACTGAACACTTATTTCATGTCCGCCATCGAATATATATGATTTGGGGTTTATTCCTGTAGATTTAAGCAATTGAATTTGTGATTCAGGAAAATCACTAATATAGTATGGGTCTTTTGCTGCGAATACCTGGTGAATCCCGGTATTCTTAAAATTATCGCTTTTGGTGTAATCAATATCGTGTGCCAAGCTTCCGCACCAGAATACAGCCTTATCAATTTTGGCTTTGCCAAGTGTTAACCAGCGGGCAAGCGTCGCTGAGCCTTGAGAAAAACCAAGAGCATTAATTTTTATGTTGTTTAGTTTTGCTTTGGGTTCAATATCATCAAAAAATAACCTGTCAAGATAGTTAACGTAATCTTTGATATCACTATCCCTGTCTTCCTTTGTCATCCATGATGCGCCGACATCACCACTATCACCCTTAATATACAACCGCATCAATCCTTCAGGTGCATATAAAAAACTGCCGGAATCAGCAAGCTCTTTAAAGTCAGAAATAAACTTTCCGGCAAGTTGTCTGTGCCCGTGAATAAAGATCCAGATGTCTTTTGTGTTTTCAGTAAATTCGCCAAGGGTATAGTATCTTGCTGTCCTTGTTACGGGAATATGGTGTTCCTTCAGCATAAAAAAATTAATCCATTATATTCTGTTTTAGTCTTTTCTGAAATATGCAAATGCAAAAGTTAATACCGCATATAAAATGAATAATAAGAATACTGCTGCTAGTATATATATTATATATGTAAACATAATCTTTATTTTGCAGGAAGTATTTTTCCTGCTACCTCTCCAAATCCTATTTTGTAACCCTCGCCGTTGCAATAACCATTTATGATCAGTGTATCTCCATCGTAAATAAATTTTCTTTCCTCGCCATCAGGCAGTTGGATAGGGTTTTCGCCGCGCCACGAGAGTTCAAGCATTGAGCCGTATGAATCTTTGGTTGGTCCGCTTATCGTTCCCGATGCCATCATATCACCTGTCTTTGTATTGCATCCGTTAACAGTATGATGTGCTAGCTGCTGGCAGATGTTCCAGTACATATATTTGAAGTTAGAGCCTGATATCTTAAACGGCTCTTTTTGTTTTTCTGTTTTTAGAAAAACATCAAGGTTAATATCATATGCCCAGTCACCTTTTGAAGCAAGATACTCCATTGGCTTCGGTTCCTGCACAGGACCTTTAATTCTGAAAGGCTCCAGTGCTTCCATAGTAACAATCCATGGTGATATGGAGGTTGCAAAGTTCTTTGCCAAAAATGGCCCGAGAGGCTGGTATTCCCAAGTCTGTATGTCCCTCGCGCTCCAGTCGTTTACAAGTACCATACCAAAAATATGGTCATAAGTTTTATCAATGGTAATAGCTTCTCCCAGTGAGTTTCCCTGACCGATAAAAAAGCCCATTTCAAGCTCAAAATCCAGCAGTTTTGTCGGGCCAAATACGGGTTCCTCGAAATTTGCCGGTTTAGTTTGCCCTTTAGGCCTCACTATATTAGTACCACTGATAACTATAGAACTTGATCTGCCATGGTAGCCAATCGGGATATGGAGCCAGTTTGGCATAAGTGCATTCTCTTTTCCGCGAAACATAGTGCCTACATTTGTAGCGTGCTCACGGGATGAATAAAAATCAGTGTAATCGCCTATTTCAACAGGAAGGCACATTACAACATCCTTCATTGGTATGAGCGAAACTTTCTGCAGGTCTTTATCATCTCTCAGCATCGGGTTTTCATCACCCAGCGCCATTTGCAAAATTGTTCTGACCTGTTTCCACGCTTCACGTCCCATCGACATAAATGCATTAAGGCTTGGCCTGCTGAATATTTTCTTATCTCCAAGCAAAGTCTTTTTAAAGAAGCCTTTTTCTTCGAGCATGGATAGATCCACAACATAATCACCAATTGCAGTACCGCAAACTGCCTGTGACCCTACTTTTAACTTAAAAACTCCATACGGCAGGTTTTGTATCGGAAAATGTGATCCGGGGTCAATATCTAAGAACGATTTCATTTAAAATAACTCCATTGTTTTCAAATCTTCTATAGGTTCATCAAAGCTGCAGCTTCCGTATGAAAGCATATAGCCGTCTCTTGATTCCTTAATTTCTAAATTTGATACGGCAATTTCATTCCATTCAAATCCGCTTTCTGTGAAAATAAATTCATACGGGTCTTCTTCATTAAGCACTTCAAGCAATTCAGCCTCATCCAGATTATTAGTATAAGCCATTATCCCAGCAGCAAATACATTGAGGAAACCGTGCATAATAGAAGACACTTCCTTATTATAATGTCTAACCGGATGATGAAGACCGGCTGTACATTTCATGGGTACGCTGAACTCACAGGTTGTCATGATAGCAAATGCTATAACTTCAGGGTCCGGGAAAGCGCTCGCTTCAATTCCGCCTGTCCGAAGTTTATATCCGCATCCTTTATCAAGTGCAGCGATTGTTTCAACAGTACGGATAATTTCCGTTTCAAAATCTTTGGTCAGTGTTGCTTCATAAAACACAGGGATACTTTTTTCAAGCGCTCTTTCCAATTCAGCAGAAATGCCAATCATCAGGTCAAGCATTTCATCATTTTCATCAAGCTTAAAAAGCTCCTCTGGGAGGCGAACTTCAAAAGCGTCAACAGAAACTGTGCTTCTATATTTACCAATAAATTCCTGAATTGATTTAAGATCGTTTGCAAAATAATTATTAAAATCAGCAATACTCTCACCGCTGGCACCAAGTACAGATATGGGTATTGTGCCTTCAATTTTCATATCATCTAATATATTACCAAGCTCAGCAAGCCTTTTAGCGGGAATTATAAATTTACCCAGCATCCATTTATATTCGCCCTGGCTGTAGAAAACAAAGTTGTGAAATGCCTGAGGAAGTTCAAGGCTTGCAGGCGGGAAAAGTCCGGCATAATCAATCATTTTACTGCAAAAATTCTTTAAGCTTGCTATGGGTTTAACGTGATTTGTGCTCATCTAATAATATTAACAATATAAATGTATAATTTTTCAGTATTTTTGTAAGAAATCTAAGGCAAACATAACCAATATAATAGTTAAATGAAATTGAGTAAACTTTCATATTAACAATTTTTGAGGGTTTTCTTTTTTGTAGATATAATCTATCTTTGCTGAGTAATCTTTTCCATAATCATTTAATTTTCTATTAATGCTGAAAATATTTGTTGCATTCGTATTTATTTTTCATATATCTCTGCATTCACAGGAATCAAAACCACAGATATCATTTACTTTTGATGACCCGAATCTTGAGACTACGGGCAAAATGACATGGATGCAAAAGGATGATGCAATACTCGCAACACTTGCGAAAAATAATCTTAAGGCGGCGCTCTTTGTAAGCGGTAAACGAATAGATTTCCCCGAAGGTAAGGTTCTGCTGAGCAAATGGAATGATGCGGGGCATATGATATGCAATCACTCTTACTCACACAGTTATTATCACTCTAAAAAGCAGACTCTTGAAAGCTATGAAAAAGATTTCCTTAGATGTGACTCAATAATAAATAAATATTCAGGGTTTACAAAACTCTTCCGGTTCCCGTTCCTTAAAGAAGGAGATACCCCTGAGAAAAGAGACGGCTTCAGGAAGTTTATGAATGAAATGGGATACAAAAGCGGGTATGCGACTATTGATGCTTCTGACTGGTATATAGATGGCAGGATGGTTGATACTTTGAAGGTAAATCCAGATTTTGACCTCACCCCTTTTAAAGAATATTACATGGCGCATATCTACAACCGCGCAATGTTGTACGATAGCCTTGGAATGCAACTTACAGGCAGACATATTAAACATACTGTTCTTCTTCATCACAATCTTATCAATGCAATGTTTTTGGGAGAGCTTATTAATTTTTTCAAAGTAAAAGGGTGGGATATTATTAATGCATCAGACGCTTATACGGATGAAGTATTTTCATTGCAGCCTGATATACTGCCTGCAGGTGAAAGTATAGTGTGGGCAATGGCAAAAGAAACGGGAAAATTTGAAAACATGCTGAGATACCCGGGTGAAGATGGTGTATATGAAGAAGAAGCTTTTAACACGTATTTAAAGAACTATTTTAAATAAAAAATAAATGGCCCCTGATCTAAGCAGAGTAACTAAAAAATATACCAATGGTGATATAACTGTAGTCTGGAAGCCTGCAAGGTGTATTCATTCCACAAAATGTTTCAACGGGCTGCCCGCGGTGTTTGACCCCACAAAACGTCCGTGGATAAATGCGGAAGGCTCTGATACAGAGCATATTATCAGCCAGGTAAACCAATGCCCTTCAACTGCATTAAGCTATTTCAAAAATTCAGATGGTGGACAAAAAAAAGATGACCATTCTGAGGCAGAAACTGTAGCGGAAACTGAAACTGTTGTTGAAGCAAAGCCAAACGGACCGTTATTTGTTTATGGAAACATTACCGTCAAAACACCGAATGGAAAAATTGAAAAAAGAACAGATGTAACTGCATTTTGCAGGTGCGGCAATTCAAACAATAAACCGTTTTGCGATGGCTCACATCTAAAAGCAGATTTTAAGGGATAAGCAATATGAAAACTTACGAAACACTTTCTGAAGCACTTGATGATTTAAATAAAAGGGGCTATGTACATAACTTCAATATTGAGTGCGATTCAATTGAATGCAAATCACTTTCATTAAAACTGCACCCAAATGAATTTGAAATAACTGAGTTCTACCGCTTCGAAGGTGATTCAAATCCGGGTGATGAGGAAGTTGTGTATGCCATAACTTCTGCTGATGGAATTAAAGGCACGCTTGTTGACGCATATGGCGCTTATTCCGGTAAGCTGACAGAAGAGCTTCTTCAAAAGCTGAAAATTGACCGCCCGTAGATATATTCCTTTATGAAAAATATTGAAATTTCTATTGAAGATGCGAGAAATCTAGCTCTCAGCAGGCAATTGCTGTTCCGGGGCAAAAGCAATTCCCCCAAGAAAAAACTGCTGAATATCATTGAACAATTAGGCTATGTTCAGATTGACACAATTTCAATTGTCGAGCGTGCGCATAAGCATGTCTTATGGACGCGGCTTCCGGAGTATAAGAATGAGATGCTTGATCAGCTAATCGATAAGGATAAAATGGTTTTCGAATTCTGGGATCATGCCGCTGCATATATGCCAATGAAACATTTCCGTTTCACTCTGCCAAGAAAAGAAATGTACTCAAAGAAATATAAGCATTGGGCCGATAAGAATAAAAAGCTGCTCAAATTTATTCTCGAAAGAATTACTAATGAGGGCCCTTTGCAGTCACGTAATTTTGATGAACCGGCAAAACGGGGAGTGTGGTGGGACTGGAAGCCTGCCAAGGATGGGCTTGAATTCCTTTTCCACACAGGGAAACTTGTGGCAAAAGCGAGGAAAAATTTTCAGAAAGTATATGAGCTGCCTGAAAGATTTCTACCTTCAGACCTGAATACTTCCTTCCCGAATGATGAAGAGCTCTCAGAACACCTGATCTTAAAATCCATTAATTCAAACGGATTATCATCTGAAAAAGAGCTTACCTATCTTAGACTTCATAACAGAACGTCAACTAAAAATACTCTATACAGGCTGATTGAGGAAAAGAAAATTGTTCCCTTGCATGTAAATGGGATTGATGAAGATGTATATTATAGCACAAATAAGAATTTAAACTCACTGGAAAGCTTTGAGCAGGAGAAAAGTGTTCAAATACTTTCGCCGTTTGATAATATCGTAATCCAGCGGAAAAGGCTTAACACACTCTTCGGGTTTGATTATATAATAGAGTGTTACGTTCCGGCACCGAAAAGAAAATTCGGTTATTTCTGTCTTCCGGTAGTTTATGGAAATAGATTTGTTGCCAAAATTGATACAAAAGCTGATAGAAAATCCGGGGAATTCAGGATAATTAATGAATTCCGGGAAAAAGATTTCAAATCAACAACGGATTTTGAAGAAAAACTTCAAATAAAACTCCTTCAACTGGCCGAATTTTCCGGCTGCAAAACAATAAAAAAGTAAGAAAAACAATAAGTTTTACAAATATATACCCTGTAGTTACATAATGTTACAGCATCGCGAACCCATTAGTGTTATTTTAGTATTGTATTAATGTAAGATAACTAATGGATTTAAATTAAAAGCAGGTCATGAATAAAATATTTAAAAATCTGGCTCTCAAGCTTGTTCTGGTAATTGCAGCTTTCTTTATTATAGTAGCAATTGCATCAACCCTGCAAGCGCAGGATAAAACAGGATCAATTACAGGCTCTGTAATTGATAAACAAAGCGGAGCACCAATTGAAGGCGCAGATGTTACAGTTAACAGAGTGAAAGATTCCACGCTTGTAAAAGGGACAGCAACCGATGCATCAGGAAAATTCACGATCTCAGATGTTCCTTTTGGCAGGTATTACATTAAGGCAAATTTAGTCGGATACAATTTTTCGATGGTAAGCGGTGTAACAATTAACCCGGAGAATTTAAATGCAGTAATAGAGCCGATAAAGCTTTCAACAGGCTCAACAACCACAGAAGAAATTGTTGTTGAAAGTGAAAAAAGCCTTATCGAGTTTAAGCCTGATAAGAAAGTATTTAACGTCTCGAAGAATCTGACATCACAGGGCGGTATGTTAATAGATCTCCTGAAGGAAATCCCTTCGATTACAGTTGACCAGGATGGTAACGTAAGCTTAAGAGGCGGTGAAGGTGTAAAGATAATGATAGACGGAAGACCTTTCGGACTTGATGGACAAAACAGGACAATTATTCTCGAGCAAACACCCGCAAGCGATGTTGAAAGCGTTGAACTGATTACTAACCCATCAGCAAAATATGAAGCAGAAGGCTCAACCGGTATTATTAATATAATAATGAAGAAGGATATTGATAAGGGGCTTGGATACAACGGAGCTCTTGGATTAAATGCCGGAACTGGTGATAAATATAACGGGCAGTTCAGCTTAACACTTAAAAATAATAAATTTTCAGTTTTTGGAAACTACGGGTATAACTCAAGGAACAATACAAATTCAGGATATAGCGACAGGACTTACTATAACAACAGTTCCTTAAGTAGAATTTATGAAAACAGCACAGGACTCGGAAGAGGAAGGTCGCATAATGTAAAGTTTGGCCTTGATTATTTTGTTGATAAACAAAATACTATCGGTCTATCTTTGAGCTACAGGAAAAATGAGCGATCAAGGAACAGCACCGGCGAATATCAGGAATTTGACCTGAGCAATAATGTCTCTACTGATTACTCAAGCAGCAGTATTAGCAGTGATAAGGGAACTAGCCTTGATATAAACGGTAACTATATGCTGCGTTTTAAAAAACCTCAGCAGGTGTTAACTGCAGATGTATCATATTCACAGGATATTGATGATGACATAAATAATTCTTCAAATACTTATTTTATGCCGCAAAATACTCAGCCTCCATTGAGAAATGAATTTTCTAAGGAAAAGAATTATTCATTCCAGGGCCAGGTGGATTATGTTCAGCCTTTCACCAAGGAATCTAGGCTTGAAGCAGGTTATAAGGGCAGCTATAACCAGCGTGATGATGATTACAGGATAGAAAATTTCGACTACACTCAGAACCAGTATATTACAGATCCCGGCCAGTCAAATGATTTTCTTTACAAACAGCAGGTACATGGGCTGTACGGAATTTATATCAACCAGCTGGGTGATTTTGGGTTTTCACTCGGCGGAAGAGTTGAGCAGACTTTCATGAAAGGCAGCCTGACTAATTCAGGGCAGAACTTTGACAGGAATTATATCAATTTTTTCCCAAGCGCAAGCCTATCACAAAAGCTTTCCTCAACAAGCGAAATACAGGCAAGCTACTCAAGAAGAATTAACCGCCCGAGAATGGGACAGCTAAATCCGTTCCGCTCAACATCAATGGGAAGCACAACCAATTATTCAGAAGGTAACCCGAATCTTAATCCTGAGTTCACCGATTCATATGAACTGAGCTTCATAAAATACCTGAAGTGGGCAACAATTACACCAAGCGTTTTCTATAGATATACTAAAGATGAGATTTCAAGATCACGTACACTGCTTGATAGTGTCTCAACTTTGACAACATTTGTGAATTACAATAATTCCAGAACATACGGCGGTGAGCTTATTATGAATTTAACTCCTGCCAAATTTGTTTCTTTTAACACAACTTTAAGCTACTATAGAAGCGAAGTTGATGCTTCTAACCTGGGAACGGGTTTCAGTAATAATGGTGATTCATGGTCAGCAAGGGCAATGGCTAATTTTATGCTGCCAGCTGATTTTAATGTTCAGTCATCTTACTTTTACTCAGGCAAAAGAATTTCTGCTCAGGGTACGTTTGAGCCTATACAAATGCTCGATCTTGCAGTAAAGAAGGATTTCTTTGATAAAAAGCTAAGTGTAACAGCAAGAGTAAGCGATCTGCTTAACCAGGCTAAATTCAGGTTCAGCATATTTGACCCTGATTTCTCCGAAATATCAGAACGCTTCCGTGATTCAAGAACCTTCTTTCTCGGCATCACATATAATTTTGGTCAGCAGGATAAGAAGCAGAACAAGAAGAAAAAAGGAAATGAAAATAACGAAGGTAATGATGATGACGGTTATGGCTTCTAAACAATTTTAAATTGTATTGAATAAAAGAAGCTGAGCATTAAAAGTGTTCAGCTTTTTCTTTTTCGCCGCATTATATCAAAATATCCTTTTCCTTCAATTATTCCATTTCATTAGTCATAACAATGCTTTATTTTTGCAGTTAAATTAAGTATGAAATAATTATAACTGTATGAACCATTTTTATTTTAAAGATAACAATTTATACGCAGAAAATTTCCTTGTAGAAGATCTTGCAAAAGAATTCGGAACTCCATTATACATTTACAGCAAGAATCAGATATTACGGAATTACCGTGAAATTAATCAGCCTTTGGTTAATTCAAAGCTTGATTTCATCAACTGCTATGCAATTAAGGCAAACTCAAACCCTGAAATTCTGAAGCTTCTTGCTGAAGAAGGAGCAGGAGCAGAAATTGCTTCAGGCGGCGAGCTTTACCTTGCGCTTAAATTCGGTTATCTAAGGAATAAAATTACTTTCACAGGTGTTGGCAAGACTGATGAAGAAATTGAATATGCGCTGAGAGAAAATATTTTCAATTTTACTGTAGAATCTCTGCAGGAAATCCAGGTTATCTCAGGAATCGCACACAGGCTTGGTGTAATTGCAAGAATATCTATCAGGGTAAATCCGGATATAGATGCCAAGACACATCCTTACATAACTACGGGAATGAAGGAAAATAAGTTCGGAATTGACAGCAAAGATATTATGGAAGTATTTAAGACTGCAAATGAGCTGCCAAATATTGATGTCATTGGAATTCATTCACATATAGGTTCGCAGATCACGGAAGTAAATCCGTACATTGAAGCGGTAAAATATCTTGGTGAACTGATAGAAAAAGTTGAAAAAGTCGGTATAAATATCCGCTACATAAATTTTGGAGGCGGATTCGGCGTTCAGTACAAAAATATTTTAACCCACAGGTACATACCGACAGAAGATGATGATACAACAAGATACTCCCCTCTTGGCGAGCATGTTGAATCGGTAATAAAAATGCTCTCATCTTATAATAAAAAACTTATTATAGAGCCGGGCAGGTCACTTGTCGCAAATGCTGGAATACTCACAGGCAAAGTTCTATATACAAAACAGGGTGAGCTTAAAAAATTTATAATTACCGATACCGGCATGAATGACCTGATGAGGCCGTGTCTTTACCAGGCATATCACCAGGTAGTCCCATTAACATTGAAAGATACAGGTTTTGAAACTGTAGATATAGTTGGACCGGTTTGCGAAACATCTGATTTCCTCGCGACAAAGCGCAGCATACAGAAGATGGAGCGCGGTGACCGCTTTGCAGTAATGACAACAGGCGCTTATGGTTATTCACTTTCATCTAACTATAATGCAAGGCTCCGCCCCGCAGAAGTTCTGGTTGACGGTGATAAGCATTACCTTATCAGGGAAAGAGAAAAAGTTGAAGAACTGCATTATTAATCATATCCTGAACGAAGCGCAGCGTAGTGAAGGATCCAATAAAAAAGCTAAGTATGGATTCTTCCTGCCTGAACTACCGTTACGGCATATGCTCAGAATAACAACCTTATTTGTTATAATATTTTCCACAAACATTTTCTCACAGGATATCACCCTCGATTACATTTTCCAGGATACAAATATCGTAAATCCGCGCCCTTCATTAAAATATATCAATCCGGCTTCAAAGAAAATCTATTACTATGCCGATGATGATTACGACGGCATGCTAAGCCTGTTTGATATGGACTATAAATCAGGTGATAACTACAAATATTCCGATAGCGGTGAAAGCGCATCAGAATTTGTAATAATGCCAAATGGAAATGCCGTTACAATTGTTAAAGGAGATGTTTACATTACAAAAGATTTTGTTAATTCACGGGATTACACAAAAGATATCAGGCTGACAGAAACCGATAAGTATGAATATTCCCCGGAGGTAGTTGGCAATTATGCAATTTACAGGCGCGGCGGAAATTATTTCATAAGAAAATTTGACAGCCTAAAGGCAGTTTCAAATGAACTCCCATTAACTGAAGATGAATCTGACTCTTTATCTTACCAGATAATTGATATTACAGATAAATTCAAAGGTGACCAAAAAACTGAATTAAGATTATTTGTTGTTAAATATAATAATTCTTCAAAATTACCGCTCGTATTCCCTGATTATAATGGCAAATTTGTAAAAGCAGAAACAAAAAAGCGCGGAATTTCAAAAGTTAATATGTATGAGTATATCATTAACTCATCGGGCAAAGATTCAATCTATAAAACTGAAACTGAATTCTCATATCCGGGTACTGAAAGATATTCAACTTCATTTGGCGAATACTCCCCAGACGGCAAAAAGCTTTTGCTTGATATTGAAACGCTTGACAGACATTCAAGAAAATTGTTCATGTACGATGTTGTTTCAAAAGATATGAGGGAAATATATTCTGAGTCAGACCCTGCATGGTTTGAACGGCACTCAAACCAAACCATGTTCATAGATAGTGAATATGTAATGTTCGAATCAGAAATATCAGGTTATAATAATCTTTATAAGATAAAAACAGATGGTTCAGGGTTAACCGCTGTTGCCGGCGGTCCTTTCACTATATTATCCTCAGTCGTTAACAGGCAAAAAGGGATTGTGTATTTTGTGGCAAATACTGAAGTACCTTATGATTACAATATATATTCGGCGGATCTTTCCAGCGGAAGTGTGATACAATTAACTAAAGAACATGGTGATATCGAAGACCTGAGGATTTCTTCGGACGGTAATTACCTGTTCTATTCACATTCATTTATCAATAAACCTAATGAGCTGTATTCATACAATCTTCCTACAGGCGAAACGAAACAGTTAACCAGTACTATCTCTCCAAAATTTTCAGCAATTGAGTGGAAAATGCCTGAGGTAATTACCTTTAATAATGAAGAAGACGGACAGCTTTTATACGGATTTGTTTACAAACCAAAGAACTTTAATCCTAAGAAAAAATATCCGCTGATATGTTTTGTTCACGGGGCAGGTTACTTGCAGAATGTTACTAACGGTTTTTCACCTTACCGCGATAATTTTATGGTAGATACGTATCTGACAGAAAAAGACTTTATAATACTTGATATTGATTACCGCGGCAGCATGGGCTATGGCAAGGAATTCCGCAACAAAACATACCGCAATCTTGGGTATTGGGAAGTCTCCGATTATATCAGCGGAGTAAATCACCTGGATAACCTTGGATTTATCGATAAGAATAATGTTGGAATGTACGGGGGAAGTTACGGCGGCTTTACAACGCTAATGGCATTATTCCGCCACCCGGAAATGTTTAAGGCTGGTGTATCGCTCAGGGCAGTATCAGACTGGAAGAATTATTTCTACAGTAACAGGTGGTTCACTTTGGGCAGGCTTGGTGATCTTGACAGCAGTGATATTGCCGGTTATTACGAGCTATCTTCCCCTATTACATATGCGGAAAACCTGCAGGGTCATTTACTCATGACACATGGCATGCTGGATGATAATGTTTTCTTTCAGGATATGGTTCAGCTTACACAAAAGCTCATTGATAACAAAAAAGATTTTGAAGTTATGATATACCCGAAGGAAAATCACGGCTTCTATAGACAAACAAGCTGGCTTGACCAGTACAAACGCATCACCGGCTGGTTTGAGAAATATTTGAAGTAGCATGTCATACCTGCGAAGGCAGGTATCCAGACCTGTAATATAAACAGATCTAAGATGTGCGAAACGATGGATATGCAGATACTTATAAAAAACGTTTTCACCACTAAGGCAACTTTCAAAAAGCGAAAGTCACGCTCAGAACACTAAGAAATTTAATTAGAACCATAAATCTTAAGCATTATGTAGTATATAAACGGAAACCTCATCCATTACTTTATTAAACTAACTTTTCTTCTTTGAGTCTTTGTGCCTTTGCGGCTAATTTGTGTTTTGCTGTTAATAGTTGTTATTTCATCTTTCCCACCTCAAAATAAATCATTATATTTACGAAACCATTTAAGGTTTTTAAGCGTCTTAAAGATATACGCTCCCTCAGAGTATATCTATCCGGTGGGTGTAATAAATTTCCTAAAGTCTAATCTAAATATTTAGTCAAAATAACAACAAAACTCTAAAAAAATGAGAAAATTAAGCATTTTTCTTTCATTATTACTTGTATTTTTCACAGTATCGGGTGTAAAAAGCCAGACTGTTGATGAAGTTATCGATAGCCATACAAAAGCAATAGGCGGTTTGGATAAGCTGATGGCTATAAAATCCGTTAAATTTACGGGTAAATTCTCCGGCGGCGGATTTGAGGTACCGGTTGTAATGACCCTTAAACGCAAAGATATGATGCGCATGGATATCACTTTCCAGGGTAACGCGCAGATAACAGCTTTTGACGGTACTACTGCTTGGCAGGTAAGTCCGTGGAGCGGGAAAAAAGATGCCGAGAAATTACCAAAGGAATCAGAAAAAGAAATGAGAAACCAGGCTGATATTGAAGGCGCTTTGGTTAATTATAAAGATAAAGGCTACAAGGCTGAGCTCCTGGGCAAAGAAGATATGGAAGGCTCTGAAGTTTACAAAATTAAGCTGACAGATAAAGACGGCGATGTAACAACTTACTATCTCGATACTCAGTCATACCTGATACTTAAGGAAACATCGAAAAGGAAGATAAAAGAAAAAGAAATTAACGCAGAAACTCTGTATGGAAATTATCAGCAGGTTGAAGGCATTACTTTCCCGATGTCACTTGAAATTAAAGAAGCAGGCAGCCAGGAAACACAAAAAGGTGTTATGGAAAAAGTCGAGCTCAATGTCAGTGTTGATGATTCATACTTTAAGATGCCGGAAGCAGGAAAATAAATTTAACTGAATTTCATAACGCAGAGTATATTAAACTCTGCGTTTTTTGTATCTGCTGAAAATTTTCTTCAATAAATAATAAAATCACAAATGAAGATTTTAAATTTTTTATTCAGGATCACGAAGCATAAAGCAGGCTTCATACTTGTATCGCTTATACTTATGAGTGGGATAACCAGTTCACAGGTGAAAGTTACATCCGCGTTATTTGGCGCCTTAAACTCAAGGCAGATTGGACCCGCGCCGATGAGCGGAAGAATTACAGCAATTGACGCGGTAAATTCTGACCCCAGGATTATGTACATTGGCGCTGCTGGCGGTGGTGTATGGAAAACCATAAACGGAGGCTCTGTATTCAAACCGGTGTTTGATAAATATGCCCAGTCAATTGGCGCAATTACAATAGACCAGAAGAACCCGAATGTTGTTTGGGTGGGTACGGGTGAATCCAACATGCGCAACAGCGTGACTATTGGCGATGGGCTTTATATGACCGATGACGCTGGCGATAACTGGAAAAAGGTCGGGCTGGGTAATACCAATCACATTGCAAAAATTGTTATTGACCCATCCAACAGCAGTATTGTATATGTTGCGGCACCGGGTCCATTATGGGGCGATAGCGAAGACCGCGGGCTTTACAAAACTATTGATGGCGGCACAACCTGGGAAAAAGTTTTATATATAGATGAAAAAACAGGATGCGCTGATGTTGTTATGGACCCCAAGAATCCGAAAATACTCTATGCATCAATGTGGCAGTTCAGAAGGAAACCGTGGGCATTTTCATCAGGCGGTGAAGGCTCAGGACTTTATAAAAGTATTGATGGCGGAGCGAGCTGGGATAGAATTGACCAGTCCTTTGCAGAAGACGGAATACTGGGAAGAATTTGTCTTGCAATATCGCCAACTGACCCGAAGAAAATTTACGCAATTGCAGAATCAAAGAATACCGGACTGTATGAATCAAACGATGGCGGTGAGTCATGGAAAAGAAACAGCGCATCAGGTAATGTAGTTGCAAGGCCGTTCTATTTCAGTGTACTTGCAGTTGACCCAACAGACGGGAACAGGATATACCGACCCGCATTTTCGCTCTCAATAAGTGATGATGGCGGGCAGTCATTCCGTGAAGCTTCCAACGAAGGCGGCTGGGTGCATTCAGATCTTCATGCTATATGGATAAATCCAAACAATCCTCAAAATATTTTTCTAGGTACCGATGGTGGAGTTTATGTTTCGTATGACAGGGGAAATAATTTTACATTCTTAGGTAACCTTCCCGTAGCTCAATATTATCACGTTAACTATGACCTCGAAAAACCATTCTATAATGTTTATGGCGGCCTGCAGGATAACGGCTCATGGATTGGGCCATCGAACGCGCCGGGCGGGATTAAGAACAGCGACTGGCAGTCAATAGGTTTTGGAGACGGCTTCCAGGTAGTGGCTGATCTGGCTGATAACAACATAGTTTACTGGGAATCACAGGGCGGTAATATGTTCGCATATAATAAAACCTCCAAAGAAAATAAATCAATGCAGCCGCAGACGCATGATGAAAAAATAAAGCTTCGCTGGAACTGGAACACACCTATACAGCAAAGCACAATAAATCCGGGTACTATTTATACCGGGTCGCAATTCCTTTACAGAACAAAAAACCAGGGTGATTCCTGGGAGAGGATCTCACCGGACCTCACAACTAATGACCCTGAGAAGCAGAAGCAGGAAGAATCAGGCGGCTTATCAGTTGATAATTCCTCAGCTGAAAATCACTGTACAATTTTTACTATTTGTGAATCACCCGCCGATGCAAATATAATCTGGGTGGGCACTGATGATGGTAATTTACAAGTATCTGCAAATGATGGCGCATCGTGGGAGAATGCCGTAAAAAATATCCCCGGGCTGCCTAAGAATGCATGGGTATCAGGCATTGACGCCTCTAAGTTTGACAGGAATACTGCATTTGTAACATTTGATAATCATGCACTGGGTGATATGAAAACCTATGTATACAAAACTTCAGATCTTGGTAAAACATGGGTATCACTTGTAACAGCGGATCTGAACGGTTACGCGCATAAAGTAAAACAGGATATTGTAAATTCGAACTTGTTGTTTGTTGGAACAGTATTCGGCTTATACATAAGTATAGATGGCGGCTCAAGCTGGGTACAGTACAATGCCAATGTTCCGAATGTAGAAGTACGTGATATAAATATCCACCCTGAAACAAATGACCTGATGATAGCAACACACGGCAGGGGCATTATGATAGTTGATGACTTAACAGGTATAAGGGGTGTTACAGCGGATCTGATGAATACAGACGCCTCGTTCCTGCCCACAAGGGATAATTATACATATGGCGGCTTCTTAAACGGCAATTACCCAAACCAGGCAGGCTCATTTGTGGGGCCTAACTCAACAGAAGATGCATCAATTATGTATTACCTGAAAGATAGGGTTGTAACCGGAGATGTTAAAGTAGATATATATGACGGTTCAGGAGCTTTGCTAAAATCTATTCCCGGTACAAAAAGAAAGGGCCTTAACAAAATTACCTGGGATATGCGTGTTAAGCCGCCGAAGGTTGCAAAAGGCATCAGACCCGATTTCAGTGGTTTCGTTTCGCCATTTGTACCTGAAGGCACATATAAAATGATACTGACTGCGGGAAGTAAAACTTTTGAGGGTTCAATCGAGCTTAAAATACATCCTTTGTGCAAGCACAGCAGAAGCGATATTGCTCTGCAATATGAAACTTCGATGAAGCTTCTGAAAATGCATGAAGACCTTGCTTTCATTGTGGAAAATATTGGTAAAGCACAAAAAGATGCGCAGAAACTCATTGATGATTCCCAGGGCGATAAAGCGTTGGCAAAGGAATTTATAGATAAGCTGGAAGAACTTAGGGTAACGCTTGTTGCAACCAAAGAAGGAAGAATAACAGGAGAAGAGAAATTACGCGAGAAGCTGGGTGAAGTTTATACCAGCGTCACTTTTTATAACGGCAAACCAACGGATTCTTATTTGAACAGAATACCAGGACTTGAAAAGGAAATTTCTGATGCAAATGCAAAAGCTGAAGAAATTTTCGGCAAGTATCTTAGCAAGCTGAACATAAAGCTAATTACCCCTGAAGAATTTAAGATGAAAACTCAATAACTGAAAATTACTGACACAAAAGGCTGAAATTTCCATAATTTCAGCCTTTTGTACTTATGCGGCATCACAATTATATCTCATATATATGAGATTGAAATAATAGTTATAAGTTCTTAAATTATCAGATGCTAAAGAGCTTCATTCTAATAATACTTTTAAATATTGTTAATACTTTTGCCGGTATTAATGATTACAAGTCTGAGCATATTTCCCTTGAAGAAGGAATTTCAAACAACATGATATTCAGCATTTACCAGGATTCAAAAGGCTTCTTGTGGTTTGGTACAATGTTCGGGCTGATAAGATATGACGGTATCAACTATACCACTTACAGGTATGATCCTAACGATTCAAATTCAATTTCCAATGATGATGTTATTTCTATTTTTGAAGATAAAGATGGTTATTTATGGTTAGGCACGTATTTTGGCGGGTTGAACAGGCTGGATAGAAGAACAGGAAAGTTCACGCGCTTTATTCATAATAATGCAGATAACTATTCTCTAAGCGATAACACAGTATGGGTAATTTCCCAGGATAAAACCGGTAAAATGTGGTTTGGAACAAATGGCGGAGGATTGAATAAATATAAAGATAATAAATTTACTTCCTATAAAAGTGATTCACTGATAACCAATACTATTGGCAGTAATACAATTTTTGCTTTGCAAAATGATAATGAAGGCAACCTATGGATCGGGACAGCGGGCGGAGGATTAAATAAGCTGGATTTATCAAATGGAATTTTTACAAGATTCAAACGAAATCCAATAGACAGTAATTCAATTAGCGGTAATTCTGTCAGGTCAATATATATAGATAGTATGGGTTATGTGTGGGCCGGAGCAATGGGTAACGGCCTGAACAGGTTTGATAAGGCAACTGGAAAATTCACAAGATATGCTATTACAGGCAATAGTAAAGACCCTAATAATTCTTCGGCAAATATATTTTCAATTATTCCCTTAGCTGGAAGTACAAAAGAACTATGGATCTGTACAGGCAGCGGGTTATATTCATTTGATAAAACCTCAGGGGTAGTGACTTACAACGATATTTACAAGGGTAACAAAACCAAGAACCGGAATATTATCTCAGCATGTCTGGATAGGTCAGGTGTTTTATGGCTTAGCACATACTTTGAGGGGCTGGATAAATATTACCAAAGTTTTGATAAATTTACTTCCGTTAAATATGAAAATGGCAATACACAGGGATTGAGCGGCAATATTGTCAGATGCTTTTATGAAGATATAAACCGCAACTTATGGATAGGTACAGTTAACGGTCTCAATAAATATGACAAAATCAAAAATGAGTTTACTTTCTATTTAAAGGATGATAAAACGGGCAAAAGTACGATCAATTCAATTAAGAGTGATTCTACCGGTTCACTCTGGTTAGGGACGGATAACGGCTTAATTTATTTTAATCCCGAAAATAAAACGGAAAAAGTTTTCAAAAATGAATTAAAAGATGAAAATTCAATCAGCTCAAACAATATTACAAATCTGCTGCCCGCTTCAAATGGCGTATTGTGGGTGGGAACTAACAACGGGCTGAATAAATTAGAAAATAATAAGATCACCAGATACATAAATAACCCAAATGATTCCAATTCAATAAGTGAAAATTCAATACTTGCTCTTTACGAAGATAAAGATAAAAACATCTGGGCGGGCACATATGCCGGGTTGAATAGATTTAATAATGCTTCAAATACATTTACGCATTTCAAAAAAGACCTGGGTAACCCACAGTCTCTCAGCAATAACTATGTATTCTCGTTCTGCGAAGATTCCGCCGGTAATTTCTGGGTGGGTACCGGCGGAGGTTTGAATTTGTTCAACAGGTCAACCGGAACATTTAGGGGCTATACAGAAAAAAACGGCATTTCTAATTCAGTAATCTGCGGTATCTTGCCTGATGTAAACGGTAATTTATGGTTAAGTACTAAAAAGGGATTATCGGAATTCAATCCAACTATCGAAACGTTTAAAAACTTTAATTCAGATGACGGGCTCCAGAGCAATATGTTCACAGAAGGAGCTTATTTAAAGACAAGTTATAGTGATCTTTACTTCGGCGGTATTAACGGGTTCACATTGTTTAACCCTGATCAATTGAAATATCGTGATTACCAGGCTCCTGTTATTTTAACAGCCTTATCGTATTTTTCAGATAAGATGAGCACAACATTGGATATTTCAGGTGTAAATGATGTTGAACTTTCTTATAATGATAACATAATTAGTTTTGAATTTGCCTCGTTTGATTATTACTCGCCTAAGAAAAATTCATTTTCATATATGCTTGAAGGTTTTGAGAAAGAATGGAAAAACTCCGGGCATATTTCAAAAGCACTTTATACAAACCTTGACCCCGGAAAATATACTTTCAGGGTGAAAGGTACAAATTCCGATGGCATTTGGAGCAATAAGGAAGCATTCATAACTCTGACCATAACGCCTCCATTCTGGAAAACCTGGTGGTTTTACTCTTTAGTTCTTTTAACTATTGCCGGAATTGTGTTTTTCATAAGCAGTCAAAGCATCAGGAATAAAGTAAGGGCTATGCTGGAGCTTGAAAAAGCCAGGGAAACTGAGCGGGAAAAAATAAGGCTGGAAGCATCCAGAGATTATCATGATGAGCTTGGGCATAAGCTTACAAGGATTTCCATATACTCGCGCAGAATATCGAAGAAGCTTGGCGCAAGCTCAAATGGTATTACGGGTGACCTTAAAGGAATTATGGATGTATCCGAGAGCCTGCAAAGCGGGGCAAAAGATCTAGTTTGGTCATTAAATCCGGATGAGGACACATTGTACGATTTTGCAGTAAGGCTGAAAGATTTTGGAAACAGTATCTTTGAAAATACCGGCATTACTTTTACGATGCATGGAATATCTGACGATATGAAAAATATCAAGCTGAACATGAAAGTAAAAAGACATCTTATTTTTATCTTCAAGGAATCAATGAACAATACACTCAAATATTCACAATGCACGCTGGCAGAACTTACTTTTAATCATAACGGTTCTAAGCTTGAAATATCTTTTGATGATAATGGAAAGGGGTTTGATACAGACCAAATATCGGCTGGATACGGGCTTAAAAACATTCACAACAGAGCAAAACAGATAAATGCTGATATTGATATTAATTCAGCTCCCGGAACAGGTACAAAAATTAATTTTAAAATAGGTGTATAATTGATAACAGTCGCTATAGTAGAAGATGATAAATTTATCAGGGATTCACTGGCAGATATGCTTGGTGAGGCCGAGGGCTTTGAATGTTCAGGCAGGTATATAAATTGCGAAAAAGCAATTGAAGACTTCACTCATAACAAGCCCGATGTTATATTAATGGATATAGAGCTTCCTGGTATGTCAGGAATTGAAGGAGTCAAGAGAATAAAAGCAAAGTACCTCAAAATTGATATAATTATGCTGAGTGTACACGAAGATATTACAATGATATTTGATGCACTTACCGCCGGAGCAAGCGGTTACCTTGATAAAAGCGCACCGGAAGAAAAAATACTTGACTCCATAAAAGAGATATATGATGGCGGTGCACCAATGTCATATAAGATCGCGAAACTTGTAGTATCATCATTTCAGAAAAAACCTGACTCAGGCTTAACAGAACGGGAACGGGATGTGCTTAATAATCTTTGTAAAGGATATTCATACAAAGAAATTGCTTCAAACCTATTCATTACAGTCGGAACTGTCCGGCACCATATAAAAAATATTTATTACAAGCTGCAGGTTCATTCCAAATCAGAAGCAGTTGCAAAAGCATTAAAAGACAGGATTATCAACTAAATCCATTATCCTTACTAAACAATTCCCAAAAACCATATATATGTGAGATGTTCATTCCGGGTTTGCATAGTTAACTTGCATAAAATTCAGGAGAACATTATATGCAATATCTTAAAACTATTTCGCCTTTCTTACTCGCATTTTTTATTTTCAATACTTCGTCTTTACTTTCCCAATATTTTGTGAAAGTCACAGATGCATCTAATCCGGTCGTAGCAGAACCCCTCACAGGCAATTATATCGGCACAAGCTGGGTAGATATTGACAACGATGAAAGGCTTGACCTTTATATTTCCAGGAAAGACATTTTCAGGAATCTTGGAAACGGAAATTTTGTAAAGCTTACCAATTCATTTCCGTTTATTGGAACCGTGCTTGGAAATTCGTGGGCTGATTATGATAATGACGGATATATAGATGTATTCACTGTTTCAACAAATCAGGCTGCTTCATATTCTCATTTATATAAGAATAACGGTAACGGTACTTTCACAAAAATATTATCGGGCTCGATTGCTGACTCAAACGCAAACACAGGCTGGGGCTGTGCATGGGGTGATATTAACAATGATACATATCCAGATCTAGTTATTTCAGTAGCTTCAGGTTTCGGTGGTGTCTCACACCAAAACCGTTTGTTCTATAATAACGGTAACGGAACCTTTACAAGAATTGATACGACTGATGTCACAGATTCAATTGACGCATTTACTGTGCCGGTGTTTTCTGATTATGATCAGGATGGCGATGTTGACCTGTTCTTTGGTACGGGGCCCGCAAATAATATCGGCGGAAAAGATTACCTTTTCAGGAATTACCTGAAAGAGCAAAACACTCCATATTTCTTTAACAGGATAGATACAGGTATTATTGGCACAGACATAGTTGACGGCCAAAACTGGAATTGGATAGATATAGATAATGACGGCGATTTTGATGCATGCCTGACTAATTATTCAAGTAATATCCGGAACAGAATATACCGGTGTGATGGTCCACATTACTATACCAAAATGACAAGCGCAGATGTTGGCACAATTGTTAGTGATGCAGGTAACTGGCTTGGAAATACTTGGGGTGATTTTGATAATGACGGCGATCTTGACTGCTTCATAACAAATGATGCAGGATTCAGCAGGTATTATTCAAATAACGGAAGTGGTTTCTTTTCAAGGATAGATACGCTTGCTGTAAATATAAACGGACAAACTTATGGCGCAGCATCAGCAGACTATGATAATGACGGAGATCTTGACCTGTTTATAGCAGGTACCAATCAAACAAAGGGGCTATACAGAAATGAAACCAATAGCAGCAATAAATGGGTAAATATCCATTGCACGGGTTCGGGTCCGGCAGCGGGAATGACAAATAAATCAGCTCTTGGCACAATAGTGAAGATAAAAGCAATAATAAACGGTATTCCCAAATGGCAGATACGGGAGATAAATTCTCAGAATGGTTTTAATTCGATGAACATGCTAAATGTGCACGCAGGTTTAGGAGATGCTGCAGTAATGGATTCAGTAATCATTAATTGGGGCGGCGGGTTAACCCAGGTTTTTACGAATGTTGCTGCAAATAAATTCTACAAAATTACTGAAGGCGGTACATTAACTGAGGTTGTTATAGGTTTAAGTCAGATAAGCACACAAGTGCCGGGTAAATTTGCATTGGAACAAAATTATCCAAACCCCTTCAACCCGGCTACAAAGATCAAATTTCATGTACCAAAAGCTTCAAATGTTAAGCTAACGATCTTTGATGTTACCGGCAAAACTGTTTCGACCCTTGTGAACGGATATTTAAGTGCCGGTACATTTGAAACAGATTTTGAAGGAACAAATCTTTCAAGCGGAATATATTTCTACAGGATAGATGCCATCGGGTTTACAGCTACAAAGAAAATGTTGTTGATTAAATGACGTAGTTATTTATGAAACCTTGTTTTTAAGGATGATTAAATAGCGGGTCTATTTTATCAGAAATCCCGCCAGCGGGAGTGAGTTAAATAAAACTCAATTAATTCTTCAGGCGCCTGTTATGATACGAGGGCGGTCAGGTAATGCTAATATTTAGCCAGGCCTGATTTAATAACAGGCGCTTTAATTTAAGAAACAATAATACATATGGAAATAATGCATAAAATAGGGCTTTTTATATTATTCAGCTTTGCATGTTCATTATCAATTGCAGTTGCATATTCTCAAACAACTGGGGAGCCATGTAAATCCCCCGAAGCATTACAGTTTGATTTCTGGTTAGGCTCATGGCAGCTAGATTGGAAGGATCCGGACGGGACAGTAAAATCAGGCTCAAATGTAATCAATAAGATATTCGGAAGCTGTGTCATCGAGGAAAACTTCTCTTCAGGTGATAATACTTATTTTGGAAAGAGTATTTCAATGTACAGTCCGGATAAAAAACTTTGGCAGCAAACCTGGGTTGATAACGGCGGCTCATACCTCGATTTCACAGGAGGAATGCAAGACGAAAAAATGATACTGCAGCGAAAAGGCAAAAATAGAAACGGGACTGAAGTACTCCAGAGAATGGTATTTTACGATATCACTAAAAATGAATTCAACTGGAACTGGGAATTTTCAAATGATGAAGGCGCGGCGTGGAGCCTTGTTTGGAAAATACATTATACTCGGAAGCTTTAAATCCCGGATGTTATAATTGTTGCGATGAGCGAAGCGAAAAAGCAATCTCTTTTACAAAATCACTTATACCTGCTTCTTTGGCTCAAGAGCGTAAGCGGTTACTTCTGACTCAAACCCGCATGTTTTATGTGTTCCGTCACAAAACGGCTTTTTATTGCTGCAGCCGCAGCGGCATAATGCAAAGGTTGTTCTTCCCGCAAGGTCATATATATTTCCGTTCGCGTCAAATAGCTCAACATCTTCTCCTTCAATCCTGTAGCTTGCATTCTTTGTAACGGTAATTTTTGTAGGCATAATGTTTTTTTTAAGTTATAATTCACATATTAAACTTTTGTTTATGAAGAGCTTGATATTTATTTTCTTCCATCTAGAATTTTCTCTATTTCTGCAAGCTTCAATTGTGCCCGCTTCATTATTTCATCGGCTTCTTTCAGCACTGCTGTTTTATACTTTTCATCCTCTATCTGCACAAGATTTATTTCCACATTCTTTAATGCGCCCCAAATTCCTGTTTCAAGTGATTTCGCTCCAACAGCAAGATCACTAGCTGAGCTTGCGTTACCAAGCTTTGCAAGCTCAATCATATACGGCCAACAAGAATCAGATACATGCATTACTCCTAATGGAACATTAATTGCTTTTTTTAATCCTTCCTGCATCAATTCTTTCCTTACTTTCTTCTCTTTATCGGTATTCTTAGGCATTTTCATAGCCATCATGTAATCATTGAATGCATTTGTATCGGCATCAATCATAGGGATAAGCTTCTTCATATTTTCATGCAATGGAGCGATAAGCTCTCTCATCTTTGCATCAAGATGCTCGAACTTCTTTGTACCGTAGCTCATCCATCCCATCATTGCGCCTAAACCGGCGCCAAACGATGCAATTAGAGCAGAGACACTTCCGCCGCCCGGCGCTGAAGTGCGCGCACCAACCAGTTCAACAAAGCTGCGGACTGACATTGAGGCAAGCGGCTCAGTTCCGCCTTCTGATGTCATATATTCAATGATTCGCTTTTCCGGATTAAACGGTGAAACAGAATTCAACCCAAGCCTTTCAACAACAAGCCTTATCTTTTGTTTTTCATCTACAATAAAAAGATTTTCTTCCTTTATATAATATTCCGCAGCCATAAGCATTGCTTCAAGCGGTATTAGCCCGACAAGCTCACTGCCTGCTGCTGCGAGGTTCAGTTCTTTTGCATCCTTAACGCACTCCTCAAACACAACATGCGGCGGTGTTATTGTATAGTTATCAAGGTTAATTGATACCTGCGCCATATTATATTCATCAACATACCAGCCAATAGCCTTTATTGCTTTAAGCCTGCCGGGTTCATCCTGACCCCTGCCCTGTTCACGGATATTGAGTGCTATCCTGTGAGCCTGTTCTTTAGTGCCAAGAATATTTACATTATATGCTATGAGGAAAAATCTCGCGCCGGTAACTGTTGCGCCTGATTTTGGGATAAATTCCTGAGGACCGAAATCCGGCTTCCATTCGGACTTAATAATTCTATCTTTAATTCCTTCATACTCGCCCTGCCTTATTTGCTTGAGTGATTTCCGCGCAGGATTAGTTGATGCCTCTTCATACAGGTAAACCGGAACACCAAGCTCTTCACCAACACGCTTGCCGAATTTCTTCGCGCACTCAACACAATCTTCAGTTGTTACACCTGCAACCGGTACAAACGGGCAAACATCAACGGCACCCATTCTTGGATGTGAACCGGAATGTTTTGACATGTCAATAAGTTCATACGCAGTCTTAGCAAACTGGAAAGCCGCTTCAACCACTGATTCAGGGTCGCCCACAAATGTAAATACCGTACGGTTTGTCGATTTGCCCGGGTCAACATCCAAAAGGGTTACTCCTTCAACTGCTCTAACTGCATCAGCACAGGCATTAATTATTTTCTCATCTCTGCCTTCTGAAATATTTGGAACACACTCAACTATTTTTCTCATAAATAGATTAACTTTATTATCTCTTTGATATTAATTACATTTACCTGTTTAAGAAATATTTCTTAAAATCTTCAATTTCTTTTAAATCTTCATCAACATATTTTCTAAAAAGCTTATCACCAACTGATTCTTTTATAACTGAAATACCAACATCAATAAGCCTTAGGCCGTTTGCAGTTAGGAGAACATTATCATACAACATTCCTTCAATATCTTCGGGCCTTTTGATATCTCTATGTACAAATCCTGCTGAATGAAGCTCTTTTATTTCATCTTCAAATACGTCATACCACAATTCGCGTTTTACAATTTCAAAAGCGCGGTAATCCATTGGATACAGTCTTTCCATAACGAGCATTTCATTCTGTGTTTCGTCATCAATATCAATATTTAAGAATTTTACCACAAGACCATTGATCTTATTGGCATATTTCATTTTTTCAGCTTCAGAACCAATATCACTCCGTGTATCACCGGAATAAAGTTTTCCCGCTTCTGTTTCTGAAATGGCTATCACAGTATTATTAGCACCGCTGGAAAGTGTTTTAGGATATTTTCTTACCATAATTTATAAAATTAGCATTAATTAATGAATCTTTAAATGAATAAGAAATTCACACTTTAGGTAAAACCAGATTATCAAAAAAGAAGAACCCTGCTATTAACAGGGTTCTGAGATTGGATTTTAGGAGGTTTAAAGTAGGTCTTATCTGTTTAAATGAACAAAGCCAGAAGTATGAATGCTGTGGAGAGACAAATAATTGTTATTAATTCTTTTAATTTATTCATTTATTAAATATCAATTATTTAATTAACCAAGTTTACATACCGGAAACACATAAGTAAATACCGTACATACGCTATGCCATGATTTCATAAAAAAAGTGCCCATAAGGGCACTTTTTTAAAGTTTTTATTCTGCTTCAAACAATATTTTTATTTATCGGCCATCGGGCTGTCTGATTACACAGAACTTTCCATTGGTAATTGTTACCTCGCCCATTGTTGATTGGAAAGTACCTTCAAAAGTACCTTTGATGTGATCACCAACTGCGCCGTATTCTGTTACGTTAATATTAACTGTTTCCCCTGCATACGAGTTCAGAGTTTTATAAGTAACCGCACCGGATGATTGCGGATAGGATCCTATAGTATTGCCCATAAATACCATGGAAAAAGATGAAGTATCCATCGCTGCACAAGTTATACCTGTTGCGCTATCCTGGGCTGAATATATCCCTATTGCAACAGCAGTCTGAAGCCTGACATACAGGTTATTGTAACCGACACCTGTTATCACAAAACTATTCTCGCAATCGCTCTGTCCCCCGTTGCATGACTTCAGGTCGCCAACATTTAATGTTACCGGTGTTGAAGGAGTCTGAATGACAGTATCGATAATATCACCGTTGTATGATGTGAATTTTAAGTGTGCCTGCTTGTTAGGCGCAACATGAACTCTGAAGCTGCCCGTTTGTGTCGGCATAATTCCCTGGTTCTGGTTATCCCAGAACACTGAAAGAATTCCGTAAATATTATTCCCATTGCAATCTTTAAATGTTCCTGTTAATACAGGGAAACATGCCAGCTGACAGAGCGGCACCTGGTAAACCTGATTCTGTGTAAGTGCGGGAATCTGTATCGGCACACCGCTTGACATACCAAAGTTCTGGGTTGGTTCAACCGAAACAGTAAAATCAATTCCGGTTGGCACAGTCCTTGTATACTCACCGTTTGCATTAGTATTTGTTACTGTCTGCCCTACTTTGACAATTATGCCCGGCATCGGCTGGCCCTGGCAGTCAACTACTTTTCCTGTAACCCTTGTTAAATAACCGGGATAATCATTGTTCCAGTCAGTAAAATGATTTACTGTCCCTACATATTTATCACCCTGCTTTGTTGCTGTTCCTTCCTCACGCCATAATCCTGTATTTTCATCAAAGTACCAGAGCGGAATTGTAGCTGGCGCTGTTGCAACTAATGCTGCGGGAATTGTTGTAGTTATAGTAGATGGCTTGCCCCCTGTTACATTAAGCTTCTCACCGCTTGTACCCTCAAGCTCAACTTTCATGATACCAAAAGAATACAGCACAGCATCGGTTGAATCTGATCTTCTTGCCATCATATCGCCGCCTGAAACTGTTTCTGAAAATTTAACATCGGTGGGGTCCATATACTTTACCGACATATTTACCTGCCCGTTGTAAGTTGAACCGTCACTCTTAACTACTGAGCCCGGCTGAATTTCAACTTTTGAACCGTTGGTCAGGTCCGCGCTTCCGCCTGTTGTGGAGTTTATTGTGTGAGTTACTGATTTCGGCATCATTGTTATTTTCATAACCGTCGCACCTGCTTGCGGTTTATCACCTTTAGTTGCAGTGTAGAAACCAATTTTTTCTGCTTTAACAAAGAGCCTGTTCTGTGGAACCGAAATATCGGTAAACATAAACTCACCGTTTGGGCCGGTTGTTTTTGTCTGTCCGTGTGATGTTACAGTTACTCCCGGCAAAGGCTGATTGCTTTCGTTCACAACTACTCCTGAAATTGTTGTATTTATTGTTCCACCGTTGTTTGGATTAGTTGAAACGATGCTTCCATCTTCATTGCAGCCAATAGCGGCAATAAGAATGATGAGCAGATTGGCAATTAATACGATCTTTAATATCTTGTTCATTTTTTTGTTTGGTTGTTAGTTAGTTAATTACTTATGAACAAAGATATAATTACATAACCGCCCTGCAAAAGCGATTTTATCCAAAAATTTAAAGCCGATGGAGATAAAATTTCGAAAGGGTAATCGAAAATCTGTAAATACAGGCTATTTTAAGGGAAAATACTGTATTTGCCTGATGAAATAGTTAAGTTTATTAAAGCCCTGTCATTACTTCTTGTAAATTATTTTACCGCGTTTTATCACTTTTTCAGCCTGGTTTACACCAAAATGATAGATTATATCTTTATAATTAGGTGTATCAAAGATTACCATATCAGCCTGTTTGCCGGTTTCAATGCTTCCAACGTTATAAGAAATACCAAGTGCAGCTGCTGCATTGATAGTAACAGCGTTAATAGCTTCTTCTATGTTCATTTTCAAAAGCTGTACAGCCATACTCATAACAAGCTGAATATTTTCGCTCATTGCGCTGCCGGGGTTAAAATCAGTAGCTATGGCAACGGGAATTTTACCTGCGATCATTTTCCTTGCAGGCGCATAGGGAATATCAAGAAAGTATGATACCGTTGGAAAGACGCATGCAATTGTACCGGAATTAACAAGCGCTTTTATATCAGAAGGCTTCATCACTTCGAGATGATCAACAGAAATTGCGCCACATGATATTGCCGCTTCAATTCCACCGATTGAATAGAACTGATTTGTATGAAGCTTCGGAACTAGCCCGAATTTAATTCCCTGCAGAAATATTTTTTTTGTATCACCAACTGAAAAATAATTCCTTTCGCAGAATGCATCTATGAATGTCGCAAGATCACGTTTTGCAATTTTGGGAATCATATCATACAGAATTTCTTCCAGGTATTCATCTTTGGTTCTATCTTTGGGGTAAGCATGCGCGCCGAGGAAAGTTGCATAAACATCAATTGGCATTTCCCGGTTAAGCTCATTTATTACTTCAAGCATTTTTAGTTCATTGGCAGTATTGAGTCCGTAGCCTGATTTTGCCTCAATTGTAGTAACCCCAAAGCTGATTGATGAATTTATTCTCTTTACGGCAAGCTTCTTTAATTCATATTTTGGAGCTTTGCGTGTAGCTTTGACCGTGCTGATTATTCCCCCGCCTGCTTTTGCAATTTCTTCATATGTGCTGCCGTTTATCCTCATTGAAAATTCATCAGCGCGGCTGCCTGCAAATACTAAGTGAGTGTGTGAATCAATAAATCCGGGCAGTACACATTTACCGTGTCCGTCAATTTTTCGCAGAACTTTTTTTCTGAGTTTTGTTGGCAGGGACTTCCCTATCCACTTAATTCTTCCGTCTTCGGAATAAATACTGGTATTTTTTAGCAATCCAATTTCAGACTGGTGTTTCCCGTCTTTGAATTTGTGTCCACGGGTATGGCAGGTTACAACCTGAGAAGCGTTTTCTATAAGTAGGCTCATTTAAAAAAATATAATTATACAAATATACTTCAAGAAAGTATGAAAAAATAAACTTATAAATTGCTTATTTCGGGATAAAAACCAAAGGTATACTTAATATTAACAGCAAATTATTACGTTTAAATGATAGTTTACTATCATTATATTTCACAATGACACAAAACAGGGTACGGCAGGTAATCCAGACCCGTATCACAGCGCCAAAAGCTCCCCAGAATATTATCGCCAGAAGCGGTATTGTTAAGCTATTAACCGCATCCGAGGGGAAAAAACTCCTTCTTGTAACAGCCCCGGCAGGATATGGTAAGACTACTTTGGTTAATGAACTTATAAACAGCTCGGGCAAAACTACCGCATGGATCCATGTTACTCCCGATATCAAAAATGTATTTAATCTGCTCACATATATAATAAGCTCTTTAAACAGAATAAATGAACAGTTTGGCGGCGTAATTTTTGAGACAATATCACTTGTAGAAAATGATTCTGAAAAGATAAATGATATGGGCTCTGCGCTTGGTGAATTAGCCGGACTTATGGTAAATGAATTGCTGGTAAATTTTACAGGTGAAGTAATGATAGTAATTGATGACTTACACGAACTTCAGAGTGAAAAATATGTTATGCAATTCCTTGACCTTCTGATAAGTGACTTACCTGATAATATTCAACTCGTAATAATTTCCAGAGAGCTTCCGGGGATCAACCTGACTCATTTAAGGGCAAAAAGGCTCATTAGTGAAGTAACGCAGAAAGAGCTGGTGTTCACTAAAGATGAAATTAAATCTCTGGCATTGAAAATATACTCAAAGCCTCTAACTGAAAAGGAATTCACATATCTGCAAACTTCTGTAGGTGGGTGGATAACCGGTATTCATCTTGTAATGCAATCCATTGAAGAAAATACAGAAGACCAATTAAGTACAATACCCCCTAATCTGTTTGATTACTTTGCCGGGGAAATATTCATCAAGCTGAATTCCCAAACACAGGATTTTCTACTTAAGACATCACACCTCGAAAATTTTGACTCAGATATCTGTAATGTTATATTGGATTCTGATAGCAGCGCAGAGGTGCTTGGTTATTTACTGGGAAAGAATATTTTTCTCGAATCCAAACAATACATTTCATCCGATGGTAAGGTTGTAATTAATTATGATTATGTACAGCTCTTCAGAACATTTCTTTTAACAAAATCAAAAGAACTCTTAACTGAATATATGCGGAAAGATATTTTATACAGGACAAGCGTATACTATCAAACAAACTCCCATCACGAAAAAGCAATTGACTATGCAGTTTTATCTGGTAACCGTGAATATTCCGAAGAGCTTTTAACCCAAAACTTTGATGAATTTTTTCTCAAAGGAAACTTTGAAAAGCTTTGGGAATGGGTGAATGCATTTGAGGAAAACAGCCCGGAAAATCTAAAGCACTTTTTTTATTATAAGGGTGTGTTATGTAAATATTTCCTTGGGCAGCTGGATAAGGCAACTGAGTATCTTGATATGGCAATTGAAATATCCGGGAATCAAAAAGATGAGGATTTTAGGATGACTGCGCTAACCATGAAACTGGAAATAATGCTTAACCAGGGTAATACCTCCGGTGCTTTGGAAATATTAACGGGGCTGGAAAATATCAGATCATCGGATATCAATAAAGCTAAAATATTTTATTTCCTCGGGAATATCTATTTCCAGAATAACGACCTTGCGAGATCACTTGAATATTCCAACAAAGCCCTGGAATTATGCGAAAATGCCGGCAACATTACAATTATAGAAGATATATACAATTTACTGGGAAACATAAACATTATAAAAGGTGAGTTTGTGCAATCGACCCATTATTATGAATTGCTCTTAAGCATGACCCGAAGCCTGCAGAAAAAACTTCTGGCACAGGGGAATCTGGCAATACTATATTCCCGTTCAGGAAAATTCGGAAAAGCAAGGGAGTGTTACGAAGAAACTTTAAAGCTTTTTCGTTTTTTCAGCTCACCGGTATTTGAAATTGTTGTTAAGATGACCGAATACACCCTTAGTTTTGAATCTGGTGATTTCACGGCTGCTTTGGCTATTGCTGCAGAGATAAACAAGTTATCTTTAAAGCTTAAAAACAGCCAGTATATTTGTTTAAGCTTCCGGTTTTTGGGAGAGTGCAGTTATTATTTAAATAAATTTGAAAGTGCTGTCAAATATCATGAGCTTGCCGGGAGCTACCTAAATATTTCATCTGAAAATGATAGTTTACTTAATTTGTTATTTAAGGCAATAAGTAAAATAAATTCTGCTCCACCCGAAGAAACTGAAAAAGAATTAACAAAGGCATATGCATACTTTACTTCAATAGAATCAAGTTATGACCGGTCAATTGCAGGATTTTACCTCGCAAAGTTTTACTATATCAATAATAATCCTGAAACATGCAGCCAATATCTCGAAATTGTATTCAAACTTTCGAAGGAAAAAGGATATTTTTCATTTTTGCTGCGTGAATATATCAGCTCTGAAGAAATTTTCAAACTATTACCGTCTGAATATAAGGCATCATACAAAGAATTCTTAGCAGCTTCATCGGAAATTGCAGAGCTTAGCTGGATTAGCGAAAACTATAAAGAGTTTTTAAAAAGCTTTATAGAAAGCAAGTATGATCTTAAAATGCTGGCTTTTGGCGGATTGAAGTTTTTCTTAAAAGGTGAAGAAATTCCCGAGAAAAAGTGGGTAAGAAAAAAACGAAAACTGTTTTTATGTTATTTGATACACTCTCATAATCAAACAATATCAAAGGATAAAATTGTAGATGTTTTTTTTGGAGATACCCCGGTTGAAAGCGTGGATAACATTTTTCACCAGGCTGTTTCTAATATAAGAACAGCCCTAAGAAATAATATTGGAGTTGAGCATAAAGGAAAAGTAAAACCGGCAGAACCTGATTACATTATCTACGAAGATAAAACTTTGAGATTTAACAGGATATACAGCTTTTATTCTGACCTTGATGAATTTGATAATTTAATCAGAAACTCTGGTTCAGCAGAAAGCGCCGTGCTTACTATTGAATATTTGAAGAAAGCTTGCGAACTATACTCCGGGGATGTACTTGAAGGATATTATGAAGGGTGGTGTGAAAGTATCCGTGAAGAATATAAAAGTAAATTCATAAAGAGTTCTGAAAAGTTACTTGGGCTATTCCTGGCGCAAAACCGGTTTGATGAGATCTTGGAATATTCCCGGAAGCTGAATCAAGCTGATAAACTGAATATTCCTTCTATCAAGTCAGTGGTAAAAGCATACATAGAGACAGGTAAGGGAAACCTTGCCCGTAGAAATCTTGAGAAATTTATTGCCCAATATGAAGATGAAATAGGTGAAAAACTGCCAAAAACTATACTAAATGATTTAGAAGGACTATTTGAAAAATAGCCGCAATGCAACGCATTCTAACACCTCAGGTATTAATTACTAAACTTACCCTTGTTAAAAATTCATTAAAAAATGCATCAAAATCGTCAAATTGCAATCCTTTTTGAGTGATAAGGTTTCCGTTAAGGTATGAGTAAGGTTTAAGATTAATTTTGTATCAAGAATTACAATTAATCATTAAATCATTCCGGGGAGGAATAAAAAAATGTCAAACTCAAAATTCAATCTAAGACGAGCTTTAATTGCAGTACTTTTTGCTTTTGCAGTCTTTTTTTCAGCATGCAGTGAAGATAATCCGTTAAATTCAGCCTCAGATGAATTTAACCCGGTTGCCTCAATGCCGCCGGCAACAATAACCATTGAACCATACTGGGTAGGAAACGTTCTTCAATTCAAATTAATAAACAATTCCAGAGATACTATAGTTAATGATTTCCATGTTCAGTTTGATCCTACTGTAAAAATAATTGGCTGGGTTACAATGCCTGGCTGGCAGATTGATCCAGCTACTACAGATACAGCAAATGGCAAAATTGGTGTAAAAAAAGGACCACAGGGCCAGCCGATACTTCCGATGGGCGGAGTAGGTTTACCGATTGCAGTGCAGATAAAGTTTGCGGGAGTTACAAAGAAAAACCCAAATCACTGGTGGGATTTCTCATGGCAGGCAACCAGAGATGGTATAGTAGTAAGATCGGGTCAGGATGCCTTCCCCCCAAGGTAACTTAGAAGGCAAAATGACATCAAACAAAAAACTCCGTCCTGAAATTCAGAACGGAGTTTTTGTTTACATTTTTTACTTTTATTTTATCATCAGCATCTTTTTTGTATCAACAAAATCACTGGTAACCAGTTTATAGAAATAAATTCCGGAAGAAAATGATGAACCATCAAAGTTCACTTCATACTTCCCTGCTGTAATATCTCCGTTAATAAGTGTTTCTACTACTCTGCCCAGGATATCATAAACAAAAAGTTTTGCATTTGTATTCTTTACTATATCAAACTTAATCTTAGTTACCGGGTTAAACGGATTGGGGTAGTTTGTATACAGCTTATAAACATTCGGTATTTCGCCGGATACAGGTTCAATACCGGTTATGCCGACTGTATACTGGAACCTTGTGGCCGGAGCTGTCGTTCCCGGCGGGTTAATGCCGCTTCCGCCTGCAGGGAGAGTTGACATCTTAGCTGTTGGCAAGGCTATATCCTGTGCTGCAAAGTAATACTGAACAGTTATACCGTTAGCGCTTCCCGGGATTGCGAAAGAAAATGTATCCAGGTTTACCGCTGAATAATTCACAGATGCAAAAGCTGACCATGTTGAGCCGCCATCAGTGCTTTTTCTGTAATATATTAACGGCGCCTCATTTGTCCAGTTCCTGATAATACCATTATCGGTTATTTTTGCTCTCATCGTTATTGCTGTATTAAGAGCAGTTGTTGTGAAAGGCTGGGTATGCAGTATCACAGGCGGCGTGTTATCAAGTTTTCTGGCTGAATCAACTGCAAGTGATGCGTCTATAATTCCCCAGCCCATTGTATTATTGGGTGAGTTAGTATTACTTGCAAACTTCTTTAAGATTCGTATTACCTGCAGCGGCGTCAAATTCTTATTTGCCGAAAGCACAAGAGCACAGACCCCTGAGGTTAACGGACAGGAAAATGATGTTCCGCTTCCGCTTGAATATAAATTTCCTGTTGTGCCGGCGTAATAATTTCCATTTCCCATTGCCATAACATCCGGCTTTATCCTGGGCGGTGCATCCGTTGTAGGTCCGACCGAACTGAAACCTGCTCTTATTCCGTTATTATCAACGGCACCGACTGTTAAAACGCTGTCACCATCAGCAGGGCCGCCAAGAGTATTATGTGAGTTGCTTCCATCATTACCGGCTGAATTACTTACAATAATTCCTTTGTTTACAGCAAGATCTGCAGCTATAGTTATCGGAAGTGTATTGCCGTTCATATCCTGCCATGTATAACTTGTATAACCTGCATCAAAGACTAAGTAACCCAGCGAGCTTGTTATAACATCTGCGCCAAGGCTATCAGCCCAGTGCGCTGCCGCTATCCAGTTATCCATCTCAGCGGGTGTTTCAGTGGGGTCGACTTCTGTTCTTCCTAATATAAATGTCGAGCCATATGCCGGACCTACCATCTTGCCGGGTTTATAGCCGCCAACAAGACAAAGTGTAGCGGTACCGTGTGAATGTCCCGTTAATGTAGTTGTGTGATTCTGGAAATCATATGTTGACTGAATTTTCATCGGGAATGTTGTGAAAGCTTCGTGGGTAAGATTAAAATATCCCGCATCAAAGCTCGCTATCATGATACCCTGTCCATTTATACCCTGGTTATGAACAAGATTTACTTTTATCTGTGTTATCTGAGTAACAGCGTTTGCTGTTCCGTAACTAAGTGTATCAACTAGAGGTTCATCTGTAGGATTAATAAACACCGGGCTCATATCAGATGATATTTCCGGATCATCCTTAGCACGTTTAAATGTTTCAACGAGTTCAATTCCTTTTACAAAATCAAGGTTAGATAAAGTATTTATCTGTTCGCGGTTAACTTCAACGCTCATTGAGTTCAGCCATTTTATGTTGTGCCTTACTTTACTGACATTTGCCGTTACCATACTCACATAGTCACCGTAAAGAGGAATATCAGTATAATCCAAAAGTTCACCTGCGGGTTTTACTTTTGATCTTCTATCAAGCGAACGCTGTGAGACTATTTGTAACGGATCGTTAAGCTTAGCCATTGCATTGGGTCCCTTATCCTTTAAATAAACCCAAACTACAAAGTTTCCATTGCCGCTCGTTTCAAGCGCTTTGCTGAGCATAGTTCCAATTTTATTTTCAGTTGATTTGAATGATAAAAACGATAAGGATATAAAGGTGATAATTATAAAAAACGAATAATACCTTTTCATAGTATTTACAATATATTTAAGTTAAAATGTTACAATAAGTTATTTAAATATACAACAATATTAAAGTTAATTTTATTCCAAAAATTAAGGCTTTTTACTACTTTGATTACGTTATAACTATCAACATCTAAAACATAATTCTATAAATTACAACTGATTAAATAATCAGATTTCAAATAGCTGAAACCTTAGTACTTTAAAAGATGCTTTATACAATATGAAGCTATCTTTCATAAAATTAAAAATACTAATATGGAAAAGAAAATTTTTGGAATAATCTTGACAATCGCAGGAGTAATTGGCTTAATTGCAGCTGCATCATATTTTATCAATTCAGGAACCGGTATCCGTGATTATAAAATGATAGCAGTTTATGGAATACTGGGTATAATCTTTTTCTTTTCGGGAATCGGTTTAATGCGCACAACAAAAGATAAATCATAAGTTGACTTCTCTTCGAAACTAATGCGTTGGGCGGAGTTATAGGGTTTATACAGCTTGGGTGCATGGATTAGACATTTTCAAATTGAATTCTTTTGTCAGGGTCACCGGTACTAATAAACTATTTGCAGCCTTACAATCAGTAGATTATCACACTATTAAATTGAAGTATTATTTTGCGAAACAGAATATCTCAGTTAATACTCAGAAATGGGTGTAGTTAATCACTATAAATTAACATAAATATTTAAAACAAACAAATACTTTTTCCCAAAAAGTAGAAAAGCCCTTTTAATGCCCTTAATGGCATTTTTTCGCTCTATACCTTCCTTATTTCATTGCAGTAAACATCAATTTTCAGTAATTTTGTAAATTACAACAAATTAAAACCAACCGAATGGCTAAAGGCTTAAACATTCTATATTGCACCAGTGAAGTTATGCCCTACAGTAAGACGGGCGGATTGGCTGATGTTTCGAACTCATTGCCGCAGGAGCTTAATGCTGCTGGTCATGCCGTCAGAATTATCACTCCAAAATACGGCTCTCTTGACGAAAGAAGGCTCAGAATCTATGAGATTAAGCGTCTTACCAATATAGAAGTACCAATTGGCGATAAGATCGCCATTTGCAATATCAAATCTTCATTCATTGTTTCGCCAAAAGGTAAAGTACAGGTATTTTTGATTGAAAATGAAGAGTACTTTGGTAAATCAAGTCCTTATGTTGATGAAAAAACCGGCAAAGATTACCCCGATAACGATGAGCGGTTTATATTTTTCAACCGCGCTGTTGTTCAGGTTTTGGGTTTACTCGGCTGGCAGCCTGATGTTATCCATTGCAATGACTGGCAGACGGGTCTGATACCCG
>JBDTNV010000003.1:0-58128 GCA_039933555.1 Ignavibacteria bacterium
AAGTTGAAGCTGAAAAAGTGGTTATGAGCTTTTTTGATAAGTTTAACTGTACTATTGTAAGACCTCCGGCTGTATATGGTCCCAGGGATTACGCTATTTATGAGTATTTCAAATCCATGAACCGCGGCTTGCAGCCGATGATAGGTTTTGATAACAAGCTTGTTAGCTTAATACATGGAGTTGATCTTGTTAAGGGATTCATACTTGCGGGTGAAAATGAAATATCATCATCCAGCGTTTACTTTATATCATCAGAAAAATTTTATAACTGGCTGGATGTCGGCGAAATTACCAAAAAACTGCTGGGCAGGAAGACCGTTAAGCTAACGATTCCCCATTTCGCGGTTAAAACAACAGCGTTCTTTTCGCAGGTATTTGGTTTCTTTTCATCAAAGCCGGTCGTGCTGAACATAGAAAAATCAAGAGAGCTTACTCAAAGGTACTGGATATGCTCAATAGAAAAAGCGAAACGCGAGCTGGGATTTAAAGAGACATTCACACTTGAAGAAGGCTTTAAGGATACGATTGACTGGTATAAGAAAGAAGGATGGCTGAAGTAGAAGTCAAATATCAAAAATCAAATACCAAATATTTTTCAAAAGCAGTCTTGTTACCGGATAGTAAAAGAATACCATTCTGATGCAGGTATCTTTTTGTAAACGGTATCTTCTTTTAATTGGGAAGAAACGAATTCATCTATATTCTTATAACCCGGATATTTTACTACACCCCAGTAATATTTTGTATTTGGAATAAATTGGTATCCCCATGTTTTGAAGTCTTTTAGAGTAAGCGGATATTTATCAGTAATAATATTTGTATGATGATAGTCAAAGTGTAAGTCAGGTGTAATCTTATATACGTAAATTCCACCCGGTTCAGTATCACTGAAAATAAATTTAGTATTATCATTAACATTTGATACTTCGTTTATTGGCTGAAGTAAAGTTAGGCTCTTATTATGATTCAATGCAACATTTTCACCCGGATTTATATAGTCCCATATTACTGAGAATAACTGATAATTATCAACTGATGCATAATTTGTGAATTTGACAATGTAATTAACATTTGGCAATTCCGGTGTTATTACGTAACCATATAGTTCACCAAAATAACTGGAGGGAAGTTCAATTGCAGAATTATTATCCATACCAGGAAAAATTAAAGATACACTTGAGTTCATCTCGTTAAATTCGGGTGATAATTGAATATTAAATTCAGAAAGTAATTCAGGAGGATTATATGATACATCATTTTCAGTGAAAGTTATTTCCTGATTTGAATAGCCGTTGTTTAATGTTATATCTTTTATACCAAATTTTTTAAAAGAATGTACTGTATGATCAGAATACATTTTATATTGAAGAAAGATAAGTTTTCCGCTTATACTGCTTTTATCATACGGAATATTCACCCACATACCAAAATATGGATCCATGTAAGATGCCTTATCATCGAATTGTGTATTCTTATCTATGCTAATAAATTTTATTACCGCTTCATCATATTCAGAAGTGATTTCCGGAAAAATTACCTTGACATAACAGAAATTCGAATTCCCATGATCTTCAAGTGTAGTTAACACAGGATTAGGAATTGTTAGCCCAATATATTTATTAGTAGAAGAATATATATCTGAAACTGTGATATTGTACGGGAATTGATTATTTTCGAGACTGAATTTTCCGTAAACATCAGTTGCAACTATTGGATAATCGCCAACACTCACTTTCATATTAGCATAATTCATTCCAAACTGATCGTAAACTGCTCCATCAATCATCGACCCATTATATTTTACTGGGTCATCAATGCAGCCATGAAAAATGGCTGTTAACAGCAATAAAATGAGAATTTTGTAAGATTTGGTATGTTTCATTTTGCAATAGAATTTATACTATTTTCTTTATAAAATTACAGTATTATGTTGATAAAATCTATCTTAATAACACTTACTATCATATTAATTCAATTGCATAACTATGGGCAGTTCCGGGTGCTTGGAACTGTAACAGACAGTACAGCGGATTCTCCAATAACAGGAGCTAAAGCCGAAATTCTCTCACATGGGCTTGTAACTACAACTGATGATAATGGCAATTTCGAAATGGAAATTAAAGGCAAAGGTACTTATGAAATTGCCGTAACAAAATTGGGATATAAGGACTGTACCCAAACTATCATTATTGACAGCACATCTAATTTAATGAAACTTAATTTCAGGATGATTACTTCTGATCATGTTACCGATACAATAAAAGTACAGGCATTGTATTTCAGGAAGACAGATAAAATAAGCACCAGCTTTGTTAATGTTGAAAATGAGGAAATAAGAAGATCACCCGGCGCGATGGAAGATGTGATCAGGTATTTTACCGGTTCGCCCGGCGTATCATTGGGGAGTGATATCAATAATGAAATAATTGTAAGAGGCGGCTCACCTGTCGAAAACCTTACTTTGATTGACGGGCTTGTAATCCAGAATCCAAACCATTACGGCGCGCCGGGCTCAACAAATGGTGTGTTAAGCTATATCAATCTTAAAATGGTCAGGGATGTAGATTTTTTCTCAGGCGGCTTTCCTCCTGAATATGGCGATAAGCTTTCGGCGGTTATGGATATCAAGTTCAGGGATGGAAACAGAAATAAACATATCAGGGATATTAATATTTCAGCAACAGGCCTTGGCGGTTTTTTCGAAGGACCGATAACTAAAAAATCATCGTATATTTTTTCCGTGAGAAGAAGTTATTATGAGCTTATTAAAGACCTGCTCAATACCCAGCTTATTCCTGAATACTGGGATTTCAATACAAAGCTTAGCTATCTTCTTTCTAAAACGGATAAATTAAGCATTACCGGTTTATATGCTACAGATAACGCCAAGCCTATAGAGGCAGGGGATTACATGAATGATACAGTAAACGTTAAAATTCTTTCGACGGGTATTAAATACAGCAAAGAAGGCAGTAATTTTAATTACACAATGGTCGCCGGGTACGGGTGGAATTTATACAAGGTCAATTACGAAGATTTTAAGCTTGATATTAATGATAATGAGCTTTCATTTTCCCAAAAGCTTGAGTACACTTTGGACAATAATCTTTCATTCACCATTTTTACAGGAGCAAGAAATTTCTTTTCGAAATATAATGTATACCACGGCGCAGGGTATAATGCGTCAAATTATTTCACCCCGCCAGTTTTATTCGATGGTGATGTTAATACTCTAAAACTATCCGGCGGGTTTAATGTTATAGCCAAATTATTAAAAGATAAGTTAATTCTGAACGCAGGATTAAGAATAGACGCTTTCCAGTATATCCACGATAAAATTGCAGTATCACCCAGGGCAGGTGTAACTTATAAGCTAACACCTTTAACAACCTTGAATGCAAATGCAGGCATATATTTTCAGGCACCTGAAATTCTTTGGGTAATTGTTGATCCAGAGAACAGGAATTTAAGCTTCATAAGAGTGAATGAAATTATTCTTGGAATAGAGCATTTGTTTTCTGCTGATGTAAAGCTTAGTATCGAGCCGTATCTTAAGCAGTATTATAATTATCCAGTCAGCGTGTATGACCCGAATTACATTTTCATCAATAGCGGCGTAGAGATCTATCCGAATTTCCTGGATAAAGCATTAAGTGTTGGAGAAGGATATTATGCGGGGGTCGATGTGACGGTTCAGAAGAAAAACAGGGGGTATGGTCTTTTTGGTACAATTTCTTACTCATTTTCAAAATCAGAATTTCTTGCGTTAAAAGGGGATGTGCAGCCTGCCGAATTTGATTATGGAAATCAGATCACTGCAATTGCAGGATACAAGTTTGGCTTTGGTTTAAGCTTTAGCGGTAAGTTTAAATTCGCAAAAGGGCGGCCATATACTCCGTTTGATTTTCAGGAATCATTGAACAGGAACAGGGGAATGTACGATAAAGAGCTATATAATAAGGGCAGAATGCCGGATTATTCCAGACTTGATGTAAGAGTTGACTACCAGGTAAATATTGGCAAGACCCAGCTTACTACGTATATTGAGGTTTTGAACGTTTTTAACAGGGAAAATTACTATAATTATTACTGGAGCTCATATTACAAGAGACTAAAATCCAATATGCAACTTCCAAGAATTCCAATAGTAGGTATAAGTTATCGGTTTTAGTTGATAAATTATTGTAATTATTCTATTTATAAGCAATATATCCAAAATATATTAGTTAACGACATGTATTCTTTCATTGACTAAAGAGCAAATTTTCGCTATTTTTGTGGTTTGTAACAATTCCGCTAAACAATTTAATATAAAGGTTATACAATGGCTACTGTGAATTTATCAGCTCAGAAAAGAGATGATCTGGGCAACTCAACTACCAAGACTGCAAGGAAAAAAGGGAATATTCCCGGTGTATTTTATTTTAGGGATTCACCTGCAATTGCTATCAGCGTAAAAGATACGGCGTTAAACCCGTTTGTTTATACTTCAGAAGTAAGAATAATAAATTTACAGATCGAAGGTTCAGATAAAGCTCAGAACTGCATTTTGAAAGACGTTCAGTTTGATGCTGTAAGCGATAAACCGATACATTTTGATCTTCTCGGTATTTCAGAGAATGAGACCATTAAGGTTATCGTTCCTATAAAGCTTGTTGGCGCGCCTATTGGCGTGAGAGATGGCGGAGTTGTTCAGCATACATTGCATTCACTCGAAGTTGAGTGTCTGCCTGCAAACATTCCTTCGCATATTGATGTTGAAATAGCCGGGCTTTCTATCGGTGACTCAATTCATGTTGGTGATCTTAAGATAGAGAACGTTGAAATTCACGGCGCAGCAGGAGCAACAATAGTAGCTGTAGTACCGCCGGCAGTTGAGAAGGTTGAAACACCCGAAGGTGAAGCAGCAGCAGCGGCAGAGCCTGAAGTTATCGCAAAAGGCAAGAAAGACGAAGAAGAAGACGTAAAATAACAATTATCAATTATCAATTAGTAATGATCAATTGTATTAAAATGGATCCTTCCTGCCTGAACTGCCGTTACGGCAGGCAGGCGCTTCGCTCAGGATTAATAAATTGTATTTAATAGTTGGATTAGGGAACCCGGGTGCCAGGTATCATAACACCAGACATAATGCCGGGTTTTTGGTTATAGATAAGCTTGCGGAGTTCTTTAAAATAGAATCATTTGAATTTGAAGAAAACTACCTTTATGCAGTAGCCGATCACAAAAGCGGAGAGGTTGAAGAGCAGGTAGTTTTAATGAAACCCCTTACATATATGAACCTGAGCGGCAAAGCAGTCAGGGAGTTCTACGAAAAATACGAGTTAACAATTGAGAATATCCTTATAGTTTATGATGATGTGAACCTGGATCTTGGCGTCTTAAGGCTAAGGCCAAATGGCTCGGATGGCGGACAGAACGGTATCAAATCTGTTATGTATGAAATGGAAACTGATGAAATACCAAGGCTGAGATTTGGAATAAGACGGGGCGAAGAATTCGAGAAGTTGAGAGCCGAAGAAGGATTTTCCCTTGCTGATTATGTTCTTTCGGGATTTGAGGAGGAAGAGTTGGATGCTCTTGAGAAAACACTTGATGCTTCTAAAGATGCGGTTCTAAGCTTCATTAACACAGGCATTAAAGATACAATGAACCTTTTCAACCGGAATTTTCTCGAAGGCCAGCAGTAGATTTATATAGAAATATGAAAATGAAAATATTACAAACTAAATAACTATATGAAGAAAAACATAATACTAAGTACTTTGTTATTTCTCTTAAGCTCGGTCACAGCTTTTGCCAGCGAAGCCGATCTTAAAATCCCGGAATTAAGTGCCAGCCAGAACAATATGCTCATGATGGGTATTGGTGTGTGCGCACTCGGTCTTTTATTCGGTATAATCCAGTTTTTTAAAGTAAAAAAACTAAAGGCGCATCAGTCAATGCTTGATGTTGCCCAGATAATTTACGAAACCTGTAAAACCTATCTTAACCAGCAGGGAAAATTTATCGCAATCCTTTTTGTATTTATTGCAACATGCATAGGTTTTTATTTCGGTTTTCTTCAGCATGCAGGCGCAGGCGGTGTAGCGCTTATTTTAATGTGGACAGTTGTTGGTATATTAGGTTCATTTGGTGTTGCTAAGTTTGGTATAAGGATGAACACTCTTGCAAATAGCCGTATGGCTTTTGCTTCACTTGAGAAAAAACCTATAAAACTTCTCACCATTCCGCTTGATGCAGGTATGAGTATCGGTGTTATGCTTATTTGCGTTGAGCTTATCATGATGTTAATTATTCTGCTCTTCGTTCCCCGTGAATATGCAGGAGCAAGCTTTATCGGTTTTGCTATCGGTGAGTCACTCGGTGCATCAGCGCTCAGAATAGCAGGCGGTATCTTTACAAAGATCGCAGATATTGGCAGTGACCTTATGAAAATTGTATTCAAAATTAAAGAAGATGACCCGCGTAACCCCGGTGTTATTGCCGATTGTACCGGTGATAATGCAGGTGATTCCGTCGGACCCACAGCTGACGGTTTTGAAACATACGGCGTAACAGGTGTTGCTCTTATCAGCTTTATAGTTCTTGCAGTTCCAAACGTAATGTACCAGACAGAACTCCTTGCATGGATTTTTGTAATGAGAATACTTATGATCATTACATCAATAGTGTCGTTCTACATAAACGGTATCTGGGCAAAAGCCAAATACGGCAAAGACGAAGATATTGATTTTGAAAAACCTTTAACATCACTTGTATGGATTACTTCAATTATTTCAATGATAGTTACATTTGCCATAAGCAAAATACTTATCGGTCATTTGCCTGATAATTTATGGCTGACGCTTTCAATTATTATCAGCTGCGGAACCCTGGGGGCCGCTCTGATACCGGAGTTCACTAAAATTTTTACAAGTCCAAAAAGCAAGCATGTAAATGAAGTAGTAACTGCATCAAGAGAAGGCGGAGCTTCGCTGACTATTCTCTCCGGACTTGTTGCAGGTAACTTCTCAGCATTCTGGATTGGGATGGTATTTTTCTTCCTTATGTCAATTGCTTACTTCGCATCACTTTCAATACCGGGCTCTATGATTCCGGCTTATGCATCTATCTTTGCATTCGGTCTTGTAGCATTTGGAATGCTTGGTATGGGTCCCGTTACTATAGCAGTTGATAGTTATGGACCTGTAACAGATAATGCGCAGTCAATATATGAACTTTCACTTATTGAATCACGCGAAGGTATTTCAGCAGAAATAGAAAGAGATTTTGGATTTAAACCTGATTTTGAAAAGGCAAAACATTACCTCGAAGCAAATGACGGGGCGGGTAATACATTTAAGGCCACAGCAAAACCTGTTCTTATAGGAACAGCGGTAGTTGGTGCAACAACAATGATATTTTCACTTATACTTGTGATAAAAAATACGCTTGGCATTCAACCTGAAGCAATACTCAGCATACTTAACCCGTACTCTATATTAGGGTTTATATGCGGCGGAGCGGTTATATACTGGTTCACAGGGGCATCAACTCAGGCGGTAACAACCGGCGCTTACAGGGCTGTTGAGTATATCAAGAAGAATATAAATCTTGATGAAGATGCAAGCATGAGTGCTTCAACAGAAAAATCAAAAGAAGTTGTGAAGATATGCACACAATATGCGCAGACAGGTATGTTTAACATATTTATCGCGATATTTTCATTTGCACTTGCCTTCGCGTTCTTTTCGGCTCCCGGCAAGACGAATGAGCCCGTTGCATTCTTTATCAGCTTCTTAATTTCAATTGCAGTATTCGGTTTATTCCAGGCTATGTTCATGGCAAATGCCGGCGGCGCATGGGATAATGCTAAGAAAGTAGTTGAAGTTGACCTGAAGGAAAAGAATACTCCGCTTCATGATGCTACTATCATTGGTGATACCGTAGGAGATCCGTTCAAAGATACATCATCAGTTGCGCTTAACCCTATTATCAAGTTTACTACGCTCTTTGGTTTACTTGCGATGGAAATGGCGATTTCTGAATCATTCAGAGGAATTGCGCCATATGTTGGCGGAGTATTCTTCGTAATTGCATTATATTTTGTGTGGCGTTCATTCTATAAAATGAGAATTGTAAAAGCATAACATTTCTATTATTAGAAACTTTTTAATTTATTTTTCCCCAAGGGCATCCACTGGATGCCCTTTTTTGTTTATACTGTTTTCTATAATTTATGTACAGTAAATAAATTAATAGTCATGAAAACAGTAAAATTTACAGTCTTCATTGTATTTTTTGTGGCTTTATGTGTAAATGCATATTCACAAAGATGCGGTGACGGAATCTTATTCAGTTTCAAAAAAAGCGGACAGAGATTTCTTGATAGTGCTGATCTAAAAATAAGCCTGAAAACCTTTGACAGGCGTTTTAAATATTATAATGACCCGGGGCATACTGAAATGCTTTTAGATACCATTAGTGATACAGCAGCGTATGTAACTTATGTTAACGAAATAAATGGTTATTTTTCAGCGAAAGACAGTAATAAAATTTATACTCCCACTTTATGCGGTTTTTTCAGGATGGAATTTACTTTTACAGATCTTATAACCGGTGAAACCATGAAATTAATTATTCACAAAATACCACATGATACACCAATAAATTTGAATGATATTGTATTTAAAAAAGGAGAGTATGAGTTCAATTTTAACTGGGTTGTTGATGCAATAATATTCAAAGAAAATAAAAAAGGAGTATACAGCTTTGATTTTTCAAACTTTAGATCACTTTAGGAAGTAATCTTGTTCATTTTTTAGCTCTGTTCTTTTTTTCTGCTTCAGTGACTTTCCGCTCAATCCATTTGGAATCAATAACAAAACCCGGCAGTTTAAGCATACCGCGGATTTCATTTGCAACAAAAGGATCAAATCGGGTTTTTAACCTTATCAGTTTTTTTGCAATAGTGATAAAGTTTGAATAATATTTCTTTCTTTCCTTCGAAATAAACTTATCACTAGTCAGCAGATGCCTGTATGAATCCATGACACCCTCCATTTTATCGAACATATCAAGCTCATAATAACAGGCAATAATGAGAGTTTTCTGCTTAAACTTATTGTAAACATCATTGTAACCTGCACTGTTAAGAAGCCTTAGTGCGTCATTGAAATTGTCTAAAGAAAACTCATAGATCGCATTAGCATAAGTATATGTGCTTTCCCTTGTGGAAACATCAAGTTCATTCTTATAGTCATCTATGAATGAAGCGGTCCATTTTCGTTTACCAAGACTGATGGCAGTTTCGATGATACTAATGTACAGTCGGTTAGAAAGGCAATACTCGGCCTTATATGTTTTGTTTTCAAGCTCGAAGAGGTAAATATCAAAGAGTTGTGTCTCGTATTCACTTTTTCCCTCACGTATCATTCTTTTGCAGTAATTTTCCATATTAATAATAACTTCAACCGAATCATTCAGAGTTAATTCCCTGAAATTATTCCTCAGAGCATTTCTCAATATCTCAAAATTATCAGGATTACCTTCATCTGTAAGAAGCTTAATTGCAAGATAAAATATAGGAATTACCGGAGTAGATGAAAATTTTTTTATATCCAGACTCTGCATGAACTCTTCATATTCCCGGATCTCAATTGTAGTCTCATATAGGATCTTAACGTTAAGCAGATACATGTATGATTTCAGCATTACAGTTATCTGAAACAGAGTAGCATTGACTGCAAAATCCATAATACCTTTATTACATACAATTTTTTCATTCCTGTCAAAATTAACAGCCCGTCATTATAAGAAGCACCGTTGAAAGCAGCCTGCCAGACAGTTTTCTTGGAAATATATTCATCTCTAAATACCGGGTAATGTTTTCTCAAATATGTGTATAACTTAAGGACGCCTTTATTTTTATTGAAAAAAGGGGAGTGAATATAATCCGAGAATTCTTTAATTTCAACAGAGGTAAATGTTGATAATATCTGCAACAGATTACTCTTCTTCAAATGCTTCTTGGAATATTAGTTAATTAATGAGTTCAAATTTAGTAAATTTTAGCTTAATATAAAGAGTTATTATATCTTCATTTTATACAACATCATTGGAATTTAGTCTTCAACAATCGTCTTTTTTTTTCCACAAAACCAGAGTTTAACAATTGCAATTTCCTTTCCAAAGAAATACCTTAAATCCGGTTGAAAAATAAGGGTTATTGTTGAATTATCCTTTTCGTCAGGGAATAATGAGTTAACAAATTATACCTCGGTTCTTTGCGAATATAAGTGTATGCCCTTAATTTTGAACAATAAAATATTTAATAAGAAATAAAAGGTTCTGTAGATACAAATTCCATCCTGTTACCCCAAAGGTGTATTTAAAGGACCTAGGCCAAGCAGCCCCGTCACCTAAAATTGACGGGGTGTTGGCTGAGATTAAAGCAGTATCAATTTTAGAAATGATTTTGAAATGATAGAACATAAAGATGAATTGCTAAAGACCTTGCTCAAAATTGTGATAGTGATATTTATCGGAATGATAATTGGAATGAATTTTTTGCATTAATATTAAGAATATTAAAAAAGTAAATAAAAATCTAAATATATGAAACATTTATTAACGGTAATAATAATTTTTTTTGTGATATTTAATTCCAGAGGACAGAATATAACTAATACTCTGGGCAGCCTTGGAAATTTTACTATAAAGGATGCTTCAAATACTTACATGAGCTTAAGCCAGTCAACAGGGAATCTTTCCCTGAACCGCGGGCTGAATCTTCTGCTGACAAGCAGCGCAACCACCGGAATAATTTTTAAAGGAGGAACCAGATTCATCCATGATTTTGCGCCGCCGGGAGCTTTTGGCAGCAATGTGTTTATAGGGATCGGTGCAGGTAATTTCACAATGGTATTTACAGGCAATACCCTGAATTCAAGCTTCAATACTTCCGTGGGCAGCTCAACACTAGCATCACTTACAAGCGGGGCGAATAATTCAGCATTTGGATATACTTCTATGTTCGATAATACTTCAGGAAACAACAACAGCGCATTTGGACACAGCTCTTTGAACAATAATACAACAGGAGGTTCAAACTCATCGTTTGGTTTTGAATCTCTTTTCAATAATTTTTCTGCTTCTTCAAATTTATCTTTCGGCTACCAGAACCTGAAAGCTAATACTACCGGTGACCAGAACTCAGCTTTTGGAAGCCAGTCAATGTGGACAAATTCCACCGGCAGTTTTAACTGTTCGTTTGGATTCCAGTCTTTATTGGGCAATACGACGGCATCAAGAAGCAGCGCTTTTGGCTACCAAAGCTTAACCAGTAATAACGGGATAAATAATAATGCATTCGGATATCAGTCACTTCAATTAAGCAACGGTGGAGTTGAAAACTGCGCATTTGGAAATCTTTCGCTGGTCAATAATTCAAATGGCTCACAAAACTCAGCTTTTGGAAACAATACGCTAACATCTAACACTACCGGATTAAATAATTCAGCATTTGGCAATGATGCAGGCACAAATGTAACAACAGGCTCAAACTTAACACTTATTGGGTTTAACGCTGAGCCAACTTCAGGAATAGCGACAAACCAGGTCACACTTGGTAACAGTTTTGTTTCATCATTAAGGTGCGCCGTTACTACAATTACTTCACTTTCAGACGCGCGGGATAAGAAGAATATTCATGACCTGAACTTAGGGCTTGGGTTTATCTCAAAGCTTAAGCCAAGAATATACAACTGGGATAAACGCGAATGGTATGATAACAATGTTTCTGACGGAAGCAAAATGCAGGAAACACCCACTGCGGGTTTCATAGCGCAGGAGCTTGATGAAGCGCAAACCAGCGAAAATGCTGAATGGCTGAGACTTGTTCTGAAGGATAACCATGAAAAATGGGAAGCAACACCCGGAAATTTACTTCCAATTATGGTAAAGGCAATACAGGAGCTAAATGAGAAATGTGATTCACTGCAAAATGAAAATAATATTCTGGCAAGTAAGCTTGACGAGGTAGGTGAGCTTAAAAAGAAACTTGAAATGCTGACATTCCAAATTGAGAACCTAAACATCAAAACAGATGAAATTAAAAGATCATCAGATAATATTAAGCGCGAAGAAAATAATTTACAGGTTATCAGCAATGAAAATTCAAAATAAAACAGCACTTACCATAATATTAATGCTGGCTATAAAGCTTTACAGCCAGACTTACAGCGACATAAATTACAATAATGGTACAGCTGTTGATGTTGGTTCCGGGGCTGATGTTTGCGCAAATGATATTTTTATTAATGGGACCTTCAGCGGTACGGGTACGATATGTATCGGGGCGCTTCCTGTTGCTTTATCATCTTTTACAGCATCAAATGAAAAAAACAATGTAACTTTGAGCTGGATAACCGAAACGGAACTGAATAACTCAGTGTTTGAGCTTGAAAGGAAGGATAACAATAATACGGGTGAATGGAGAAAACTTGCCTTCATTCAGGGGGGAGGGACCACTCAGGGACAAAAGTTTTACACTATGAAGATAAGAAATTAAAGGCAGGGATCTATAATTACAGGCTATAACAGATAGACTATAACGGCAATTATGAATATTATGACCTAAGTGATGCTGTTGCAGTAAAGGCGCCAAATGATTTTAAGCTGTCTCAGAATTATCCCAATCCCTCAAATCCAAAATCAAAAATTGATTATGAAATTCCATTTGACGGAAATGTAAGCATTAAGGTTTATGATATACTCGGTAAAGAGATCATTACATTGGTGAATGAATTTAAAACTGCTGATTTCTATTCGGTGGAATTTGACGGCTCAAATCTGGCAAGCGGAATGTATTTTTACAGGATAACGGCTAATGGCGGCGGCAAGATCTTTAGTAAAACACTCAAAATGATATTGGTGAAGTAATCATGAATCAGTAAAAGAATTTCTGAAATATTAAGAAAAATATACAAAAAGTATTGGTTAGATAATAAAGAAAAGATTCTAAAGCACATCAAACCGGGTAATATTAATGTTACCCGGTTTTTTATTTAAATGATTATAAAGTATATATTTATGAAAATATTTCAAGAAAATATTTGACAAATGCTTATTTCTATCCTATATTTGTAAAGTACTTTAAAAAACAAAGTAGATAAATAGCTTAAAATTGGTAAATTTGATGAATTCCAAAAAAAAAATAATTGAAGTAAAGAATCTGGTAAAGAAATATGATGATCTAACGGCTGTAAATGATATTTCTTTCGATGTTTATGAAGGCGAGATCTTCGGGCTGCTTGGACCCAACGGGGCAGGTAAAACTACTACGCTTGAAATAATGGAAACACTGAGAGAGCTAACGACAGGCGAAGTGTTTGTCGGAGGGCTATCGGTTACTTCACACAAGAATGAAGTTAAGAAAATAATCGGTGTGCAGCTTCAGCAATCCGGATTTTATCCAAACTTAACTCTTATTGAGCTGATTAAATTATTTGCCGGCCTTTACAATACCAGTACTGACCCGATTGAAATACTTGAAATGGTTGGTTTGAAGGAAAAGGCAAAAGCGATATACAAAAATCTAAGTGGTGGGCAGAAGCAGAGATTTGCAGTAGCAACTACTATCATAAACAAACCTAAAATTGTATTCCTTGATGAGCCAACTACCGGGCTTGATCCGCAGGCAAGAAGAAATCTCTGGGATCTTATTAACAGCATACGTGATTCAGGAGCAACAGTAATGTTAACCACTCATTATATGGATGAAGCCGAAAAGCTATGTGATAGAGTTGGCATAATGGATCTTGGTAAAGTAATTGAGCTCGATACGCCAAACAACTTAATTGATAATCTGCTTGCAAAAGGATTCACGCGCGAAGAAAAACTTAAACATGCTTCTTTGGAAGACGTATTTATCAGCCTTACGGGAAGGGACCTGAGAGATGAACAGTAACAACTACAGTCAATTAAGAGCGACACTTTCAATTACTAAAGGAAGCCTGCGCTCAATAGTACGCAACCCATCGAGCATTATATTTACACTTCTTTTCCCGTTAATATTTATAATTGTATTCGGTTTCATTGGCTCAGGCGGCGGCAGCAGGTTTGATATTGGCTTCTACAGTACAAGTAATAATAATAACCCGCTCTTCCAGTCACTAATAACAATAGAAAATTTTAAGATAGAACAGGATATTCCTGACGGAGAGCTGGATAAAAAGCTTGAAAAGGGCGATATCGATGCAATCTTTAAAATTGTAAAAAATCCCCAGGGCACTTTCCCGGAATATATACTTGACATAAAGACCAATAAGGCTAAACCTGAAAGATCAAGCCTCATAAGATTAATTACATCACAAGTCATTAACGGCTTTAATATGTCGCTTGTAAAAGAGCAGCCTCCTGTTGCAATTATTAAACAAACGGATGTTGAAGGAAGGCTTTTTAAGACAATAGATTTTATTTTACCTGGTCAATTGGGATTTTCAATACTCAGTGCGGGTGTCTTCGGCACAGCGTTTGTGTTTATTTCACTTCGTGAAACTCTTGTTATAAAGAGATTCTTCGCAACCCCTATAAACCGCAATAATATAGTATTAGGCGAAGCATTAAGCAGGCTGATATTTTCAATGGCAGGCTCAGTTATAATTATAGGTTTGGGGCATTTTCTCTTCGGATTCACACTTATTAACGGATTCTGGACCTTCCTTAACATGATGGCTGTATCGGTATTGGGACTTATTGTATTTTTGGGATTCGGCTTCCTTGTATCAAATATTGCGAAGAACCTGAATTCCGTGCCGCCAATCGCGAACCTTGTTACACTGCCGCAGTTCCTTCTTGCGGGCACATTCTTTTCAATTGATGTATTCCCGTCATGGCTGCAGCCAATCAGCCGTTCTTTGCCGCTGACTTATCTTAACGATGCCTTAAGGAAAATAGCTTTTGACGGCGCAACTATATTCACACTTCCAAAAGAAATACTTATACTTACTGCATGGGGAGTAGTTGTTTACGCTTTTGCTATAAAATTCTTTAAATGGGAATAATAATAAAATATTGCTATGGATACAAATAAAATTATAGATACAGATAATATAGATATTAAGCAGGCTGAGCTGGAAATAGCTGTAATCAAAAAGATTATGGTTGATAGCCGCAAGGCGGTTTACGAGACAAGCATGCAGGGAATATTCTGGACTATGGTAATGGCGCCGGCAATACTTGTGAATTATCTAATGTATGTATTCGGTGTTGGGTTTAAATACTCGGGGTTATTATGGATTGGTGCAGTTGTAATAGGAATTACCGGGTCAATAATAATAGCAAGAAAAGAAAAACGTACAATACGGGCCAAAACATTTGCAGGAAAGCTATTGGCAACCATAGGTATAGCTGTAGGCGGCGCTAATGTTATATTCGCATTCGCAGCCGGAATAGCCGGAGCATTTGATCCTCTGTATTTAGTTTCAATTGATTCCATAGTTCTGGGTATGGCGTTTTATGTTATCGGAGTTATACAGCAGTTAAAAACCTTAAAAATACTTTCATATATTTGGTGGGGTGGCGCAGTATTTTTCTTTGTGTTCCCCAGCATCCATTGTTTATTATTTCTCGCAGTAATGCTTATTATGACGGTATGGCTGCCAAAATTTGAAGAAAAAAACCGTAAGAAGAGCCAAAGCATATAATCTAAATATTTATATAGTACGCCATGAATATATCACAATCCGAAACCGAGCTTTCCGTAATAAAGAAGATAATGGAAGACAGCAGGAATATCGTTGCCGATAACGGCTGGCACTATATTTTCTGGGGGGTTTCTGTTACCTGCGCGCTTATTGCTAACTATATAATGGCTCTTAACGGAGTTAAAATGAATTACCAGGGTATGATGTGGTTCATAGTGATGACAGGTACGTGGATCGTAGAAGGAATAATTGAAAGAAGAAAAGCTAAAAAAAGAAAAGAAAGAACATTTGGCGGCCGTCTGCTGGGTGCCCTTTGGTCCGCATCAGGTATATCAATGTTCATGTTTGGTTTCATAGGTGTAATTACACATGCATATACCGGCGCTTTTATCTGCCCGATAATTTCAACTGTACTCGGGGCAACATATATCATAAGCGGCGCTATACAACAGACAAGATGGATGCAGCTGCTCTCAATCGGATGGTGGGGCGGGGCTATTTATACGTTCCTTTTCCCCAGTGTTCACACTTTGCTGATTTTTGCTGTAATGATGATAAGCTTTCAGACAATACCCGGAATAATTCTCTTCAGGAAATGGAAAAGGAACCCTCTGGTAACAGATTAATATGACAGACTTTAATTACCATGAAATAGATGATGTGATTCACTCCCGCATACGGACTGCGATTATGGCAGTGCTCATAAGTGTTGATGAAGCTGAGTTCACATTTATACGGGAGAAAATAAACGCTACTGACGGTAACTTAAGCGTACACTTAAAGAAGCTGGAAGATCATAATTATATTTCTGTTAAGAAAGAATTTATTGAGCGTAAACCCGTCACAAGGTACAGGATAACTGAAACCGGGATCAAAGCATTTGAAGACTATATTAAGAAACTTGAGAGCATAATTAAAAAATAGATATGTTCAGAAAAAAATTAGCGGATAAGCAGTCAGAAAAAAGCAGGATGCACTTCCAGTGGCGAAGCCATGAAGTTCTCAGAATTGAAGCATTCAGTGATGCTGTTTTCGCGTTTGCGGTTACACTGCTGATTGTATCACTTGAAGTACCGGAAACTTTTGATGAGCTCCTTCATACAATGAGCGGGTTCCTTGCATTTGCAGTAAGCTTTACGCTGCTTTTCCAGATATGGTATACCCAGTTCATATATTTCCGCAGGTACGGCATGCAGGATATGTTTACAATTGTTGTGAATGCAGTGTTACTTTTCCTTGTGCTGTTCTATGTTTATCCGTTAAAATTTCTCTTCAGGATACTGCTCACTATCGGGCCAATCCACCACGAGGGCGCAAAGCCAATAATTACATCTGAACAGCTTCCTGCCTTGATGATAATTTACGGACTGGGGTTTGCTTCAATATACCTGATGTTTGTGCTGATGTACCGTCATTCTGCAAAGAAAAAAGATGAGCTGAAGCTTGATGATAAAGAGGTTTTTAAAACAAGGACAAAAATGTACATATACAGCATAAATGTTATTGTACCGCTTATGACTGTTGCCGCAGCGATTATCCTTCCTGAAAATAAGGCAGGTATGAGTGGATTTATTTATTTCCTGATCGGACCCGCAATAATGGTACTATACACCATCAGAAGAAAACAGCATGATAAGTTATTCGGCGCATAAAATATAAATTAATAAAATTAATAAAATTAATAAAATGGATACTAACTTAAATAACGGCAATAGCGGCCAAAGGGATGAAAAGCTCTGGAAGCTTGCAAAAAAAAGAGCAGAATTCAAGAAGCATTTATTAACATATCTGGTTATTAATGTATTCCTTTGGTGCCTCTGGTTCTTTACAGCATCTAAACATGGTGATTTTTCTTTTCCTTGGCCCGGATTTGTGACCTTGGGTTGGGGGATTGGCCTGGCTTTCAATTATATCGGGGCATATTCAGGCTTTAAAGATTCACAAACAGAAAAAGAATACAACAAACTGATAAATAAAAATTAATAAAATACCATTTGTGCAGGAGCAGCATATGAAGAGAATATTATTTACAATATTAATTACTTTTGTTACTACGTTTACTTACAGTCAGGATTCAAAAGTATCCGGTAAGATAACCGGGGAAAATAATCTGCCTTTAAATGGTGCGAATGTTGTTATTGAAGGAACAATTGACGGCGCAACGACTGACTCAACCGGTTATTATGAATTCGAAACATCAAAGACGGGCACGCAGAATCTTCTTTTTACTTATCTTGATTACAACGAAAAGAGACAAACCGTAAATATCGAAGCAGGCAAGCCCATTGAAACAAACATCCAGCTTAAGAAGGCTGAAGTACAGACCGATGAAATTATTGTTACAGCAAGCTCATATACATCAGGACAGAATTCACAGGTAACTATTACTCCTCTGGAAATTGTAAGGATACCGGGCTCTGACGGCGATCTTTTCCGCGCAATCACAACTTTCCCCGGCTCTAACCAGGTAGATGAAGGAAGCAGAATTACAGTAAGAGGCGGTGATGCGAATGAAGTGCTTACTATTTTAGACCAGGCTTCACTATATAACCCGTTTATTTTTGATGATGATTTTAATACATCATCTTATACTACAATAAATCCCTGGGGGCTGCGCGGCATAAATTTTTCAAGCGGTGGGTTTTCCGCGAAGTACGGCAATGTCCTTTCGGCAGTGCTTGACTTGAAAACCTATGAAATGCCGCAAGGTACCGGCGGCTTCCTCTGGCTTGGTTTGGCTAACGTTGGCTTAAGCGGTGTTTACCTGAATAAGAAAAAGGATTTTGGCGCGACCATAGATATCGGAGGCACGATACTTGAGCCTTATTTCAAGCTGAACGGTTATTTAACTGATAGATATGACCCTATTCCGCTTGCAAGAGGTATCGGAGGCTCGCTTGCATATAAGCCTTCAAAGAGCAGCAACTTAAAAGCAATATTTGATTACAGCAAAGATAAGATAGGAGTAAGGAATACAAGTCCGTCATATGACGGGTATTTCAATTCAGGCTCTGAGACAGTTTTCGGAAACCTCAAATATTCAGCAGGAATTGGCTCTAAAACGTATTTCAGTATGGGGCTTTCATACAGTAATCACAAAGATGATGTGGGATATGGAATTTTAAGCACAGTTACTAACCAGCTTTACGGCAAATATAGAGTAGATTTTACTCACCAGTTAGTGAATAACGTAGAAATAAATACAGGCACTGAATATGAATACAACGAAGATAAATTCTCAGGAAGGGTACCCCAGCTTGCATATGATGTTAATTTAAACGCGCCTTATTTTGATCTGAATTCGCTTAACCATACAGGCAGGGTTGGGGCTTATATTGAAGCTCAGATAAAACCGGCAAAAAGATTCTTTGTTATTCCGGGGGTAAGGACAGATTACCACACACTTTCAAAGAAGACCGTTGTTGATCCAAGGCTTTCGATGGGATGGAAGTTTGCCAAAGATATGGTGCTAAGAGGCGCAGTTGGAATATATCACCAATACCCAAAGCTTGAGTATTACGCACAGTCTGATAACTTTAACTTAAAGCCTGAGCAGGCAACCCATTATATTCTGGGGTATGAGTTCAATAAAATGGAAGGACTTTTTCTCTTCAGGGTTGAAGGATATTACAAAGAATATAAGAACCTGGTACTGCGAGATAGGAACAGCTTTTTGTATGCATCAAACGGTAAAGGATTTGCGAAGGGAGTTGATGTATTCTTAAAATCAAGCGTCACAAATAAATATTCAACATGGATATCATATGCCTATACTGATTCCAAACGCAGCCAGTATGATTCACAAAAAGAAGCGCCGGCGGCTTATGATATTTCACATAATTTAACTTTTGTAGCAAGTTATAACATCAGTGATGTTATCACAACCGGGCTAACCTACAGGGTTTCTACCGGCAAACCTTACACCCCCGTAACTGGCGGAATATTCGACTCAACCTATAATGTTTACCAGCCTGTGTATGCTGAAACAAACAGCGGGCGCTTCCCAACCTATCAGAGAATGGATATAAACTTCCAGTATTTATTTTCACTCTTTGGCAGGTTTGCTATAGCTGTATTCCAGATAAACAACCTGCTTAACCAGAAGAACCTGTATGATTATACATATAATTCAGATTACACAAAACAGGTTGAAATTGTTACAACGAACAAGAGGCAGTTCTATATGGGATTAGGGGTTCAATTTTAAAACGTGAAACGTGAAACGTGAAATGTGAAACGTGAAAAGAGTAAAAGTTAAAACAAATTAAAATTTAATGCTGAACTTAAAACATAAGAATCTGGATGTTTGGAAGATAAGTGTTGATCTTGTTGCGGAAATATATGCGCTGACAGAGAGTTTTCCAAAGACAGAAATTTTCGGACTCTCAAATCAACTGAGGAGAGCATCTGTTTCTATTACATCTAATATTAGTGAAGGATCCGCAAGGCCGACACTGCCTGACAGGAAGAAATTTTATAATACCGCGCGTTCATCTTTAGTTGAAATAGATTCACAACTTGAAATAGCCGTAAGATTAAAATTTACAACTTACACTGCATTGACAAAAATAGATGAAAAAATGAACGAATTATTTGCAAAATTAACAAATCTAATTAATAAATCTAAATAGACGGGAAAATGCAGATAGTCATACGTCTCACGTTTGACATCTCACGTCTCACAAGAAGGAAATTAAAATGAAAACAACGATCTTCACATTACTAATTGCATTGATGGCAACATTAAACATCACAACCATAAAGGCTGATGATTACACCGACGCAATGTTAAAAGCAATAAAGAAAATGGGTGATGCAGCCGATAAAAACGATAAGGCTGCTGTGCTTAAGGTAAGGGGTGATTTTGAGCGTATCCTTCAGCTCAAAAAAAATGAGTGGATGGTAAATTATTACATTGGTTCAATAGATTACATGCTATCACGCTTTGCAGGTGAAGAAAAAAATACTGATGATGTGAAGAAGTATACTGAGTCTGCAATTGCATTGTTTGATAAATGCACCGATGTTAAAGATGATTTTGCCGATGCGTACATTATGAAAATGGCAGTGCAGGGTAACCGCTGGCAGTATGAGCCTAATAAGATGAATGATATTATCGCAAAATCAACCGAAGCAAAGGATAAAGCGTTCAAGCTTGAGCCTGAAAATCCAAGGTATTACTTAATAGATGGCTACATGACATTTTACACCCCGGAGAACTTCGGTGGCGGTATTGATAAAGCGCTGCCGATGTTTGAAAAAGCATGGGAATACTCAAAAACCTATAAGCCCAAGGATGAAACTTATCCCAACTGGGGCAATGACCAGGCTGCGGGTATGGTAGCAATGTGCTATATCAAAAATGATAAGCTCGATGAAGCGAAGAAATGGATTGATAAAGGGCTTGAAGCAAAACCGGAATCGAATTTTATAAAAGGGTTTGTAATGACAGAGTATGATAAAGCCAAAAAATAAAGCAATGTCAAATTTCAAAATCCGAATGTCAAATTAAAGCTAAAAAATAGCATTTTTATGAATGGTGTTGGCATGGCTGACACCATTTTTTATTGTTATTAGTTTAATTATCTACTATTTTTGGATAATAATTCTTAAATGAATTATGAAGATCTGAACATGAAGCCTTAGCTTACAAAGTTTATAGTATTAATTCCGCTGCTGATTTTCGTCAATATTTCAAATGCTCAATTAATAAGTAAGAAAGAATTCCGTTTAAAGGAATCAGAACCTGACATTTATATATTATCTAAACCTACAAGCCCTATATCAAAAATCTCAATTGCAAAGAACAATAGTCCGTTAATAGCAGGAACATTATCATTTATTGCGCCTGGCGCGGCGCTGGGTCAGTTATATAACGGGCAGTATGTTAATTTTGGAATAAGGATTGGTATCTCAGCCCTATCTATTATTTGGCTTGCCGAATCGGGATTTTTTAATTTAGCAAGTGATGTCAAAGGCAATGATGCATGGATTCCATTGTTATTAATCTATACTGCAAACTGGATTTCTTCGATTATTGATGCAGTGATATATAATAAGAAGCATTTGAGCGGGAGATAACAATTTCCTTTACTAATCTTCATACCACAATTATTATTAGTATTTTTGTAGTATGAAAGATACTTTACTCACCAAAAAACAGAAAGCGGTAATTGAATCAGCTTTAAGTAAGCAGGATTACAAAAGGGTTATTGATGTACTTGATACAATTTCCACTAAGCACTCAGGTACCGCCAAAATGAAGGATAAACGATATGTTATTGCAGAAATTGTAAGGCATATGACGGAAGCAGATCATAAAGATCCCATACGAGAATTTTATAAAGCCGGTTTAAAGATACTTAGTATAAAGTCATATAACGCAAAGGAAGCTGGTATTCACATACTTTGGCGTGGATATAAACACAATAAAGCAAATGTTACAAAATGGCTTTACAAAATTACAGATGATGCGAATTGGGAAGTGCGTGAGTATGCAGCAGGCGCTTTAGTTCAAACTCTATCATCAAATCCGGAATTTTATTCAATTCTTAAAAAATGGGTGAAGGATAAGTCAGAAAACATCAGGCGTGGTGTGGTAATGTCAGCAATTGCATTAAGAGATGGGACAGATCGTGCAAAAATTCAGAAAGCTTTTGCGCTAATGGAACCATTACTTTATGATTCATCTGTATATGTGAAAAAGAATCTGGGACCGTTTATACTTGGTTCATATTTCGGCAATCATTTACCTGAGGATGTGTTTAGATTTCTGGATAGAATGATAAAGTTAAAGGATGTTCATGTTAGATGGAATATAGCAATGGCTTTCAATAACAGTTTCGGTAACCGGTATCCCAATGAAGCATTGAAGTACTTAAGGATTCTTGCAAAGGATGACAGCAAAGTTGTGCAAAGAGCGGTGAAATCTGCACTGAATCATTTAAAGAAAAGAAATAAATCAATTGAGTTATAAAGTTATTCCCGCTAAGCAGAAGAGCGGGACTGCCTTTCTCCAATTCGTGTATCAAGGCGTTGCAAAAAGCCCAGAAAGTAAAAAGCAAATATATGAGTAGTGAAATTGTTTTAGAATTTGTGAAATGCATCAATGAGCATGATGTAGAAAAAGTATCAGAACTAATGAGTGATGATCACACCTTTACCGATGCTCACAACAATTGTATTACCGGTAAAAATGATATGATCCAGGGATGGAAGGGTTATTATAGTATGTTCCCTGATTATAAAATCGAAGTTGATGAATTCTACGAGGCAGGAAGTACTTTTGTGATGATGGGATATTCGAGCGGTACATATAAAGGGCTGAATCCGGAGCGAAATCACTGGAAACTGCCGGCAGCATGGAAAGCAATGGTTGAAAACGGGAAAATTAAGCACTGGCAGGTATATTGTGATACTAAAATTCCCATGGATATTATTGAAAAAAACTTATAAAAGCTCAATAAATAAGGCAAATAAACCCTAAATTCACAATTTTTTATTAGAGTTAATTTTGCTAACTTTGTATTGGAGATATAAATATCATATTTATAGATACATTTCATGAAAATTTCTGATATACTCAGCACAGATGTAATAGCAGTGAACCTGGAAACGGCAGATAAGGAAGATGCAATAAAAAAAGTTATTGTTCTTGGAGCAAAATCCAATAAAATCCTTGACCTAGAAAAAGTATCCGGCACTATATTCGAAAGAGAAAAACTTGTTTCCACCGGGGTTGGCAAAGGATTTGCTATTCCTCACGGAAAGACTGATTCCATTAAAGATGTTGTGGCAGCATTTGCAATTACAAAAGAACCAATTGATTTTGATTCCATTGACGGAGAACCTGTCAGGTTTATTTTCCTGTTAATAGGCAAAGAAAATTTACTGAATACTCATATAAAACTCTTAAGCCGTATTTCAAGGCTTATGAATAAGGATGAATTCAGAGAGAAACTTCTGGAAGCAGCCACTCCGGAAGAAGTTCTTGAAATATTCAAGGAAGAGGAGAAGAATTACTTCGATATATAATTCCATTTGAATAGTTACTTTTTTTATTTCTCATATCCGGAGAGATAAAATGAACACGGTAACATTGAATATTTTAGTATCTCATCCAAATTAAGTTTCCTCCACCTTCATTTAAAAAACATATTTTGGTATAATCTAAAACAAACAAAAGATAACATGCCTAAAAAACTAGTTTATTATTTTGGCGGTAAAAAGGCAGATGGCGATGCTGCGTTAAAGCCTTTGCTTGGAGGCAAAGGTGCTAATCTTGCAGAGATGGTTAATCTTAAGCTGCCCGTACCACCCGGTTTCACTATCACCACAGAAGTTTGCACCCATTACTACAAGAACAACAGAAAATATCCCAAAGAATTAAGAGTACAGGTCAGAGCCGCTTTAGCCAGGATGGAAAAAGAGATCGGCAAGAAGTTTGGCGATAAAAACGATCCGCTGCTTGTATCAGTTCGCTCAGGAGCAAGAGCATCAATGCCCGGAATGATGGATACTATTTTAAATCTCGGGTTGAATGATGATACTGTTCACGGCTTGATCGAAATGACAGGTAATGAAAGATTTGCATATGATTCATACCGCCGCTTTGTGCAGATGTATGGTGATGTAGTCATGGACCTTAGGCCGCATGACAGGGATGCACGCGACCCGTTTGAATTGATAATTGAAACGAAGAAAAAATCAAAGGGTGTTAAACTTGATACAGAGCTTACTGCTGAAGATCTGAAAGAACTTGTCCATCAGTTCAAGATGGAAATAAAGAATAAGCTTGGTCGTGAGTTCCCCGAAGACCCGATGGATCAGATAAACGGCGCAGTTGATGCCGTATTTAATTCATGGATGAACGAAAGAGCCATTGTTTACAGGAAGCTTAATAATATTCCTGAATCGTGGGGAACAGCGGTAAATGTACAATCAATGGTGTTTGGCAATATGGGTGAATCCTCAGGTACAGGGGTTGCATTTACCCGTGATCCGGCATCCGGCGAAAATATTTTCTATGGTGAATATTTGATGAACGCCCAGGGTGAAGATGTTGTTGCCGGAACAAGAACTCCGTTAACAATTGCAACATTAAACGCGCAAAACCCTGAAATGTATTCACAGCTTGAAAAGGTGAGAAGGTCACTCGAGAAACATTATAAAGATATGATGGATATCGAGTTCACTATACAGGATGGGAAGCTTTATATTCTGCAGTGCAGGGTTGGCAAAAGAACCGGTAATGCAGCGGTTAGAATTGCCGTTGATATGGTTAAGGAAAAGCTGATAACAGATAAAGAAGCTGTAATGAGAATTGAACCTGACCAGCTTAATCAGCTTTTAAGACCCATATTTGATAATGCGGAAAAAGATGCTGCTATTAAACAGGGCAGACTCATTGCGAAGGGTTTGAACGCAGGACCGGGAGCAGCAACAGGTAGAATATATTTCAACGCTGCGGATGCTGAAGATGCCGCTTTAAGACATGAAAAAGTTATACTTGTAAGAATTGAAACTTCACCTGAAGATATTAAAGGAATGAATGCTTCTGAAGGTATTTTGACTGCCAGGGGAGGAATGACATCACATGCAGCGCTTGTTGCAAGGCAGATGGGAAAAGTCTGTGTTGCCGGATGCGGCCAATTGGAAATAGATTATAATATAAGAGAGCTAAAAGTTGAAGATGAAACCAGAACTATTGCTTTGAAAGAGGGTGACTGGATATCAATTGATGGCACAACTGGAGAAGTATTTGAAGGCAAGATACATACAAAAGAATCTGAAATTCTGCAGGTATTAATAGAAAATTCACTAAAGCCTGAATATTCAGAAACATATCAGATCTACGAAAAGGTAATGCACTGGGCTGATAAGTACAGGACACTTAAGGTAAGAACAAATGCCGACCAGCCTGACCAGTGCAGAAATGCTCTCGCATTTGGCGCACAGGGTATAGGTCTATGCCGCACGGAGCATATGTTCTTTGGCGGTGATAGAATTGATGCCGTTAGAGAGATGATACTTAGTGATACGGTCGCAGAAAGAGAAATTGCACTCGAAAAGCTCTTTCCGTTCCAGAAGGATGATTTCTACGGGATTTTCAAGGAAATGGGCGATAGGCCGGTGACAATAAGAACACTTGACCCGCCTCTGCATGAATTTTTACCTCATGAAGAGAGTGAACAAAGGGAACTGGCAATAAAAGTAGGCAAGACCTATGATGATATAAAAGCTAAAGTTGAGCTGCTTCATGAATTTAACCCGATGATGGGACACAGGGGCTGCAGGCTTGGAATAGTTTACCCGGAAATTACTGCAATGCAGGTTCGCGCAATTTTCACCGCGGCCGCAGAAGTGAAAAAAGAAGGGATAAATGTAAAGCCAGAAGTTATGATTCCCCTGATCGGCTACGCAAAAGAGCTGAGCAACCAGACAAAGGTTGTAAGAAAGATCGCAAATGATGTAATGAATGAGACCGGAATAAAGTTTGAGTATCATGTCGGCACAATGATAGAAGTACCAAGAGCGGCATTAACCGCCGATGAAGTTGCCGAGGTTGCTGAGTTCTTTTCGTTTGGGACAAATGATCTAACTCAGTTGACCATGGGGCTCTCTCGCGATGATTCAGGTACTTTCCTGCCTTATTATATTGAAAAAGAAATTATACCCGGTGATCCGTTCATATCCATTGATAGCGCGGTAGCTGAGCTTGTTAAGATGGCTGTTACAAAAGGCAGAAGCGTTAAGCCGAGACTGAAAGTGGGTATCTGCGGTGAGCATGGCGGTGACCCGAAGACGATACATTTCTGTCATACGGCCGGTCTTGATTACGTGAGCTGTTCTCCATTTAGATTGCCTATAGCAAGACTCTCGGCAGCACAAGCACATTTGATGTATGATGATATTGCTCCAACAGCGTCAAAGAAAAAGTCAGCCAAAAATAAACCAGTTAAGAAGAATACTTCAAAACCGGTTAAGAAAAAGGCTATAAAGAAAGTGGTTAAGGGCAGGAAGAAGAGATAGTATTTATAATGCAGGATGTACTTGTGGGTTCAGACTACAACCAGGTATTATATCTTAATCATTGAATTCATAAAATAAATTGTCTATTTTTATAAACCCATAGTTCTAATAAGATTATGGGTTTTTTATTGAATATTATCCAATAACGGAACAGGTGAGTTCCTTATAATAATTAATCCCATGAAAAATCCTGCATTAAAATTATTAATACTGCTCTCAGCGGTAATATTTTTGTCATGCGGTAAAGAAAAAAAACCCGAATTTACTGATGATGATATAGGTTCAAAAACGGATAGTCATCTCAGGAAAGAAGATTCAAATAAGGATATTAAGCAGGAAAGTTCAATTGATTCAGTAAAACATAATACTGAAAACAAATCAGATAAAACGAGCGGAAGTAATTTTTACAATGAAAAACCCGTTGCCGTTATTTCACCACTTGAAGCAGGCGATTATAATGGCAAAACGGTTACTGTAAAAGGATTTGTTGCTGATGTGTATCAGTCAGATAAAGTTGCATACCTGAATTTTGTTGAAAAATTTCCTAAGAATCCTTTTACGGCAGTTATTTTTGCCAGCAAGTTCAGTGACTTCCCCGATATTGCGAAATACAGGAATAAAGATGTGGAAGTTACCGGGAGGGTTTCTATGTATAGAGAAAAGGCACAGATCATACTGAATAACCCGAAACAGATCATTGTGAAGTAATTCCATCATGAAAATGTCAGTTAAGCATTGAAATATACCGGGATAATATTTTTGTTTCTTTTGATACTTGTTGGATGTAAAAAACATGCGCTCAACTCGTTCTTAGAAGGTGAGTGGAATGATATAAGTAATGAAACTATTCCGGGAGGCTTTAGATATACTCTGAATTTCAAGGGGAATACTTTTTTTGTAAAGAAGTTCACTTACTCTGATGTTTATATATCAAATTGCAACCAGACACCCTTTCAATATGATTATTACGCCGGATATTTTGATATTAATCAGGATAGCTTGTTCTTAAAAGGGACAATTGTTAAGAGTACGAATTTAGATTCTGCAAAAACCGAACAAATCCTGCCGGATTGCAATAATACTTATGGAATGGAATATAACCATGTTTATAGATTTAAAATGTATAACGATACTCTAAGCTTATTTCCAAGGGATGAGTATTATCTCGGAAATACTGAATTTGATAAAAATGATAGTATTACCAAAAAATTTGTAGAGAAGTTAACCATTTATTTGAAGAGGAATTAATAGTAAAGTTCTAAATTTATATATCCTTAAATTTTTCATAAGCATCAATAAGAACGCCTGCCTTTAAAGCTCCAAGAACATCATCTACATATTTTTGCTGGCGCATACCAACAAGAGTGCAGCTTACTTCCTTTAGTGAGCTTACAAACAGAATAGCTTTCTGCGAAAGAGTGAGATCTTTAAAGCTATCCGCCTGCGAAGACTCTACGGCAGTATTAAGCCGTACATGAAGATCTTTGGAGCTGATATTTGAAAGCAGCCCATACAGGCTATCGATAATGTTCATAAGCTTGTTTATCTGACGCGCGATCTTATCAAGCTTATCCTTCATTTCGTCGGTAAGTTTAGCAGTGGTTATTAATGTACTAAGTGCGAAATTCACCCTGGGTATGAGGAACTGTTTTTTTATATCATTAAAGCTTTCAATTGATCCGAAGCTTTTCCAGTTTTCCTTTAATAATTGACCGGCTTTCAGAAAATAACTTACAGCTTCTTTATTTTCTTTTGTGAGGTCCAATTGCTCAAGGTAGTCACGGGTAAATTCCTCCTCCATCAGGTCAAGCAGGTTAATTTCAGCAATTATCTGTGTTTCATCAAGCTTTGCAAGTTCATCTTTTACAGGGAAATCAGCCAGCCTCGTCAGACCGTTTTCTCCCAGCGCATTCAGCGGGCGGTTTACAAGCACGCCAAGCTCTGATTCAAATGCATATTCAAGCACGTTAAATGTATCTCCAACCTGGTTCTTGTTTAGCAAAGCGCCTTTTTCATAAAGGTTTAAGGGAAGCTCGATAACGTAGAAATTATTTTCTTCACTGATCTGGTTTGCGGCATCAACACAATTCTTAAGTGATGTAAATACAAAATCCTCCGATGGCTTAACGAATGAGTTTGATGAAATACCATAGTAGCTTATTCTTCCGGCTTTTACTTCCTCTTCAAGATATGCGAATGCTTTTTTGATCCGGATATAATATTCGTGCCTTAGTTCATCGAGCTCAAGATCTTTTGCCAATGGTGAATCAAGGAAGTATTCAGGATTATGCAGCAGATATACATCAATGGTCTCAAGTTTCATTCGCTCAAGCGATAGTGTTATCTGGTCTTTTAGAAAATCAGGGTGTATACAATGCCAAATGGTTTCAGCATACTCGGTGACTTCCTTATATCCAACGCCATCTTCCTTCATTTTTTTTGCTGCCGTAAGATTTTTACCCTGTAAGTACCCGCCTTTTGAAACGATTACGATTTCCTCGCGGAGTATCTTACCCTGCTCAATCATCTCAGCCAGTACATTACCAATTAATATTTCGCTCCCGCCATCTGAATAGTTTGCAGAGGTATCAATAAGATTAATGCCGTTTGATATTGCATATTCCAGTGATTCAAAATGCTCCCTTACGCGGTAATCGACCCTGTAAGCGCCAAAGCCGCAGGCTGAAACATGAAGCCCGGTTTTGCCAAGCGGTTTATATAGCAGTTCAGGGAATTTTTCAGTGAAATCTTTTGTATTTTCCGCAAGTGCGCGTGATTTGATCATATATTGCGTTAAAATTTTATGGAATTACAAAAATATTAAATAATATCAATATATGTAATTCAAAAATCTATTTTTGTATTACTTATCCTTGTCATTCCTGCGCCATGCCTGCGGCAGGCAGGAAGGCAGGAATCTTGTTTTTGAATGGGGGCTAAAGCCCATTTGTATGGCTGCATAATTGCCACGACCTAAAGGTCGTGGCAATTAAGAAAAAGATATTTTATAAGTTATTCTGTACTAATTTTTGTTATAGATCAATAACAAATTTATTCAGCAATAATTTTGTATGGAGGGTGCTCTAAAATTGCAGGTGCGGAATTTTCATTCGCTATTTTAATAGTCAAAGGATATATATTGCAGGGTTTTTCCGTGGGATACCAGTTTCGGTGAGTTGTTACAACGATAAATAATCCGTTTTGGTCACCGATTGCTGAAAAAGTATCTAAGTTGCCTGACCATAGATTTTGTCCAAATTTTTCAGATAACTTATCATGAATAGCTTTCACGTCTTCTACAGGCATACCAATTTCGCTGATATTCAAAAAACTTTTACCTGAAAATGGCTCTGTAGTTGAATTATCAAGGTCATGCCTTGCAATTAGCTCGACTATATTTCCCGCAGGGTCATAAAAGTAAACTGAGTGCGCATTCCAGTTGGGAAAATCTATTAACGGTGAGTCGTCACTTTCAATTAAACTTACTTTTGGCTTAAGCCACTCAATTGCTTCGTTAATTTGATTCTCAGGAATGTTAATTGCGAAATGATAATAAGGAGTTGTATTTTTATCTTGAATAAAAACAAGGTCGGTAGTGCCGACCTTTATTTTGATTTTTGAAATGTCTAATTCAGAAACTGTTAATCCTAATACATCAGAATAAAATGTTCTTAAATCCTTAATTGAATTTGCAAAAAGTTGTAGTTCAATGATTTCCATTTTTTCATTAATCTTCAGCAATTACGATAAGCTTGTCTTTATCTGTGAATGTGATCATATCGGATTTTTTAGGATTTACAACAACGCCGTAAGCTTTATTAACATTATGTGAAAATTCATTAAGCCTGAAACCAATTGCAATTTCACCTTTTCGTGCTGCTGATTCACATAAAGTATAAAAATTAACAGGTGCCGCGGTCTTTATATAATCAGTTACAGGCTTTACATAAATTTCAGAGCCTTCTGCGTCAAACAGGTCATCAAATACCGCTTTAAGCTCTTTGTTTTCAGAAAGCTGTGACATCATTAAGCTGATTAGCTTATTGCTGATTATGAAATCATCTGCTTCTGTTACTTCGGCGAGCTCTTTATTGCGGATATCCATCATTTCGCTTACAATCGTGAAATCATGCCCTGTCTTTTCTTCAATATTACGTAAATGGAGAAGTGTTATAAGTGATTTTGAATCAGCTTCCTGCTCAGGCATTGTATCTGAATAACACAAAAGTATGATATGATTAAACCTTTCAAGCTTCAATGAATCAAGCATTGCCCTATCACTGATATTACCTTCTATGAACTCAGTTTTTTGTTTAAGCAATGTCGGCTTAAGTTCATTTATCTGGGATTCAACTTTATCACCCTCGGCTGCAATTGTTAAAGTTGAGCCTTCTGCCAGATAATTATCAAGCTCTCTTGCAATATTACATGCTTTACAGTTCCAGCCAAGTATGAGTGTATGCTCAATATCAGCTTTCTTTTCGCTCCCTGTAGAAATTGCGCCGGCATTAATATCAGGATTTGCTGTGCCGTTTAACTTAATAGTATCGTCATCTTTCGATATTGCTACAACCTTATCACCGCTCGCTATTTTTGTATCCATAGGCGGATTGACTTTGATGACACCATCTTTAAATCTGATTCCTATTATCGCAGAATCTTCATAGCTCATTACTGCATCTTTCAAAGTCCTGCCTGTAAGCGCTGGTTCTTCCTGAAAATATATTTCGTCACCGTCAAAATCAAGAAGCTCTGTATAGACAATGCTTAAGCCTGACTGCCTGCATGACTGCGCGATTACTCTTGAGATAAGGTCTTCGGTGTGAACAAGCGTTACTTCTCCTGATGCTATCATTTCTGCCACTTCCTTGTTCTTATGGTCGCTTATTTCCGCAACTATATGGTATGGTTCAGGCCTTCTTTTTGAATTATTTGTTAATGCAAGAATTGTTTTAATAACACTAATATCAGGGTCGCTGCCTTCAGGTGATAATATAATTATAGAACGTGAGTCATGCGGATTTACAATTTCAAGATCATTAATATCAATTGTGCTTCCGCTCCGGCATATAACACGGGTATTTTTTGTATCCGGAATTTTTGATTTAACTTCATCTTCCATTTCAACTTTATCCCTGTGCCCTAAGATTACAATAACGGGATTCTTCTGATTCTCGTTTGCGATCAGAAGTTCTGAAATTATCGGGAAGATCTTTTCTGACCATCCTAAAATCAAAGTATGGCCTTTTTCTACAACAAATGAATGACCTTTGCGCAGCTCATCAAGTTTGTTAGATATACCTGATGCAAGTACACCTATCAAGGTCGAAACAATGAAGATACCGCCAAGTGTTACGCAAAGCATTATGATCCTGAATCCCCAACCGGTATCTCCGCCCATTGTGCCGGGGTCCAGTGTACGCATTAAACTTTCCCAGGCTGCTTCAATAAATCCAAGCGCTTCGCCGTCATCCTGCTGCACTCCTGTAAAAGCCAAAACTATGCCTGCAATTGAAACAAGCATTAAAGATAAAATTCCAAGCCATCCTATCAATGCAATGGTACCTTTTGACATAAGGTTATCGAAGCGATATCTCATTTTCTGGCTAAAAGATATATTATGTACACTCATTATATTATGTATAGTATTATTTAACTTTTATATCTGCACCCTGCGGCAGGTTATTGAATTGTTTTATCTTTGGTTCTTTCAAAATATTTTTCGGGTCAGCATCACCATAAATAAAATGGTCACCCTTAGCCGCTGTCCACGATAAAGAAACAGTAAAGCTGTCTCCGGATGCAACATCATTTCTTACGCCGTAACCAATGATCTTTTTATTTTTTACTATTTGCCAGGGTATGCCTTTTAAGGCTTTTTCAGAAACATTTTTTATTGTCATTCTGACAGTTACCTTTTCACCTTTTTTGGGCTCAAGAGGTGAAACCGAAAACTTTGTAACACTCACCTTATCATCTTTTTTGCTCTGGGTGGTATTTATCTTTCTTAAACTTAGTTTTTTCTTCATTTTTGCGTATAATTTCAGTTAAAAATTATTAAATTTCACAATTTTATAAGGATATTTATGCAAAATCAACCCTTTTAGTAAAATGGCAGATTTCGTTAATATTTGGCTGTCTATTATCTTGAATTAATAGAAATGAATGTTTATTTTTAGTAAATATATAGTAAATCCACAATTAAATAAATTATAAAAAAATGAAAAAGTTATTTACTTTTTTAGCATTCGTGTTACTTCTGGCAAATACATTTTATGCCGGTGACAGAATGGTATTAATAGAACGATTCACAAGCTGGACTTGCGGACCGTGTGCATCCAACAATCCGACGATGGAAGCATTTATCAATTCAGTTGATGTTGATAAAATTGTAGGTATTGCATACCATATGAACTGGCCGGCACCGGGTAATGACGGATACTATGTATATAATCCGGGTGATAACAATGCCAGGAGAACTTATTATGGTATTAATGCAATTCCCCAGGCACAGATGGACGGACTGCTGAATATTCAGTCACCATATACAAACGGGGGGTTAACAGGTATGTTTAACTCAAGAACCAATTTATTAAGCCCTATTACTATAATATTGACAGATAGCACATTTGGAGACAGTATCAGGGTAACAGCAAGAATATACGGTGAAATTTATATGAGCAATCCAAATGTGAATGTACATATTTCAATGCAGGAAAGGCACAATCATTTTAATTCTCCCCCCGGAACAAATGGTGAAACAGATTTTTATGATGTGATGAGAAGAATGAATAGTAACGGCGCCGGTCAGAATGTTGCGCTATTCCCGGGCCAGACGGTCATTGTTGCGAAGACATTCTACAAAGATCCATCCTGGAACCCTGCTCAGTTGATGCCAATTGCATTTGTTCAACAGGGCATGGAAATTTTGAATGCAGCAAAGAAAACAAATAATTTTACGATAGTCCCAAACAGCCCGTATAAATCAGTTCAGCAGGGACAGTCACAATCAGCAACTTACCAGGTTCAGATTCCCGTAGTAGTAACGGGATATAATTCAAATATAACTTTAACTTCAGAAGTTGATCCGCCGAATGCAGGCGTTACAGTTTCATTCCCGGGCGGAAACACAATAAGCTCATTCCCTGCAAATTTTGATGTGCAGGTTAATTCAAATGCCTCGGTTCCAACAGGCGCATATAGGATCATAGTAACGGCCACAAATACAAACAACAAAGTTCACAAAACATCTATGTCATATCTTGTTGGAAAGAACTTCATTATTGTGAATTCAAACAGGCCAACACTTCAGGTTGCTGTTGACGGTCAGACATTCCTGAATATGGCGGCATTTAACTGGGATCTTAGCTCAACACATACATTATCTGCAGTTTCTCCGCAAACATTTGGCTCAACAAGATATGTGTTTCAGAACTGGAGTGATTCAGGTGATTCAAGCCATACTATAAATACAGGCACTGTAACAACAAATTATACTGTAAACTACAAAACACAATTTAAGTTAATAACATCTATTACACCGGGTGGAATGCCTGTCACAGTTTCAGGCGGAAATCTGTTCTATGATTCGTCATCAACAGTTAGCTTTACTGTTACACCACTATCAGTAGTTTATAACAACTTAACATACTATTTCCAGAGATGGAACGGTACAGGTAACGGTTCGTATTCAGGAACAAATCCTAATCCGACTATTCAGAACATGAATAATGTAATTGTTCAGTCTGCCGTTTTTGATACAATTGTACCTTTCGGTATACAGAACCTGAATACAGGCGTTCCGCAGGTCTACCAGCTGCATCAGAACTTCCCCAATCCGTTTAACCCGGTAACGAAGATAAAATTTGATATCCCAAAACAATCTAATGTTAAGATAAGGATATATGATGTTATTGGTAACGAAGTAGCAAAGTTATATGACGGTGAAATGAGCGCTGGATTTTATGAAGCTGATTTTAACGCTTCAAGCTATGCATCCGGAGTTTATTTCTACAGAATTGATGCAGGAAGCTACTCAAGCGTTAAACGTATGGTACTTGTTAAATAACGCAGTTATTTAAACTTGTTTTCCTGGCTCGTTTTTGAGCTAAAGTAAAATAGTATAAATTATTAAGAGTAACAAAAAAAGGCGTTCATATTATGAACGCCTTTTTTATATGGTTTAAAAATTATTTTACCTACCCTCTTTATGGCGTAATAAAAAAATAACAGCGCCATTTTTTTAACCTTAGCTAAAAAAACGAGCCAGAAAAACAGGGCGGCAAACTAACTCAGTTATTTTACCAGAACCATTTTTCGTGATTCAACATAACTTCCGGCTTCTATCTTATAGAAATAAACGCCCGATGGAAGATTGGAACCATCGAACACAACATTGTAATAACCTGCATTCTTAAATTCATTTTTTACAGGTGATGAAATTTCTTCACCAAGCAGGTTATATATCTTCAAGTTAACAAATGAACCTTGAGGCAATGAATAATTTATTTTTGTTACGGGGTTGAATGGATTGGGATAATTAAAAATTGCGAATTTCACCGGCAATTGGTTCCCGTGAATGCCTACAAGAATTGAGTCATCGCACTGCTGATCGTAACCGTTGATTATCGATGCATCCGATCTTAATGAAGCCAGACTGGATAGATCTACGGCTTCTATCCTGTAATAAACGCTACGGAACAAGTTAGTACAAAGTACTGTACCCCCGCCTTCAGGATATAAAGAAATCCCGTTATCAATAAATGAATTAGAATCTGATGAAACAGAACCGACAAAATTGAATGCCGGCTCTGAATCCGGGTTGCAGTCGGCAAGCACTCCGCGGTAAATATTGTAATGACCATGATCTAAAGGAACACCCATGAAATCAGGTTCTGTATTCTTATCCCATGAGAGTGAAGGATGAAATCTCCCGGTTGAGGGCTCAAATATAAATTTAGATGTCTTTAAGTTTTTGGGTTTAGCCGGGGCCAGCTCCTGCAAAGCCAGTTTATCATTGTAATATATTTTTATTTTAATGCTGCCGGTAACTGAATCCTGTTCAAGAAGCTTAATACTTAATCCTGTCTGAAAACCCGAGCAGGTTACTGATGAAGGGTTGCTGTACGGGCTAAGCAGCTCATCATAACCCATATTATATGCATCCTTGCCGTCTCCAAGCCAGTCATAAGTAACAAAATAATCATCCGGATTATCGGAGCACGGGTTATCGGTAACTTCCTGCATATTGGTAAATACAGAATCTATTACCTGGTGAAATTCAGATTTTCCCCTGACATTTCCATTTAGCCTTTCAAATAGCGGAATTGTAAAATTAAATTCAGGAATGAAATATGGCACCATTCTATCTATATACCAGTCATATTTACCGTCAGCCTGTACTAGTTTTACTTCCTTAAACTCATTGCATCGGGATGCATTCATTTGGTGATAAATGTAAAGTCCTTTGCCGTCAGGGCAGTAGGGGTCCTGCTGAGCAGCGTTAATTTTCCAGCAGTTCTTCCCGCCCCTTGATATTCCGTCGTAAACGGAAACTTTCTGATGATTGGCAATATAATATTTTTCGCCTGTTACAGGCAATTCCAGCTCTATTATATCGCCGGTAGAAATATAATCACCTAATGTATAAGTCTGGGTCTGCTCAAGATAAGGAAACGTAATTTCTATGGGGCTGATATACTCCAGCGTTTTTCTTTCAAACGGAGAGTAGTTAAGGCATGAATGCTCAACACCCGTCATGAGCCCTATTTCAAAATGATTGAAAAAATACCTGTGGCTCAATTCGTGCAGCATTATCTGTGTCATCTTGGTGTAATTCTGAAGTACACTAAGACACGTAACGCCGCTTCCGCTGCTTATATTAACGCCATCAAGAATAAAACCATTCATCTGCCCCAGATCTGAAATGCCTGAAACAGGAATATTAATATCTATGAACCAATTACTTTCATCAGGGTAACCAGGCGCTTTCCGGTATTCCATAACTATCATATCGGCATAGTTATCACCGCCGCCCGGCGCCCATATCCAGCCATCGGGATCATAAGTCCAGTTATTATACCTCGAAAAATCAATATTATATTGTGCGTCGGCAAGCTTTATTGCTTCTTCATTTATCTGTGAGCAGTTATATCCCATTTCCTTGTATTCAGTCGATGTATGCGGAAGGAGAACAGAATATTCATCGCCAACAACATCAAACTCTCCCCTGGACATTTCACAGAAATAATCGGAAATAGTATATTGCCTGTACCTTTCCATAAAGTTAACATTAGGGTCACCTTCAGCTGAATCAATAAAGCTGTGATCGGTTGTATACGGGTTTAACGGGCGCGGCATTGTAGGGTCGGGCCAAACTGCGAAACCATTCATATTATTCCCCACAAGGTTATCATCCGGAAATCTTACGTATAAAATCAGAATCCTTAAAAACTGCCCCGGTACAGGCGTTTTATGCACCATTGTGCCAACAAAGCTTGATTGTATATTGCTTGAAAGCTTGTTTAAATAACCCGGTGGATAGCTGTTTACACCCGGAGTTGAACAATTTAAGTTGTTTTTGTTATTATATTGTAACGTTTGAGCATTCATAACGGAATGGATAAATAAAAAGCATAAAAAAATTAGTACAATTTTTTTCATTTGTGTTCTATTTATTACTTGTCAAGATACATATACTTCAAATAATATAACATAGTAAAAAATAATTTTTCTGTATTTATAGTTAACTATAAATGTGATGTATTTCATTTCATAATATCATAAAAATAAGTAATTTTATCTAAATAATAAAAGATATTGAGCAAATTCAGCATGATTCTGTTATTTCTGATTACAGCAAACTGCTTGGGACAGTTTAATAGCGAATTTCACTCGAGTGGCGGAGTTAACAGGGAATGGGTAAACAGATTCAACGGACCCGGAAACCGGTTCGATATTGCAACTACAATGAGGCTTGATGGTACTACTGGGGTAATAGTGTACGGAAATACTGCTTCACTAACTTCATTTTCTGATATTACCGCAATTAAATATTCTCCTTCAGGTATTCTGTTGTGGCAATCAACGTTTAATGGTTTTGGAAATTCAGTTGATGAAACAAAAGCCGCTGTAATTGATGCCGCAGGTAACTCCTATGTTACCGGCTTTACAGCCGATACAAACCAGGTTGTAAAAATTGTAACTTTAAAGATAAATGCAAGCGGAGTTATACTCTGGTCAAAAGTCTTTTTGCCCCCTGCGAATAACCAGGGAATAGGCATAAGCATAACAAATGATAACACCGGGAATACTTATACCTGTGGGTATACAAGGAGAGCAAACGGCTCAAACTCAATTGTACTAATAAAATACAGCACAAACGGTGATCTCTTAGGTTCAGTATTTTTTAATAAGACCCAGACAAGCAGCGAAACTCCTGTTTCAGTTTGCGTTGATAATGCAGGTTTCGTTTATATACTTGCATCATCAAATGCTATTGGAGGAGTTAACGATATTTTAATGCTGAAGTATAGCAGCAGCCTTAATCTGATCTGGCAGAACACATTCAGCGGAAATGCTGTGGGAAATGATATCCCCGTACAGATGCTCTTATCGAACGATAACAGGCTTGTTGTTGCAGCGGCAATGAACAATTTACCCGGCGGGCTTGATTACGGTGTTTTCAGGTTTGATACAAGCTCAGCCCTGGCGATGCAGTATTTTTATAACGGCACAGGCAATAACCAGGATATTCCATATGCAATTACAACAGATACGGCAAACAATATTTTTGTGACCGGAAGCTCGAGGAATTCCGATACGCTGGGAAGTGAGGATTTTTTTACAATGAAAATAGACCCAACGGCTTTTTTGGTTTGGGAAAAAAGATATAACGGCAACGGAAGAGGTTTTGATTACGGGACATCCATTGCAGTTGATAAATGGGGAAACGTTTTTGCCGGAGGTACAACCGATAAACATGATTTTCATCAGCAGTATGCGCTGCTTAAGTACGGGCCAACAGGCGACCTCCTCTGGCTGGAAGAATACAGCAAAATTGAATACTCAGAGGATTTTATTTACACAACACTTGCTGATAACAATGGCAATATATATGTCACCGGGATAAGCTTTGACAGCACAACCGATTATGATATAGCAACTATAAAATACAGCGAGGTAATTGGCATCGGGTCCATTTCAACGGAAGTGCCAAGGGAACTTGCCTTGCTTGGAAATTACCCAAATCCGTTTAATCCCGTGACTAAGATTAAGTTTCAGATCCCCCAAAATGTGAAAAGTGAAACGTCAAATGTCAAACTGATAGTCTCTAATTTATTGGGTGAGGCGGTTGCTGTTATTATCAACGATAATTTGAAAGCAGGTATTTATGAAGCTGAGTTTGACGGAAGTAATTTTTCGAGTGGTGTGTACTTTTGCACACTTAGCAATGGTAAAGAAATTAAATCAATGAAAATTATATTGATCAAATAACTTGTTATTTGAGCGTGACTACAAGAGTGTTAGCGAAGGTAGTAAACCTTGTATTTAAGGTAGTTAAAGTGATAAGGATCACTTTATACTATAATAATAAAAGAATTATAGTTATGTTTAAGAAATCCAACAAATGAAGAGCAGCCGGTACATAATATTTTTCATATTAATATTCATAAGAGTTGCCCAAAGCCAGTGGTTTCCGCAGGCAGCAGGTACAAATTATGAATTAAAATCCGTTTATTTCACTGGCCCCAATACGGGCTATATTTGCGGATACAACCTTGTGCTTAAAACAACCAACGGCGGGCTGAACTGGAACAATACATTTTTGCAGGGAAAACATAATTCACTTACCTTTACCGATAGCGATACAGGTTATATCTCAAGCGATAGCGGAAAAATATTTAAGACCACTAATGCAGGATCGAACTGGAACCTGCAAGTTTCAAACACAATAAAGAACCTTACATCGATCAGTTTCTTAAATTCAGAAACAGGTATTGTTACAGGATACGGAAAGACCCTTCTTAAAACTACGAGTGGCGGAAATGATTGGTTTTCCATAGCAAATATTATCTGGGAAGTGGACTTTCTTTCCTCAAAAATAATTAATGCGGATAATTATTTTGCAACAGGTACCGATAGCTATATTATTCGCACTACCAATGGCGGCACAAACTGGATACCATTTACACACGGGCAGGTTAACCCCCTGTTTACGGTTGATTTTATTAATGAAAATACAGGATTTGCAACAGGCTGCTGCGGAATGTTCATGGTTACTACAAACAGCGGAGTAAACTGGAGCCAAGATGTTTACCTGTCTCTTGGTTTTACTTTCTATTCTTTGAGATTTATTGATGCAAATACAGGTTTCTGCTCAGGTGGTAACGGTATGATATTCAGGACGACTAATACAGGCATTAGCTGGGATTCAACAGTTACCGGAACAGATGAAATACTTTATTCCTTATACATCATCAATTCAAATACAGGATGGGCAGTTGGGAATTTTGGCAAGATACTTAAAACAACTAACGGCGGCGGTACAGGCTTTCCAATCGGAATTGAACCTGTAACGAATGAAATACCGCGGGCATTCAAACTTAGTCAGAATTATCCTAATCCGTTTAACCCTGTAACCAAGATCAGGTTTGAAACCCCTTTTAATCCCGGCGAAGTGGGGAACCAAGTCAGACTTTTCATATATGATGTAACAGGTAAACTGGAAAAGATTTTGCTGGATAGTTTTTTAAAAGCCGGGGTTTATGAAATTGATTTTGAAGGAAGCAATTTTTCCAGTGGAATTTATTACTATGTTCTTGAATCCGGAGGTTACATTGAGTCAAGGAAAATGGTTCTGTTAAAATAACGTAGTTAGTTTGCCGCCTTGTTTTCCTGGCCCGTTTTTGAGCTAAGGTTGATCAAATAATACCGGAAAATGCCCTTTTTTAGCTATTTATACCCTGATTAATATTAAATTAAGATAAAATTAGACTTGAAATTTAATTCTAAATGAATTAGTTTTTCGATACTAAATCTACAAATTCAACAATTTTTATAATAATCTAAGAGAGGAACAATAAAATGAAAAAGCATTTACTAATTGTAATTGCCCTCATTTCACTGGTTGGTTTTAAACCTGATGTTACTGCGCAAACAGGTTACAATGCTGTTTTAGAGTACTGTACAGGAACATGGTGCCAATACTGTCCATGCGGACATTTGGTAGTGCACGATATATTAACAAATTATCCAAATACAATGATACTGGCATACCATGGCCCAAGCAACGACCCATGGACAACAACAGGCTTACCAATGATCCAGGCATTTGGATTCAACGCTTATCCAACAGGTGTTGTGAGCAGAAACACAGGTATTATTGATAGGGCAGGCTGGAATAATAAAGTAGTTATTCAGTCACTTACCTTTCAACCCGGAGTTGATATTGTTTTAAATAACAAACAATATAATCCCGGAACAAGAACAATTACTGCAGATGTTCAGTTAACTTCAACAACAACTTTGACAGGTACTTATTATGTAATGTTCATTTTAACAGAAAATAACCTGGTCTATCCGCAGACCGGTAATGCAGGCTGCATAGGCGGAAGTAATTATACACATGATCATGTAGTTAGAGGCTTGGTTAACGGAACAACAGGAACATTATTAAACACAACAGATAACTGGACATCCGGAACATCTGTTACAGTTCCGTTAAGTTATGTTATACCTGCAGGTATAATTGAAGGTAATTCAAACATGAACATATTTGTTTATCGCGGCGGCGGAAGTATTTCTGTTGACCAGCAGATCCAGCAGTCAAAAATTCAGTCTGTCACGATGCCGGTTGGCGTTCAGAACCAGAATGAAGTTGCGGATAAATTCAGCTTAGAGCAGAACTATCCGAATCCGTTCAACCCGACAACAAACATAAAGTTCTCAATTCCAAGCGATCAGCACGTAAGCTTGAAATTCTATAACTCTATGGGACAGGAAGTTGCAACATATGTTGATGATTTCCTAAAAGCAGGCGTTTACAATGCTGATTTTGATGCTTCAAATCTTTCAAGCGGAATTTATTTCTATACTTTGAAAACAACAAACTTTGTTGAAACAAAGAAAATGATGTTAGTGAAATAACGTATTTATTTTGTTTTGTATTACCCTGTTTAACGGGTTAATCTTAAAAATATTACATACCAATTAAGAGCGGGGTTTTTTGCCCCGCTTTTTTTATTAAATTTAGACTTTGGAGAAGGTTATGAACAAAAAAATTATTTTACTGTTTGTTGTTCTTTTTTCTGTATTCTTTATACAGGGCACGAATTCAGAACCAAGAAGAATGGTGCTTGAATTCTGCACAGGCACATGGTGCGGGTACTGCCCTTGCGGCGATGTTGCTGCAGAGCAGATACTTGTTACTTATCCGAATACTATAGTAATAGCTTATCACGGCGGCTCTGACCCATGGCAATACTTTAACGGCAATCCATTGAGGACAATGCTGGGTTTTGCAGCCTATCCAACCGGTATATTCGATAGAACGAATCACCCCGGGAATGGTTCAAGCTTTCCATATATCACATATAATATGTGGACAAGTTATGCAAGCACACGGTATACCGCTTCGCCAAATTCAGTGATAAATGTTATAGTATCATCAAGCAGCTATAACCCGGGTACAAGATCACTCAGTGTGACAGTTAATGCCACAGCTTTGCAGGATTTGACCGGCCAGTATAAGGTTGTATATGTATTGACCGAAGATAATGTTGTGTACCCCCAGAATTATTATGCTTCCTGTGGAACTGCCGGATATCATAATGATTATGTTCATAAATGGATCGCAAGGACAGTTGCAAATGATCCCAACGGTGAAAACGTTAATACAGGTACATGGAGCACCAACCAGATGATCTCCAAAAGTATTACTACTACAATTGATAGTGCCTGGATACCAGAAAACTGCAACATGAACGTTATAATTTATAAAGATAATCCCTCAGGGCTTTACCTGAGCGAAGTTGGCCAGGGAGTTACAAAGAAAGTTTCTGAGCTTGTTGGAATTTCCCAGACGGGAACTCAATTACCGGAAGTTTATGCGCTTTCTCAGAATTACCCGAATCCGTTTAACCCAACAACAAATATAAAGTTTACACTCCCAAAAGACGGAAATGTAAGCCTTAAGCTGTATAACTCCATGGGTCAGGTTGTTGGTACATATGCCGATGGTTTTATGAAGGCCGGATCATATAATGCAGAAATTGACGGTTCAGATCTTTCAAGCGGCGTTTATTTCTATTCTTTAGTAACTGATAACTTTGTTGACACAAAGAAAATGATGCTGGTAAAATAACGAAGTTGTTTTGCCGCCTTGTTTTCCTGGCTCGTTTTTGAGCTAAGGTTAGTGAAATAGCGAAGCTGTTTTACTACCTTGTTTCTATAGAAATTATATTCAATTATGAAAAGCGGGCTTAGTGCCCGCTTTCTTTCAATAAAACAAATAATAAGATGAAGAACTATTTACTCTTTTTCCTGATGATTGGTTTCTTAATTTCATCCGCAAGTTCACAATTTGTGAGAAAAGTGCTTTTTGAAGAAGCTACCAATGCTTCTTGCGGACCCTGTGCAGCTAATAATCCTTACCTTAAAGCATATATAGATGCTAAAGGAGACTCTATCATTGCAATAAAGTATCATGCAAGCTTTCCGGGGGTTGATCCTATGTACAGCCATAATCCATCACAAAGCCAGGAAAGATATGCGGCATACTATGGCATGAATGCAATGCCCTGGCTTAATTCAGATGGTATCATAAATGATATATGGCCTTTTTCTATAGCAAACCTTGATAACGGTTTCTATTCAAGGCTTGCAATTCCGGCGCCGCTTACAATTTCCGTAACAGATCAAAGAATTGCGGGTGACTCAATAAGGGCGACTGTTAACATTAACCTTCCTTCAAACCTTCCTTCAGGCAATTATAAGCTCAGGGTTATGGCGATAGAAAAATGGGTTATATATACAGTTCCGCCGGGCAGCAACGGTGAGACAATCTTTGAGCATGTTTTCAGAAGAGCGTACCCGAATACTGCAGGTACAACCTACAACGGCACTGCCGGAAACCAGCAGTTCGTTTTCACATACAAAGTTGATGCTGCATGGAAAGATACTTCTATGATAACTGTTGCATTCATACAGAATGATAACAATAAAGAAGTTATGAATGTCGGTAAAGGCTCTGTGATTCCGGTAGGTATTAATAATAATAATTCAGGCATACCAACAGGTTATTCAGTATCGCAGAATTACCCGAATCCGTTCAACCCGGTAACCAAAATTAATTTCAGCCTGCCTGCCTCATCAGATGTTAGGCTTGCTGTTTTTGATATGCTCGGTCAGGAAGTCTCAGTGCTTTCCAACGGAAAATTTGAGGCAGGTAGTTACTCGATAGATTACAATGCGTCAAATCTGCCAAGCGGAATTTATTTTTACACTCTCAATGCCGGAAGCTTTACTGAAACCAAAAAAATGATGTTGATAAAGTAACGTAGTTACTTTAGAAACCTTGTCTCTAAGGCTGATAAAGTAACGTAGTTTTATAACACAATTTTTTTCTTAGACGGCAGATATATTCTGCCGTTTTTGTTAGCTTTCTTTTATTATAAGACTTCAAAAAGTCTTATAATATTTTATAAAACAATTAAATCCTGATAATAAAAGAACATTGAAAGGACAAACAGACTTTTGAAGTCTTAAATTGTTTATTTCCTCCATTCTTCACATTGTTGGTGTTGTCACCAACAATTATAATAGTTCTTGCAGAGTCCTTCAAACATCAAAGAGACTCTGCAAAGTACAACTTTTATGGGTAATTATAGTTGTAATACCTTTGATAAATTATTTCTATATTTATAGATATTAACATTAAAATTTGGGCAAAATAGCAAAATATTCCGTGGGCTTATTGTTTATACTCTTTGGTATAACCCGGCTGTTTTCACAATATTCAGATTCTCTCAAGAATGTAAATGACTCCCTTAAGCTCACAGGTGATACTGTTGATACAAGAGATGATAAAAATACTGAAATATTGCTTGAAAGCCAGACAGAAGACGCCGAGGATTCAAAGCTCTTAGACCAGATAATATATCTTGAGTCAAACCCTGTTGATATTAATACCGCAAATACCAATGAGCTTCAGAAAATTCCATACATAGACGCAATAATTGCAACTAAAATACTCGAATACAGAGCTAAGAACGGTAAATTCATAACGATCGCTGAATTAAGATATGTTGACGGGCTTGATGATGATGTATTTGATAAAGTGAAGAAATTTGTTTTTGTAAAGAATTCAACTGTTGATTTTGTGAAGGATGATTTTGGCGTCATCCAGAAAATAAAAGATACGAGAAAAGGGTTTCTGAGTAATTTAGCAATTGAACACAGGACAAGATTCTCTAATGACCTTGAGCCAAGCAGGGGATACCTAGAACCCGATAGAAAATATCCGGGACCAAGGCCGAAATTCTATACAAGACTGCTTGCCAGATATACAACAGGCGGTTACATCTTTACAGGAAGCCTGCTTGCTGAAAAAGATCCCGGAGAGCTTAACTGGGCAGATCACGTAGGCGGTTTTGCTGAAATGAAGTCTCACCTTATTCTGAACCAATTGCTTGCAGGAGATTATACGCTTGAGTTCGGGCAGGGCATAACGCTCTGGGGCTCATATTCGTTTTCAAAAAGCAGTGATGCGATAAACGGAATTAAGAAAAAAGGCGATGATATTGATTCTTACAACTCGGTGAATGAAGTTCAGTATTTCAGGGGGCTTGCCGGAAAAGTGAAAGTACCTACATCGATAGGGGAGCTAAGCCTGTTTGGATTTTATTCAAATAACAGCATTGATGCTTCAATTGATACTACACTGAATCAATTATCATCAGATTATATTGACGGTTATCACAGGACTGAATCAGAAGTTAAGAGGAGAAATGCAGGCAAGGAAAGGCTTTATGGCGGAAGGCTGTTCTATGAATCAAAATTTTTCAGTACAACAAAGATAGGCTTAACTTATTACAATTCAGAATATGATAAGCCGTTTGAGTATAAAGGACTTTATGATTTCTACGGTTCAAAGTCAAATGCTCTGGGTGTTGATTACGATATTGTTATTAAAAATGTCAATATATTCGGTGAGTGGGCAAGAAGTTATACCGATATTGTTGGCGGCGTTACGGGAGTTAAGTTCCTTTTCTTCAAGCTTGCTGATGTTATATTTATGGTGAGGAATTACCCCAAGAATTTTATCATGCTTCACTCATACGGTTTCGGGGAGCAGAGCGGGACATCACAGAATGAGTTCGGGATATATTCAGGCATAAAGTTTAAAATTGGCAAACTGGCAATTGTTAACGCATATTTTGATCAGTATAAATTTCCCTATGCTACTTTCTCTAATCCGGTTCCCACAAGCGGCAGGGACTTTATGACATATACCCAATGGAATTTGAACCGTAACCTTACCCTATATACAAAGTATAAGAACGAAACAAAAGAAGACGTGACAACTGTGAAGAACATAAACGGACTTGATGAAGATAAGATATATGACCGTGGCCAGCAAAACTACAGGATACAGTTTGATTACGATATCTTTAAGACTTTCCGCGTAAGAAGCAGGTTTGAATACGTATTTGTAGATTACTCGGGTTATCTTACTTCTCAAAAGGGGCTGATGTTCTTTTCTGATTTCAGGGTAGCGCCATTCAGGGATATTGCTATTGACGGAAGGTTCATTATTTTTCAGACAGATTCCTACGACTCCAGGGTATATGAATATGAAAATGAATTGAACGGTGTCGTATCTAACCAGGGACTTTACGGAAAAGGCAGAAGGTGGTATTTGATGCTTAAATATAAACCTTACAAGTTCCTCGAGCTTTCGGCAAAGTACGCAGAGACGATCATTGATGGCGCGAAATCGACGGGTTCAGGCAATGATGAAATAATGGGTGACCTTAAAAACAGGTTTTCTTTGCAGCTTGATATTAAATTTTAATTTTTGATAACTGCCTTATTAATTCCGTTCCGGCAAAACCTTTTTAATTGAATAAAATAGACCAGATCATAGAGCTGCTAATGGAGGAATTCCCGGAGCAGAAACCAAAACCAAGCAAAGCCGACCCGCTGGATATACTTATTGCAACAATGCTTTCACAAAACACGACAGATAAAACCAGTTACAGGGCCTTTATGAACCTAAAGAATGATATCGGAGGCTGGGATACAGTTATGAGTGCCCCGCTTGAAAAAATTAAGAAGGCTATCCGGGTTTGCGGGTTGACAAACCAGAAATCTATAAGCATTAAGAAAATGCTTAAGGAAATGAAGAAGAAATACGGCAAGTTAAGCCTCGGCTTCATGAAAAAAATGAGCGATGAAAGTATATATGAAGAATTATTACAGTATAACGGCGTAGGGGTTAAAACAATTTCCTGTGTTCTTGCTTTCAGCTTAGGCCGGGATGTTTTCCCTGTGGATACACATGTTCACCGTTTAACCAACAGGCTGGGAATTGCAATGGCATCAACACCTGAGAAAACCTTCGAACAGGTTAGAGGCAAAATACCGGAAGGGAAAAAATTCATTTTTCATACAATGCTTATAAAGTTTGGCAGAAAGATTTGCCGCTCACAAAACCCCTTATGCGGAAAGTGCAGGCTGTATGACCTGTGCTGCTTTAAAGAAAAAGAATTTTATGCAATGAAGGAGCAGCCTGAACCGAAAGAGAACAACTTTATTATACTGGAGCATGTTTAATCTATTATTGGGGGAAGTTTCAAATCTTCATTCAGATAAGAAACAATTAAAATGGATACCCGTATTGGCGGGTAAAAGCTAATTTGCATTTCGATAAGAGCAGGGTAAATAAGATTCTTGTAATTAAGCCGGGAGCTATTGGCGATGTATTGCTATCTACCCCTGTTATTCAGAATCTCAGGCATAACTTTCCGGAAGCGGAAATTAATTTCCTTACTCAAAGCTATTGCCGGGAAGTACTCGCCGGCAATCCTTATCTCAACAGGGTATTAACATATGATATCGGTAAAGGTGACAGTTCATTCTGCCTCATACGAAATATTCATAACCAGAAGTATGACCTGATTATTGACTTATTCGGAAATCCGAGGACAGCAGTAATAGTGTTCAATAGTGATGCCAGATACAGGGTAGGATACAGGTTCAAATGGCGCTCGCTGGCATATAATATCAAAGTTAAGCCAAGGGGCGGAGAAGTTCATAACATAGAATTTAATCTGGACGCGTTAAGAGCATTGAACCTTGAAATAGTATCAGATAAGCCACTGTTCAGTTTAAACGGAGTACATGAAGAATTTGCCAATGATTTCTTTAGGATAAAAAAGCTCGAAGGTAAAAAGGTAATCGGTTTTAATTCCAGCGGTACATGGCCAACAAAAGTTTGGTATCCAGAAAAATTTGGTGAGCTTGGTAAAAAGCTGGGAAGTGACTCAAAAATATTATTGTTCTGGGGATACGGTAACGAGAAAGAAACTGCATTGAAGATCAAAGAAATGATAGGTGATAATGCTATTCTTATTCCCGAAGTTGATCTGAAATATATGGCAGCCTTGATCAAGAAATGTCAATTGTTTGTGACAAACGATACCGGGCCGATGCATGTTGCCTGGAGTATTGGCGCAAATACTGCAGCAATTTTCGGGCCGACAAACTCACACCTGCAGGGGCCGCTCGGCGACAATTCGATAATAATCAAAAATGAAGCTTTAAGCTGTTTAGGATGCAATTTGACGCAAATTTCAGAGTGTCCAAACTCACATAAATGCATGAATGAACTTAGTGTAGATCATGTGTATGCTAAAATTATGGAATTCATGCAGTTACATAAATAATCAGGAACTAATTATGTGGCATTTGTAGTTTAATAGATGTTACATAGAAAGGGAAAAAATTGTTAAAAATCAGGTATTTCATTTTAAGCTTAATTGTGTTTTCGGGGTTTATTTTATCCGGCACTTATGCTTCAACCCAAAATTCATTTGAAGATGCGTTGACTAAAGCAAAGAGTGAAAACAAAAGGGTTATTATAGATGTATATACTGACTGGTGCGGGTGGTGCAAGAAAATGGATGGCGAAGCATACAGTAATTCAGAAGTAAAGAAATTACTGAACGATAACTTTGTATTTGTTAAGCTCAATGCCGAAGGCACAGCGAAGATAAAGTACAACGGCAAGGAATATACCGAAACTGATCTTGCAACATTTTTCGAAGTAACAGGTTATCCTACTACGGTATTTTTAGAACCTGACGGTAAGCTTATCGAGTTTAATTATGATAAGCAAAATATGAAAAGTGTTCCGGGTTACTTTAAAACAGACGAGTTCAAAAAGATACTTGAATACTTTAAAGACGGTAAATATAAAGATACTGACTTAAGTAAAATTGTATAAGAAGTAAAAGAATAAGATTAGATAAAGGCGGGATTTAAGACCCGCCTTTTTTGTTAAGAAAAACACTTCGCTTTAGTTAAGAATTCAAAAATATTGTTAATTCTGTATTAAGTAAAGCTTAAAAATTAATATTTTTAAGCTTTTATCTTAATTTAAAGCAAACAATCCCCTCATATAACGTTAATCCTAATTGATGATCTTTGTAATTAATGAATATAAAACGAAACATATAATTATAAAGATGAAAATTAAGAACATACTATATATTACACTCATATTTTCGGTTTTCAGCGCGATGGCATTGGCTCAAAACTCAAAGATAACGGGTAAAGTCCTTGATGGCTCAAACGGCAGCGTATTGCCTGATGCCGTGTTAAAAATTGAAAACATTAATAAAGGAACAGCATCAGATCTTGACGGAAAATTTACATTTGAAAACATCGCTTCAGGAGAGCTAAAAATAAAAGTTTCGTATGTAGGATATATTTCACAAAATGTAAATGTAAGTATTAAATCAGGTGAGCAGCTAAATGTTGATTTTGTACTGCAGCCTGAAGGAACCTTAACTGATACTGTAACAATTGAAGCTACAAGAATACAGAACAATGATGCGGCAATGCTTTTAAAACAGCAGAAGGCGAATAATATCCAGGATGGAATTTCAAGCCAGCAGATAAAAAGGACATCAGATGCAACAAGCTCTGAAGTATTAAAGAGAATAGTCGGCGTATCAATTATTGATAATAAGTTCGTGTTTGTAAGGGGGACAAACGAAAGATACAGCGCAACCACTTTAAACGGCGTTATTCTGCCAAGTACTGACCCTGAAAAGAAAGCATTTTCATTTGACCTTTTCCCTTCAAACCTTCTTGATAATATTGTTATATCCAAATCATATACTCCGGATTTGATCGGTAACTTCTCAGGTGGTTTGGTTCAGGTAACAACCAAAGATTTTCCTGACCAACTTTCGATTAATTTTACTTCGTCAAGCTCATATAATACAATTTCCACAGGCGAGAATTTTCTCTCATATAATGCCGGAGAAAAAAAGATATTATTCTTTAATTCAGGAAAGGATAACGGTTCACGACAGCTGCCATCAATATTCCCTGATCAGAGCGTCTTATCACCAAACTTCAGCTTGCAGGAAGTGAAATCTTTCAGCCGCGCATTAACAAATAACTGGGCACAGGAAAGTTCAACTGCGCCGGTGAACGGAGGCTTCCAGTTTTCACTTGGTAACAATTTCACGATCGGCAAATCTAATAATCTTGGATTCTTTGGGGCATATACTTACAGCAATTCGTTCAATTCAAAAACTATTGAAAGACAGGCATACCAGGGAGATGAATCTCTGGAATCTAAATATACCGGTTCACAATCTGAATATGCTGTAATGTGGGGCGGATTGCTTAATTTAAGCTTCAGGGCAGGTGAGAACAATAAATTCAGCTTTAAGAATACTTATGTATTCAATTCCGAAGATAAGACAGATTACCAGGAAGGTTTCAATAACCCGCAGGCACAGGATAGAAAACTATACTCAACCAGGTTTGTACAGAGGAACATGCTTTCTTCACAGGTATCAGGTGAGCATTTTATAAGCTCGCTTGGTAAACTCAGAATTACATGGAAGGGTGCATATTCTGAAGCAGATAGAGACGAGCCTGATTACAAAACACTGCGCTACCAGAAGGAGCTTGGAACAGATGACAGGTATTACGCTTCATTGAGTACAGGCGAGGCAAGCTCAGTGGGAGGCGGAAGGTTCTTTTCAACATTAAAAGATATAAACCGTTCGGCTGAATCCAATTTTGAATTTTACTTCAAACCCACAAAAAAAATTGAAGTTAAAACAAAGCTTGGTGTTTTCTATAACAGAAGCTCAAGGAATTTTAGCGCAAGGCTCTTTGCGCCGAAAATCGTGAACTCGATGAACTTTGCTTTGATATATGAATCACCCGATTCACTTTTCAGGCCTGAAAATATAGATACTGCCAAAATACTTTATTATGAGCTTACAAGGAAATCAGATTCATACAATGCCACAGAAGATCTTGCAGCGGGATACCTGATGTTTGACGTTCCTATAGGGAAATTAAGGACCGTTATTGGGGCGAGGCTTGAATCAAACTTAAGCCGCTTAAGCTCATTTGACCAGATAGGCGAACCCATCGAAAGGAATGTTAACAAGAACGATATACTTCCATCTGTTAACCTTGCATACTCGTTAAATACCAAAATTAATCTGAGGGCAGGTTATTACCAGTCAATTTCACGGCCTGAATTCAGGGAAATTGCTCCGTTTAGCTTTTATGATTTTTCTGAACAGATATTTACTATCGGAAACCCGAATCTTGAGCGAAATCTCATTAGGAATTATGACCTTAGGTTTGAATATTTCCCGCAGGCTGGCGAGATTTTATCGCTCAGTCTTTTCTATAAAAAGTTTGATTCACCCATTGAAGAGGTGTTTGTGCCAAACTCAGGCGAGAACAGGATAAAGACCTTTGAAAATGCAAAGGGAGGGGCAAACAATTACGGTGTTGAAGTTGAGTTCAGAAAGAACCTGGGTTTTATTGCGAAGCCGTTAAAGTTCTTTTCAGTAAATGCTAATATTTCAATTATCAATTCCAAAGTTGATCTGACCGGTTTAGGCTCAACAGCAACCAACCAGTCCAGAAGACTTCAGGGGCAATCACCTTATACGATTAATACCGGGTTATACTATGATAATTCAGATATTGGAACAAGTGTGAATTTATCATACAACCGTTTTGGCAAAAGAATATCAGAGGTCGGTCTTGAAGGATTACCTGATATAGAAGAAAACGGCAGAGATGTGCTTGATCTCTCGGTAATACAGAAATTGTTCAAAAATTTTGAAGTGAAGCTATCAGTAAAAGATATACTTGCGCAGGATTATCTCTTCACGCAGGCAGTAAACGGTAAGGATGAAATGTACAAAAAGATCAATGCCGGAACAGGATATTCATTAAGCCTCTCATTTAAGTATTAAGAGGAAATATTAAGAACACATTAAGGACTTTAGGAAATCCCGCCATAACAGCGGGATTTTTTATTTTTGATTAATTTATATTCATAATACATTAACAATTCCTTATTGGCTGCCTAACACTCATACATTAAATTTGTTAATTAATCATTCAAAAATAATAACAGAATTAAAAGCAATCCAGGAAAGGAACAAAAATGCTTAAACAACTTCTATTGGCAATTGTTTCCGTTTTTGTATTAAGTTCAGCTGTATTTTCAAGCAGCTGGAATGATACATTAACAGGAAATATCACCACAGTTAAAACTTTACAAAATAATAAAAGATATTTAATACTCGGGACAGTGTTCGTTGAACAGGGAGGTACACTTGTTATCCCTGCCGGGACACAGCTTTTTGGTGATAAAACTTCAAAAGCTTCAATTGTTGTAAAAAGAGGCGGGTATATCAATGCTGTTGGCACTTTTGATGCGCCTATTATATTTACCAGCTCGCAGCCGGTAGGTTCAAAAAGCGCAGGTGACTGGGGCGGCATTATTCTTCTTGGTAAAGCAAGGATAAATACACCTACAGGTGCGGATACATTAGGTATTGAAGGTATTTCTCCTGCAGTATATTTCGGCGGGCAGACAGATAATGATAGCTCCGGTGTAATGAAATACTGCAGGATAGAGTATCCCGGTATTGCGCTTTCACCAAATAATGAGATCAATGGACTGACTTTTGGCGGTGTTGGCTCCAGGACAGTTATTGATTATATTATGGTAAGCTATTCGGGTGATGATTCTTATGAATGGTTCGGAGGCACAGTAAATTGCACTCATTTAATAGCTTGCTATGCAGTTGATGATGATTTTGATACCGATAACGGTTTCAGAGGAAACGTACAGTTCTGTCTGGATGTTAGAAATCCCAATATTGCGGATGTAAGCGGTTCTAACGGTTTTGAATCAGATAACAATGCCACACCAAACTATAATGCTCCAAGAACTCAGCCTAATTTTTCAAATGTAACAATAGTTGGCCCGTTAAAAGACACAACATCTACAATTAATCCAAATTTTACACGTGGTATTCATGACAGAAGAAATTCACTCATGTCAATTGCAAACAGTCTTATTATGGGCTGGCCAACCGCTGCTCTTCTGGATGGTGCTGGCACTACATGCGCACTGCAGAATGACAGCTCAAGAATAAAATCAAATATTTTCTCAGGCTGTTACCAGGGATATAAATCAACAAATGCAGGCTGCAGTTTTGATGCTATAGTTTATATGTCAGGTAACAATACTTCCTACCCGATCAACTCTCTTATGCAGTTAACAGACCCATACGGCGCATATTCAACAGGTAATTATTCACCTGCTAATTTTAATCCAGCCGCAGGTTCACCTGCTCTTACCGGCTCAAACTTCACATATCCGGGCTTTAATAATTTTGTTAATACTACATACAGGGGCGCATTCAGCCAGAATGATACATGGGCTAACACATGGACAAACTTCAGGCCTGATACTGTAAATTACAAATTAGGGCCAATTGGAATTCAGCCTATAAGCAATGTTGTACCTAAATCATTCAGCTTACAGCAGAACTATCCCAATCCGTTCAACCCTTCAACAAAGATCAGCTTTAATGTTGCATCAAACGGATTTGCAAAGCTTGTTATATTTGATGTTCTTGGCAGAGAAGTTGCATCGCTTGTAAATGAAAATTTAAAGGCAGGCGAGTACGCTGTGAATTTCAACGCATCAAACTTACCAAGCGGTGTTTATTTGTACAGGTTAACTCTTAGCGGTGATAAAGCATCGTTTACTTCAACAAAGAGGCTTATTTTGGTCAAGTAAAATCTTATTAAAAAACTGATTTTTTTAAAGAAATCATTTAAAACCCCGTTTAAACGGGGTTTTTTATTATACATTAAAATTTGATTTTCATCTAAATTTCTGTTAATTTAGCGTATACAAATGTAATATTTTTCATTAATAAAGGAGAAAAAAATGAAAATGACAAAGTTTACTATTTTGCTTTTATTATTATCGTTCATAGCTATAAATACATCAGAAGCGCAGGTTAAAACGACATCTAAGAATTGGAAATCACCAACCTTTACAATTGAGATCGCACCAAATTTCACATTACCTATTCAGGAAGCTAAGGGAAATTCAATTGGAGAATTTTTCCAGTTCAAGAATTACGGAACTAAGATTGGCTTCGGAACATCTTTCAATTTCAAATTTGGACTTGGGGCACAGGGTCAGTACAGGCCATATCTTACTTTAGGTTACACACAGCTTCAGGCTAAAGATGATGGTAATATATTTATTGATTCTAATATTATAAGGTCCACATATCCTTTAAATGGAAACAGGATTACCTATGATCCAAATAACGTAAGATCTGGTAAATCTGAAATGTTTCTGCGCATTCCATATATTGGCGCAGGATTCGAATATGCTGTTACCACTGTTGACAAGAAAAAAAGAATGTGGTACCCGTTCTTTGGAGTTGAGTTTCTTGCAAGCATTATTACCGGTGTTTACAGGCAGACAAGCAGCAATGTTCCTGTTGCTCCCGGAGTTGAAACTGCTTATACAATTAAAAGCGATCTCAGGATAGGTTTAGGCGCAGGACTTGGCGCGACAGTAAGATTCGGTAAATCAGCAGGCATAGTTTTTGGAGCAAAATATAAGCTGTTCAATCTTATTGGTAAAAAATCTGACCAGTCTAATGAAGAAAATAAAATGAATTTACTGGATAAGTCAGCAACCAATCTGAATAGTAATATATCAAAGGATAGGAATATTGGGGCTATAGAATTCTATCTTGGCGCTTCGATTTTCCTTGGTAAATCAAAGAAATAATCATTCAATAATTTTTTTTCAAACCCCGTCCGGTATACTCTCGACGGGGTTTTCTTTTACTTTCCTGAACAAAAAGAACCCTGCGATAAAGAATATTAAAATAGAAATTACCGCATATCTTTGATTTCCTGTCAGCCATGATACCAGGCCGAAAGTAAGCGGACCGAGTATTGTTGATGTTTTTTCGAACAGGCTGTAGAATCCGTAAAATTCTGTTTTCTTTTCTTCCGGTATCAATCTTCCAAAGAAGCTTCTTGATAGCGCTTGTGATGAACCAAGGAACGTTCCAGCAAATGCTCCGATAATCAGGAATGTGGTTTTATCATTTGCAAAGAATACCATCAGGGTTAAAACCGCCCAGCTAACAATAATGAACAAGATAGTTTTCTTTGTCCCAACCTTATCTGCTATCCACCCGAATAAGAAAGAACCCAAAAGCGCAGTAACCTGTACAATTATGAAAAATAAAATAAGATCTTTAATTTCAAAATTCAGCGTAGTTTGCGCAAAATTTGCAGAAAAGAAAATTATTGTATTTACTCCATCTATATAAAGAAAGTATGATAACAGAAATATCCTGATATTTCTGAAATTCCTGATATGCCTTATTGTATCCATGGTTCTTTGAAACCCGATTGAAAGGAAATTCAGACTGCTGTTGGGTACAGGTTTTGATCTTTCCTTAACAAACAGGAATATCGGGATAGAAAACACCAGGAACATTACTGCACAGGCAAGAAAAGTTAACCGGGGGGTATCCTGCAAAACCAATACTGCAGCCAGGGAAGCAAGTGAACCTAAATAACCGATTGCATAACCAAAGGAAGAAACTTTGTTGTAGTTTTCAAATGTAGATATTTCTTTAATGAACGCGTCGTAAAACCCAAGCCCCGCCTGGAAGCCAATATTTGCCAGGATGAATAATACCATTCCCCACAATATCATACCTTCGGTAATGAAATATAATAGGGCAGTAGCAACTATACATAAGAAGGTGAAGAAGAACAAGTATTTTTTTTTGCTGCTGTAATAATCACTTGCAGCGCCAAGTACCGGGCTTAATACTGCAACGAGTATCATAGAAATATTAATTGCTGTTGACCAGTAAAGATCGGCAATGGGAAGATTTGAGGCAACAACCTTCTTAAAATAAATTGCATATACAAATGCGACAATTATTGTTGCAAAGGTAGAGTTCGCGAAATCGAATAGCGACCAGTTAAAAACATCTTTAGTAAGCCATCTGCTTTTATTTGAAGGTGTTTCCATTGCCTAAAACTGTTTATTTAATATAATGAAAGGGTGTTCTCAGGTTACAGGCTGTCTTTTGCCTGTTATCAAACCTTTACCCTTCTTAGTGATCAGCTTTTCCCTTTGCAGCTTCTCAAGGATAGCATCAAGAACTCCATTGACAAATTTGCCTGAATTTCTTGTGCTGAAGTCCTTGGCAATATCAATAGATTCATTAATTGAAACTTTTGGAGGGATGTCTTCGAAATGAAAAAACTCGGTAAGGCACATTTTGATTATTATCGCATCAATTAAAGCGATACGTTCCATATCCCAGTTATCTACTGTTTGGGTTATGATAGTCTCATACTTTTCATCATTATCTATAGTTTGCCTGATAAGCTCTTCACAGAATTTCCTGTCGTCTTTCTTATCAATATCTTCAAGCTGCTGTTGTTTAATCTGTTCGATAGGATCACCGGTGAGCTTGAATGCATAAAGAGCCTGAAGCGCTCTTTCACGTAAATGTCTTCTTGTTAATGCCATTTTACAAAGATAAATTAACCAATGCCAAATAACCAGAACAAAATTACTGCGAAACTTTCCTTAATACAGAAATTTAACGATGATTCACTCGATAGCGGAGTATCTGATGCTACTGTATAAGCATTTATCCCGAAGAACTTGCAAATCTGCTTTGTCCTTAAGAGGTGGAAGTTATCGCTGATAATTACAATTTCTTTCCAATTATTCTTTTTGTAAAGATTATTATTTAAATACAGAATCTGTTCAAGGGTTGAGTTAGATTTGTTTTCTATAAAGATATTTCTCTCAGGTACACCTTTTTTAAGCAGCTCATTTTTAGAAACATCGGCTTCTGTCATTTCGCCCGGTGCGCCGCCGCCGGTTAAGATGATATTTTTTATTATTCCAGACGCATATAGTTCATAGCCTTTGTTGATTCTCTCTCTTAATACCGGTGATGGACGGTTGCCTCCCCAGACTGCCGCACCGAGCACTGTCCCCGCATCAACGGTCTTTTTGTTATCCCTGAGTATCGCCGAGTCATCATTGTAATTATATGCGAATAAAAAGACTATTGAGTATGCAGCCGCCATTATAAGTATGGTTATCCAGATACTTCTGAAGATGTAAAATTTCATCAGGACTGTAAATGAAATTACACATGCAGATACCGCAATAAACATATGCATTATCGCAAATAGAGAAAGAGAAATAGTTTGTATACCCTTTTGTGAAAGCGTAACCAGGTTTTCGTAGAAAGTCTCCCTGGGAATTCTGCCCTGGAAAAACGCGAAAGCAAGAAGCAGCAGGGATATAACAGAAATGATCACTAAAGACCTTAAGGCTCCTTTACTGACCTTCTGTGACTGAAGAGAAATATTTATTATTGCGATTATTGCTATTAAGCAGATTGTTATCCAGAATAAATTACCGGTGTACAGAATATTAAACCCGCTGAGGAAATCAGAAATGAAACTTCTTGAAAGCATTGTTGTATATTGAGAATTGATCCAGTATTTATATGCTTCCATAAAAAAAAGCACAAATATTTCATAACCAATCAGCCAAATGATAGTTAATTTGTTTCCTGAGCCTTTTTTAGTGTTTTCCAAATAATAATATCAAAAAATTTAATCAATGCATAATATAAATATAAAACCAAAGTAAAAAGTTTCCGAATTTATTAGCTTAACCGCAAAATTACCATCCAAGCAGCCATGCGAACATTAAAGGAGCTACAATAGTAGCATCACTTTCAAC
>JBDTNV010000004.1:0-54861 GCA_039933555.1 Ignavibacteria bacterium
TTTAACCCTGTTACTAAAATCAAGTTTTCAATTCCCAATAATTTTCGTTCAGTGCCTGTTAATATCTATATATATGATATAACCGGAAGGGAAGTAAATAGTTTTTCATATGATAACTTAATGCCGGGTATATATAGTATTGATTTTGAAGGTACAGATCTTGCCTCAGGTGTATATTTTTATCAATTAGTATGGGGTGATTTTATAGAAACCCGAAAAATGGTATTATTAAAATAACTCAGCTAAAAATCTTTAAAATCTTTAAAATCTGCAAAATTTAAGTTATTTTTTCATCAATATAATCTACCCGTTCTATATCTATACCGAACTTATCCCTTTTTTAAAACCTATTTAATCTTTATAATTGTGATTAACCAGCCACCGATATTGGCTTTTTTAGCCTTTTTTACTAAATTAGCCTGCTAATATATAAATAATAATATTTGATTTTTTAAGTGAATTAAAGTTCAAAAATCTATCATTATGTCAATAAAAGTAACTAATTTAACGAAATACTACGGCGACTATCTTGCAGTAGATAACATTTCGTTCGAAGCAAAAAAAGGAGAGATCCTTGGATTTCTTGGACCCAACGGTGCAGGAAAATCCACAACGATGAAGATAATTACAACCTATCTTCCGCCAACATCAGGCACAGTTGAAGTTGACGGCTTTGATGTTGAAGAAAAATCACTCGACGTAAGGAAAAAGCTGGGATATCTTCCTGAGCTTAACCCTCTTTACTACGATATGACACCGGTTGAGTATCTTGATTTTGTCGCTAAGCTTGATGGTATTCCTTCAAACGAGATCAAAAAGAAGCGCGAAGAGATGATAAAGGTTTGCGGACTCGATAGCGTACGCACAAAAGATATCGGAACACTTTCAAAAGGATTTAAACAACGCGTTGGGCTTGCCCAGGCAATGATAAATAATCCTGATGTACTGATACTTGATGAACCTACATCCGGCCTTGATCCGAACCAGATCATCGAAATCAGGAATCTTATCAAAAAGCTTGGAAAAGAAAAGACAGTAGTTCTTTCTACTCACATTCTTTCAGAAGTAACAGCAACCTGTAACAGGGTAATTATTATCAATAAAGGCAAAATAGTTGCAGATGGTACTCCGGAAGAACTTCAGGCTAAATCCAAAGGCCAAAGCCTTGTCACACTTGAAGTAAAAAATAACTGCGATAAAAATGCGCTCTCTGGTGCAATTAAGGAAATTCGCAGTGTTAATAAAGTTGAATTTGTAAAAGATAACGGAGATTCATTCCTTTTCAATATATACGGAGAGCATGGAACTGATCTGAGGGAAGTGATCTCAAACAAGGTAATGCAGCAGAAGGCAATGGTGCTTTCAATGCAGACTAAACAAACATCATTAGAAGATATTTTCAGGGAGTTAACAAAGTAATAATATGAATACAACGAATATAAAAACCATTTTTTCAAAAGAGCTTAAATCCTATTTTAATTCCCCGGTAGCGTATATTGTTATGATAGTATTCATGGTTATATCCGGGTTTCTTTTCACAATGAGCTTTTTCCAGATAAATGTGGCTTCAATGCGTGAGTTTTTCGGCAGCTTTTTTATACAGCTTGTACTGTTTGTTGTTTTTATACCAGCAATTACAATGCGCAGCTTTTCAGAAGAAAAGAAACAGGGGACACTGGAGCTCTTGCTGACCAAGCCTATTACAGATATTGAGCTTATCTTAGGCAAGTATCTCTCAGCGCTTACATTAATAGTAATAACACTTGCGCCTACAATATTTTATTTCATAGTAATAAAAATGATCGGACCTATTCCTTTCTGGCCTTTCTTGACAAGTCTGCTTGGTTATATATTGATGAGCGCTTTTTTCATCGGTATTGGTATCTTTGTATCGTCAATCACAGAAAACCAGATAATCGCTTTCATCGTAGCCGTGCTAATTTGCCTATTCTTTTTCCTCTTAGGCAAGCTGCTTGTGGTATTCCCGCCATCGATGGTTTCAGTATTCGAGTATTTAACCACCGATTATCACCTGAGCAATATTTCGCGTGGTGTAATAGATTCAAGGGTGTTGGTTTATTATTTTTCAATGATATTCTTCACACTCTTTTTAACAAAAGTATCGCTTGAAAGCAGAAAGTGGTAATCTTAAGCAGGTAAAACAGTTTTAATTTAAAAAGTAATTATAAAAGTATTATAATATACATATATGGCTGAAGAATTAGAAAATAAAGACGAATTACAGGAAGAAGAAGATTCAATTGAAGAATCATCCGAGGAAATTGCCGAAGATGAAAGACTTTCAAAAAGAAAAAAGAAGACTGAGTCAAGAAGGCGCCAGGCTATAATAAGCGTTTTGCTTTTGGCCGGTGTTTTGGTTGTGCTCAACATTATTGCTTTGAAAGTATTTTTCAGGTGGGATCTTACCCCAAACAAGATATACACGCTTTCTGATGCGAGCAAATCAATTGTTTCGAAGCTGGATGATAAACTTGTAGTGAAGGCATACTTCACCGATAATCTTCCTGCTCCATACAATAATAACAGGAGGTATCTCCAGGAGCTGCTTGATGATTACAGAAGCGCATCGAACAACAAAATATCATATGAGATAATAAGCCCAAGTGACCAGGAAGAGCTTGAAAAAGAAGCGCAGAAATACGGTATTCAGCCCGTCCAGGTCCAGTCTGTAAAGAATGACAGGGCAGAAGCATTGAAAGCTTACATGGGTGTTGTACTGCTTTATGGCGGTAAACAGGAAGTTCTTCCTTTTGTAGGAAGTACTGAAAATCTTGAATATGATCTAACCGGTGTAATAAACAGATTAACCCAGCCTGAATTAAAAAAGGTTGGTGTACTCTCAGGAAACGGAATGCCGGGTGTTGATAAAATTGGTAAGGTTAATCAATATTTGACAAAGTTCTATAATGTAACAAATATAGATGCTTCAAAAAATAATCCAATACCGGCAGATGTAAAAACATTGATCGTATTTTCACCAAAAGCTCCGCAGCAGCAGCAGCAGATGGGCCAGCAGCAGCAGGCGCCGCCCCCGGTTGTTCCTGAGAATATTAAATTTGCAATTGACCAGTATATTATGAACGGCGGAAAAGTAATTTTCCTTATGAGCCGTGTTAACGTTGCGTCACAGCAGCAATTCCAGATAGCACAGGTTACACAGACGGGGCTTGAAGATATGCTTGAAAGCTATGGCGCAAAGCTGAATAATACCATACTAACCGATAAAGAATGCGCATTTGTGCAGGTTCCGGTTCAACAGGGTCCGTTACAGATGTACACACAGATTCCTTTCCCGTATTATCCTAAAATTGTGAATATTAACCATGATATCCCGTCATTCGCGACAATTGGACAGGTATTCTTAGGGTTCTCAAGCGATATTGATTTGAATGCAGCCGGTCCAAAAGGCGTAAAAGTAACACCGCTGTTAACAACCTCTCCAAAAACCGGTGTAGCTAATGAGTTTGCCATAGTGCAGGCATCGGGTACAATGCTTCCTGATACAATGTTCAAATCTAAAGATCTCAGCGTTGGCGCGATCTTTGAAGGCAAGTTCAAAAGTTTTTATAACGGAAAACCAATACCATCAGATACTGTACAGGGTTCATCACCTGTATTAACAAGTGTAAAGCCTGAGAGCCCGGATTCAAAAATAATTGTATGCTCCAACGGTGACTTTCCCCAGGATGATTTCCGCGGACCCGATGAGAACCTACTTTTCTTTGCCAACATGATAGATTATATGAGTGATGATGCTGGGCTTTCAATGATAAGATCAAAAGACGCTAATCCAAAACCGCTGAATTCAATTGAAGACAGCACCCGGTCAATTGTGAAATACGGAATGCTTGTCGGTCCGCCGTTACTTGTACTTCTTTACGGCATGATGAGATGGAGAAAGAAAAAAGCATCAAAAAAATAAAGAAATATTAGAGTAAATAATTTTTTTCAGTAACAAAAAAAAAGAAAAGATATAATCAAGATAGTTTATGAATAAATCAATAAAAATATTACTGGCAGTATTTGCAATTCTGATTGCTGTTTATTTTCTGTTTTTCAGAGGCGGCGAAAAAGTATCGACAGATAAGATAGATGCAAAGCTGTTCGTAGCTGATTCATCTAAAATTGATAAGATAGAAATTGTAAAGACAGGTGAAACGGTTGTGCTTGAAAAAGTGAATAATCAATGGAAACTTACCAAGCCGCTGGATTACCCTGCCGATACAACAAATATATACCTGATGCTGAAGGATCTAAAGAACTTTGTTATAGAAAGTGTAGCATCCGAAAATCCTGCAAAATTTAACAGCTACCTCGACTCGGTAAATAATTCCAGTATATCAACTTACCAGGAAGGAAAGCTATTAGGAACTTTCATATTAGGCAAAACACAGTCTGAGGGTAATTCATTTATCAAAAAACCTGAAGAGAACAGAATACTGCTTGCTTCAAACTTAACAGCCTCTCTATTTACAAGGCCATCAAAAGACTACCGTAATAAATTCATTACCTCAATTCAGCCTTATGTTGTCAGCAGGGTTTCATTCAAGTCAACGGATTCCAGCAAGGTTGATTTTTCAGTAATGAAAGATTCAACAGGTAAATGGAAAATTAACAATGATTCCGTTTCAACTTCTGTGATGGAAGGCTTTCTTAATTTACTTTCAAATTTGAGTACTGATGATTTTAAAGATACAGTTATGACAACTTTCCCGTCGCCGATATATACACTGAATGTCACAACTACAACCGGGCAGACCACTGTTATCAATTTATACAAGGATGCTGTAACTGATCCAAATGCTGCTCCTTCTTACATTACACAGGTCAGCGGTGTTAACCAGTTATTCAAGCTTTTTGGCGCTATTGCGGGGCAGTTAATGAAAAAACAATCTGATTTTATTCCGCCTAAACCCCCTAAATAAAATGATTTTATAGCAATAAAAAAAGACCTGTTAAATAACAGGTCTTTTTTTGTTTACAGAAATCGATATTATTCAGGCTTTGCTTTGAATGTGAGCAGTGCTGCGAATGCAGCTATATAACATACAGCCCCCGACCAATAAGACGCGGATATACCATAATTCATTGCGATAATTATTGATAAAACTGTTGCTAATACTGACATAACCCCATTAATTCCCCAAAGCCAGGGCGTAATTGCAGGATTTTTAATGTTTGCCAGTTTCATTCCGGCAGGGAAAGCCATTCCTAAGAATAAACCCATGGGGAAAAGAATTAATATTGAAACAAGTACCCTTATTTCTGTTGAATACTCTCTGAAGTAATGAATTATAAACGGAGTTACAATTCCAAATACTATTAAGATTGCTATGAGAATAATAAACCTTTTTCTGCTGTTATTAATAACATCTTTTTTGTTTACTCCGCTTATCAAGCTGCCAATACCGCTTGAAAGAAGCATAGTGAATAATGCAGCGGCAAGTGAGTAGGTAGGGTGGCCCAAGAATATATTAAGCCTTTGTATCTGCGAAATTTCTATCAGCATAAATCCAAGCCCAATAGCCATAAAGAACATGAAATATCCTGAAGTACCTTTCAGGGAAATTTTCCGGGATGTTATCTTAAGCGGTATGACAATACACAATACCGATAGCCCCGTCATAGTTGCGGCAAGTGTCAGGAGAATGAATATAGCTTTTGCGTTAAAACCCATATCCCACTCTTTCCAAAGGGTCGGGTTTGCAATGTCCATAAATTTCATGTAATGAAAAAAGAAAGGTTTATCATCTGATGGCGAGGTAATATTGATAGGGAAATTATTATTAAATTCCTGCCGTGAACTTTCGTTTGTTAATTGCACAAAAACTGAATCACTTGCCGAATCGGGTGAAATAACATTTTCAAACTCAAACACCCTGTTCAAACTGTCTACCATTCTGATATCATTTTTCGAAAATGGCGATTTGCTGATAAGCAGTGTTCCTGTTCCGCTTCTATCCTGGATACGCTCCTGCTGCTGGCATTTAATAAGCATAATATGCTCACGGATATCCTTAACACCTGATTCCTTTAGCGCATCAGCAGTAATATTCATTAGCCTGTAATGCTCAATGGGCTTTGCGCGGTAAAACCTTGTTACTGTCAATATGCCATCGGGTTTAAGCCTGCTGAATAACAACTTCCATGTTTCAACAGTATAAAGGGCGTTTTCTGTGAGTACAAAGGCGCCGGATGCGGCCGCTGACCAGTTATCGATAACTGAGACCTGGATAATATCAAACTTCCTGGCTGAATCCATGCGCTGAATATAGCTTCTGGCCTCATCTCCGACAAACTCAACATTCGGATATTTATCAAGATGGCCGGTGAATCCACCGAAATCACCATTTATGGCCTTTATCATATCCTTATTAATCTCAATGCCCAGCACGGATCTTTGTCCGAAAGCGAGCGAAGAAAGCACGTCACGCCCGGCCCCGCTGCCGATAATCAATACATCACCATTTGGCCTTAGATACTGCGCAAGGTTAGATACATCATATTTTAAATGAAACAATTCAGATACATCGCCGTTAAAATGAGAGAGCACCGTTGTGGAATGAGCATCAATATTAAGCATAAGCTGCCTGATCTTGCGCGAGCGGTCATACTTATTGCTTAGGCCCCATCCAAAGGGCGTTTCGTATTTTGTTGAATCACCATCAATACTTACGCGTGAAAATGAATTCCATTTTTCATAAAGAGGCTTATCTTCCCACTCGCCTCGCACCCAGAATAACCGGAGCAATGGGTCATGCTGCTGCACAAGTACAGTATGAAACACTGAAAAAGCTGCGACTATGAAAGAATAAATAATTATTACTTTACCAAAAGATGTCTTTTTTACAGTGTCTCTGTAAAAGAAATATGCAGCCAGCGCAGAAAAAAGGGCTGTTATAAAAACACCTGTCGGCCCGCCTGAAGTATTGAGTACCAAAACAACAAGTATACATCCAAGTGATGCACCAATCAGATCTGAGGCATAAAGCTTATTTACTGATGAAGGGTATCTGGTTAAGAGCAGCGAAACACAAATACCGCTGAAAATAAAAGGGACAGATATTTCAGTATACGTAAACGCCGTTACTGCTATTCCAACCAGTGACATTCCATGAATAAAAGGGATAAGAATGTGGAATAAGAAGCTGAGTAAAGTGAAAAAGCTGAAATAAAACGCCTGGCGGGTTAGTATGGAATCTATTTTTTCCTGCGGAAATTTCTTAGGGAAGATATAAACTATAATAGCGCCAACAGTCATACCGAACATTGCAAGTGATACCGCCATAAACGCAAAATGGTAGCCCATTGTAACACTGAATATCCTTGTAAGCAGGATTTCGTACATTAATGTAGAAAGCGCTACAAGGAATATACCAATATATTTATTACGTGAAACCTGTGGAGAAATTTCGGGTAAATTCATTATTTATATGCCATTATACGGGTAAGATATAAGGCATATAAATAAAATTAAATGTAAAAATTTATGTAAGAAAAGCTACTTTAATACCACCATTTTTCTTGTTTGGGTAAAATTACTTGTAATGAGTGAATAAAAATACACTCCGCTTGGGAAGTTTTCAGCGGACCATTCAATTTCGTATGTGCCGGGTTTCAGTTCTTCGTTTACTAATACTGCAATTTCTCTGCCAAGCGCATCGTAAACAATTAATTTGGAGTCAAAGGCATGCCTTTGACCTACTGAGGGAATATTGAACTTTATTTTTGTTGCAGGATTAAACGGATTCGGGTAATTCTGAAATAACTCAAATTTGGTCGGAATTTCTGTGATAATTGGCTGAATGCCTATGGGAATACAAGTTCTGAAATCGTTGTAATAATATTTCAGGGCTGAGTCTGATATAGATTGCAGCGCACAAACATTCAGATTATTATTTCCGCCATCACGGGTAATCATATAACTCATTACAATAATTTGTGTATCACCAGGGTTCATTGTTACAGGCCCCATGTTGAACATTCCTCTTTTATCACTTTGTACACTGTCATACCAGCCGGTTTTATTACATGCATCACCGGAATACTTAAATGTCGTGGGATTTCCTGTTACAAAATTGAAAAAAGTATTTCCGCACCCGTCTTTTCCCCGCATAAAATTATAAGCTGTAAAAGCATAGTCAGGATCACTGATACATTGGTTTACGCTTCCTGCAAAATAAGTAAACCCGGTCATACCGGTTAATTTGAATCCGGTTAGAGTATCATAAGGCAAAAATACGGTATCACTATTTAAACCTGTATTTCTAATCGGACTTTGAACAATTCGTACCCCAAGTGCAGGAGGGTTAGTTCCATATTGTAAATCAATATTACTAAAATTGTAGACAAATGATAAATTTCGTAAAGAATCACATCCTAAAGCATCATTTGAAGCATCTCCTAAATCAAAGTCGATGGGTGACGAAATAAAAGTGCTATCCCAGTATTGTGAGCTTTTATTTATTATCCTGTACTTTACAAAATACATATCCCGTAATGGGATACAATTGAACATAAATGAAAGTTGCTGAATCTCAACTCCTAAAGGAAGTGTTCCGCCAGGCAGACTTAATTCACTTGTATGAATATTATTAGTACAATTGGTATAGTCCATAAACACCATGAACAATAATTCTTCGGGTCTTGCTGTCATACCGTTGCCAATGCCTGGTCTATCTCCATTCCATGCAGGCTGATAACCGGGAATGCCGTTTACTTCTACATACGGAGCGCCTTTCTGTACGGGCCATGCAGCCCATGAATCATAATTGAAGGTATACTGCCTTCCGCCCGCAGTTTTAGTCCTTGTTCCCCCATTGGTAAGTGTGGGGTCTGTAAGCTGAACTAAATATCCGCGCCATGAGGGGTCGCTGCAGACTGATGTTGGAGGAATCCCTCCGATTACGGGAATATTTCCGGGAGAGTAATGTGTGTTATAGAATGAAGCAGCAAGTCTAAGCTCGCGCTGTGCTCCAACTTTTGCTCCGATGTATAAGCCGGAAGTAAATACTGCAGTTAATCTTTGCGGCGAGGTTACAGGCCATATAAACCCTGCATCGCCATTCATAAATGTTACTTTATCATAATTATAATAACCATCAGTCCTGAAAACACTGTTGATATTGTTGCCCTGCATGAAAATTGATTGAGCCGGCGCAAGGCTTTGAGAGATAGTAATAGATATTGCTATCATTGAGAGAAAAAGATAATATACGAGGGTTTTCATATCTTTTTTTTAAAACATAACTAAAAAAAACAAAATTATCAATAAACTAATGAGAAATTATTAATTTAAGGGTTTTTGGGTAAATAATCAGAAAATATTCGTGCCACGAACCGAAAATCCCTTAAGTTATATGATTTTTTGCAGATTTTAGTAACGACAGATTAAATTTATTGATATATTCGGGGCACGAAATTATTAACCTGTATTATTTTTTCCTCACAAAGCCAAAGTAATTTATCCAGAATGTAACAGATATTATTGCAAGCAGAGCAATTAGGGTTGTGAGCATACTTCTATACACGAACAACTGAACCATTACAATTACTATCCCAAAGAGAAACGGATATATAATAGATGTCATTCTTTGAAATGAGTTGATCAGAGTATTTTCTTTCGTAAAAGGTAATCCGCGGCTAAAAAGATTGTAAATTGAATTATATAAGTTTGCTGAAGTAAATATAAATACAATATGCAGCAGTGCCTGATGCATTGGAATTTTAATCATAAAAATTATTCCGAGTCCAATTGAAACCGGAATAAGCAGGTAAACAACAAAAAACTTCCTGAAGCCATTCTTGAAATTCCTTCTTGAGGTTATAGGGTATGAGTCATATATCCACGCAACCCCGGGAAAGTTTGTAACCTTTGTACCGATAATTGCTGTATTCAATACTACAAGTACGCAAAGCATTAACGATATATGGAATACCGGTTTTATTTCAAAGTAACTTCTATCAAACGGGGCAGGGAGCTGGTTTGTGACAAGAGCAAATACTGCAAGCCCGATTGGAATAATTATCATAGGAAGTATCGCAAGCCTTACGGTTTTATCTTTGTAGAAAAGGGAGCGTATTAGTCCGAATGAAGAGCGCTCGGTATTATTCCTCAAATAAACGTTCTGAATAAGATCGCTTATCATTGTGAATATGAAGAACCTTTTTTTGCCTTTTTCACCCCTTGAGATTATTTTTGAGTTAACAAATTTATCCCTTATGAATTCATAATTTGCATCAAGGTACATCTTCAGGCTGTAATAGCTGAGTATCGTGATAAATAGGGGAAGTATAAGCTTCGCAATAAGTCCAAACTCGAGTAAATACTGATTTCGTGTTGTTAGGAATGCAAACCAAGCCTGCGGGAAGAAGTTTATCAGCCCTTTTGACTGGAGCGATGTAATATAGCCGTTTACGCTGCTGCCGGGCCTGCCTGTGATGCCAAATGATACGAATTGATAAGCCATTATCAGTACCAATATCATTGCCATCTGGAAGAACATAGTATATGAGCCAATACTCTTTGCTTTGAAAATTCTTAAAGCGGCGCTGTATAATAGTATCAGCAGATTGATTACGAAAAAGCATATCATGAATGCTGAGATGAAAAACAAAAAAGCCCTGGGCAGTGATTTCATCATGAAGTAATAATAGACGCTTCCGGGTACTAGCAGAGGCAGGGATAAGAGCATTAAATAGCGGGTTATCATATACATCTTTGCATTTATAAGAACCCTGCTCTCGATAGGCAATGCAGAAAGTATCTCAGCTTCTGTCTTTGAAATTATTATATTGTCAAGCTCTGTAATTACTGTGAACGAAAGTATAAGTGTATAGAAAAGGAATAACAGGAATGAGAACTGAAATCCGGTCGGGTCAGCGTTTTGTTTTAAAAGCAGCCAAGGTAAAAATACACCCGGAATAAAATATGAAATATTGAGATAGAGCATTTTTCTTCCGGAGCCCGTTTTACTGCGGGTTTCCAGCTTCAGAAGCATATCACCTAATATTTTTGTTTTGCTTGTCAATTATATGTTAATTGGTACCATCATTTTTTTTCTGTTTCTTTTCCTCAAGCTCTTTTAAGAATTGCTGATATAGCAGAATGTTCTTCTTATGTTCTTCATATCCTTCTGCGTAACGGTGTGAACCATCACCTTTTGCCACGAAGTAAAGATACCTGTTTTCTTCGGGATATAAGGCTGCAATAATTGAGCTTAGCCCCGGGTTATTTATGGGTCCGGGAGGCAGCCCTTTATGCAAATATGTATTGTATGGCGATTCTATTTTCAGATCACTGAATAGCAGCCTGTTCTTGTAGCCGCCGGGCAGTATATATTGAACAGTCGGATCAGCCTGAAGTTTCATCCCTTTTTTGATCCTGTTATAATATACGCCTGCAATTGTCTTTTTCTCAGGCTCAAACCTTGTTTCACCTTCAACAATTGAAGCCATAGTGATAAGTTCAGTTAAAGTAATGTTTTTCACTTTCATTTCTTCACGCATCTCAGGCGTTATTTTCTTTCTGAAAGCAGATGAAAGAACGGAGATTATTTCTTTTTCGCGGTTAACTGAGCTGAACTGGAACTGGTAAGTATCCGGAAATAAAAAACCTTCAAGGTTACCTGCTTCAACTCCAAGGAGTTTAATGAGGCTGTCATTTTTAGCTTCTTCAACAAAACGGGCTGAATCAACTCCTATTTGCCTCTGGAGCAGCCTTCCCATTTGCCTGATGTTCAAGCCTTCAGGTATGGTTACGGTGACTGTCCTTATAATTGTCGGGTCGGTAATTGTATTAAGTACATTCAGGTACGTCAACCCGGTACCAAACTTGTACTCACCGGGAATCAGGTTATCCTGGTAACCCATCAGCCTGCCTAATGCAATGAACGCAAGCTTATTAAATATTACCTGGCTTTCTTCAAGCTTAATGGCAACACTCCGAAGATTATCGCCTTTGGTAATTTTTACAATTGCATCTGTCTGAGAGGGTTTGTAATTCCTGTTCAGAAAACCCATATGCAGAGTAAAAAAAACTGCAAATGAGAATATAAATATGCCAGGAAATACAAATCTGTTTGTCATTAATCGGGTTTTATTATTTGGTCTTTACTGAATCCTGTTTTATGCTGCTATCGTTGTTTATTCCTTTAAGCATATTGGCTGCTGTGGAATCAGTTGCATTAGTTGTTAAGTATTTGCTCAATACATTTTTTGCGTCGGGCAGCCTTTTTTGAACTTTATAAAGATTGCTTAATGATAAAACTGCATCCCTGTAATCAGGGTATATCTCTATTGCCCTAAGAAGGTTTTTTTCAGCTGAGACCTGGTCATTTAGAGATGAGTAGACATAAGCGAGCATAAAATAGGTCAATGAACTGTTTGGATCCATGACTGCGACTTGTTTAAGTACATTCAGTGCCTGTTGGTACTGTTTTTGGGCCAGCAGTTGGTTTACATACTGATAACCTGTGTTGGCTTCAGCAGAAACAATGTGAGTTTTATCCGGTAAATATTTATATACCTGCATGATTTCAAAATTATCTTCACCTGCAGAAAATAACGAGGGCTGATTTACAACCTGGAACCATTCCTTTAGAAAAGCCATGTATGTTACATTCTGTTTCTTTAGCTGTTCTTCAACAAAACCGTTAAATTCCTTAGTATTTAGCTTGGAAATAAATTCAGGATTTATCAGGCCAACAACATCTACAACTTTCCTCTCAGAATAATATGCGATCGCGCCCACATCATGTGTTGCTATGATAGAGCCGGCAGGAGTATTATTCTTAAGCCATTTTGCTGTTTCCACCTGTCTGATATAAATATGCCGTGACTGGTCCTGGAAAACTTCTTTATTCTTATTATAGCCGGCTGCAACATATAAAACAGTTCCTGCCAATAACAGAATGTTCAGCGCATTAACAAGTTTTTTATCACCAAGAAAATTAGCAAACCACTTAAAGAACTCCCTGGAACCATAGACAGACAGCAGTATGAAGAACGGTATAAGCGGCATCATGTACCTGCCAAAGCGGTGTGCATAGGGGAGCTTATACCAGTAGATAAAAATATGTATGAGAATGAATAATAATGCGGGAACCAGAATATTATATTTTAACTTAACGGAATCTTTAAAAAGGGCTATCACTCCAAAAACAAATGGAATGAAGATCAATAAATAAGCTGATTCAGTAAAGTAATCCCACACTTCAATTTTCAAAAAATCAGCCCTGCTTCGGAACTCCGCTGAGTAATACTTAACTTTAGCGCCGTAAGTATTGGGTAATAGTGAACCTGAGATCATTAAATTCATAATAAAGTATGCCCCTATTATTAATCCAAATACACCGGCTATTTTGTAAAGATCTTTTCTATCAAATAACGCGATATCAGAATTTTCCTTTGGATTTTTTTGCCGCAGATAAACGCGGAATAAATAATCAATAACAATGGCGGCAATAAAAGCCAAAGCATCGGGCCTTGTCCAGAATGTCAATCCCAATGTTACTGCAAAACCTATTGCATTCAATTTGCGGTAATAATAATAACATGCAGCCAGCAGTGATATATACAACGTTGTTTCCATTCCTGTTACAGATATCAGGTTAAGCCATTTATCAAATACTAACAGCAGCGCTGCAGCAATTGCCAGCCAGTTTTCTTTTAGAAATATATTTCCTGCCAGCCGGTAGAAATAAAACACGGAAAGTGAAAAGAATAATATACCGAGTACATAGCTAAGCCACATTTCGTTTTTTGTAATCAGGAATCCAGCTGCGAGGATCAATGTGTAAATTGGTGATGTCGATCCCGCTGTAACAAGCTCATTCTTGAAATATGAAAAGCTTCCATACTCCGCGATGTTCCTTGCAAATTGCAAATGTATCCAGGGGTCATCAAGCGGAAAACTGTAATAATGGTTTACAGAAAAAGCGTATGTAATATAATAATATGGCAGTATGACTGAAAGAATCAGCAAGACTGCCAGAATTATGTAATTTGAAGTTGGATTTAAGTTAAGCCCAAAGTTAATATCTAGAGCTTTTTTAACGTTTTTTTGCTGTTTTTCCTGTTTTTTGGTCGATTTTGCCATTCAATAATAACCTACTATATTATCCGTTTTTTTGCATAATAAGTTCAAAAATAGCAATATTATGGGTGGTATTCAATTTAATATAGAAATTATTTTAAGCATTTATCGATTACAGTAGAAGGAAATCATCCCCGAAGAATCAATTAATTATATATATTTGTAATAAAGGAGAATGTAACTATGATAAAGAATCATGTTGTAATGATAATAAACGCAGTAATATTAATTGTTGTTGGTATCTGGGGCTATTTTACTTCAGGGAGCCCTACAGCATTAATAGCTCCCGCAATCGGGTTGGTATTATTTGCACTTGCCTTTCCTACAAGGAAGGAAAATCACACTGCTGCGCATATAGCTGTTGGGTTAACCCTGGTTGCAGCGGTAGTTTTTTTGATAATAGGTATAAGAAGGGGCAATGCAATGGTAATTGGCATGGGAGTTGTTACTTTTATTTGTCTTGACCTTTATATTCTGAATTTTATTCTGAGGAAGAAACAAAGAGAGGCTGAAAAATTACCGGGTAAATAAAAATCCAAGATGTCCGTATTTGTGGGAGTAAAAAGCAATCTTATTAACTTACAATAAGATTGCTTCTACTGACGGTCTAATAATATCCTTTGCAATCAATACAATTGATACCGGAGTTAACTGGTTATTCGGAAATCAACTCATCTCTTTTTTTCAATTTTATCTTCATAACAGGGGTTATGAGGGGTATAATTAGAATAGTTTAATGTTAAAGTTAATTCAGAAGGTTGGTTTTTGTTAACAAATGGATTATTGGGATGTGTTTGAGCCCAATATTGATCAGTATTCCATGGATCTGGATCGTAGTGAGCTACAATCTGATAATAATAACCTGGTTGAACATTCGCAGTATAAATATTACTACCAGGCTGATGTGATAATGTATAGGAGTAATTACATCCAGGTGATTCAATCGCGTATACTTGAGCATCTGAATTATAAGGGCCGTATAACTGTACAACCAAATTATCGTTACCTTTTAAAATATCAAATCCAGAAAAATTTAGATAAACAAAAAAAAGAAGACATAAAAGGCTCAAAGTTGAATTAATTTTTTTCATTTTCTATATCACATTCTAATTGAAAAATTAATATTAGATACGAATAAATTGTTTTTTAAAATATTATAATAAAATAATTGTATTTACAGTAAAATTATTTTACCATTTTTTTAACGTAATTTCAATTTATTATCACTTGCTCTATAATAAAAAAGGGGCCATTGCCCCTTTTTTAAAATCTATTATAAATAGCAGTTTATTTGACCAATGTAAGTTTTTTGGTATCTTTAAAGATATTACCGGTTTCAGATCTTGCTTCGATACTGTAAAGATACATGCCTGAGCTTAATCCTTTAGCGTTCATATCAACTGAATATGTGCCTGCAGAATAATCACCGGAAACCAGCTGTATAACTTCTTTACCAAGCATATCATAAACTTTCATTGTAACAAAGCTTCTTTCCGGTACTGAGAAATCTATCTTTGTTGAAGGATTGAACGGGTTTGGATAGTTCTGTGATAATGAGAAATTCTGCGCTACAGTAGTTAGTGGTGTAACACCCGTTACAAGATTACTCCATGATTTTGCTACTCTGAAACCATCTATTTCCATGGTTGGTGCTATAGCAGCAGAACCCTGTCTTATAGCAACTCTGCTGTAGTTATTAAGATCACCTGCAGGTCCTGTAACTGGACCCAGTGTCGGTGAACCAGGTTCGGTTCCGGGTAAACTTGCATTAAATATATAAACTCTTATTTCATCGTCAGTGCTGGTTCCTGTTAAGAATGTATATTTAATAATAATAAGGTAAGTCGTGTTTAAGGCGTATGTAGTTGGGGTCCATGAAATGGTGTTGCTTGCGCTGGTACCTTTGCTACATCCGAACGATACACCGTTCAATGAATCTTTTACATAAAACCTGGCTGTATAATTTGTGGTCGATGTTGATGAAAGCATTGCAAGAAAGTAATCTCCACCTGCTTTTACTGAATCAAGATTAACCATAAATGATGTATAGAAACTTCCTGTACTATCTGCAGTGAACTGCTTGTAAGCATCGTTACCGTTATTTGCCAAATGACATTGATTACCAATTCCGGATAAGCTGTAACCGGTAAAAGTTAAACCCGGTGTTGCAACTAAAATTGTATTTGTAGTACCGGTATTATAAACCCAACCGTGCGCTCCAATTGAATCACCTGCGGTATAGTTAAAATTTTCGTCAAATAAAATCTGACTTGAAGCTCTTTCCACGATAGCCAGTGAAAGTATTGCCATAACAAGAAGTAATAGTCTTCTCATGTTTATAGTCTCCTTTAAATTATAAGATAATGTTTAGTTGAATATACAAATATAAGGATTTTGGGATTAATTAACTGTGAGGAAATTGTTAAGAATGGGTTCGCAAAACATCAAAAATAGCTCAAAAACAGGACTTTTAAGGATTTTATATACTGTAAATTAGGGATAAGAAAGTAATTGTTAGTAACTTAACGGTTTACTGATTTAATTTTCTCAAGATACTTCTGGATCAAAACTTCATAATCTTCTGTGTAATTTTCTTTTTGAAGTTCAAGTGCATCCTGGTTAATTCCGTTAATAATGCTAGGACGAGAAATAACAATTTCCGAAGGCGAAGTTCTGTCAAAATTCTTTCCCGGGCGTGATTCACGCTTCTGCTCAAAATCTTTTTCACGGGTTGAAAGCTGGAAGTCGAGCATTCTGGAAAGTATCTTTTCCTGTCTCTTCTTGGTTTCAGGCGTCACGTTATTTTCCTGCAGGTCTTTGATAATTTCCTGCATGTCTTTTTGCACCTGGTCAAGATTTCCAAGCAGTTTTTTTCCTTCTGACTCCTGTTGTTTCTTGAATTCTTCATTAAGCTGGTTAACACCGTCTTTAATCTGCTGCTGCTCTGTAGCAAGTTTCTGCATCTGTGCCATCTGTTCCTGGGTAAGCTTTCCTTCGTTGCCGTTTGGGTTCATTCCCTGCATCTGCTGGTTTAATTGCTGCTGTTTGCCGATCATATCCTGTAATTGCTGCAATAACTGCTGTAAACCCATGCCCGGTTTTTTACCATTTCCGGGTTTTCCGCTGTTGCACATCTGCTGCATTTTCTCGGCAGCTTTATCCAGACTCTCTTTTGCATTCCCCTGTGATTTATTAGCGTTCTTCCCGTCTTTCTTGCTTAATTGATCCGAGGCTTTCTGCATTTCATTGAACGCATCACCGAGATTTTTACTCATCATCGGGCTCATTCCCATTTGCTGCGCCATGCTCATCATTTCTTCCGTCAGGTTAGATAGATCGTTTTGCAGCTGATCCTGTTTCGCTTTATTATCCTGGAAATCTTTTGCATCACTGTTCTTATCCAGTTCTTCTGATTCCTTCATCAGCTCGCCCTGGCGTTTTGACATTTCTTTAAGCTTATCAAGATACTCCTGCATTTTCTTCTTTAACTGCTGATTCTCCTGGTCCATCATGTTCTGCAGCATTTCCTGCATCTGCTGGTTCATCTGGTTCATATCCTGGGATAATTCTTCTTCTTTCTTCTGTGACTGATCTTTGTTCCCCTGCTGTAAGTTCTCCTGGTTTTGCTGCATTTTCTGCTCCAGCATTTTCTTCATCATATCTTCAATCATCTTCTGCATTTCCTTAGACATCTTCTGTTCGCCGTTCTTCTTCATACTTTCGGAAAGCTCTTTCATCTGCTTCTGGAAATCCTGCATGTTACTCTTAATATCTTCCTGCTTCTTTGACTGATCATTCATACTGTTCTTATCATTCTTCTCGGTGTTCTTTGTCTCTTCTTTTAAGGCATCCTGTTTTTTGGTCATATCATCAAGCTTCTGGGTAAGCTCGCCAAGCTTTTGCTCATTCATTATTTTGTTCAAAAGCTCCATGGTCTTTTCAAGTGATTTCTTGAAGTTCTCTTCATCAAACTTGAAATTTTTCATGGCTTCTTTAAGCTGGTCCTTGTTCATGTTCTTCATTGCTTCCTGAAGCTTCTTCAGGGCATCGCGCAGTTCCTTTGAATCTATCTTCTGGAACATATTCTGAAGCTCCATATATTTATCTAGCGTTTCTTTTGAGAGCTGGCTGTTCTGCTGGAGCTCCTTCATCAGGTCTTCCATCTTCTGCTGGGTATTATTCAGGTTGTTCTGAATGTTTTCCATCTTCTGCTGCATTTCCTGGTTCTTCTTCGGGTCGTTTAATCCCATTTCCTCGGGATTCTTCTCCATCTTTTCCTTAAGCTCATCAAGCTCCTGCTTCAGATCCATCGCGTCATCAAACGCGGATTTCAGCGAATTCTCTATTTCATCCTTAGATTTCTCGGTCTTTTTCATTAATGATTCAAGAGAAGGATATATCAATCTTTTAGTCTCTGAACGGGATACCTTTGGACCGCTGTAACCGTCATTATCATAAATCTCAACAAAATATTCTACCACGTCTTCAGAACCGAGATTAAGTGATGAGAGATTCCATAAATATGGAACTTCAAGTCCGGTAGCGTCTGTATTCTTTATCGGAATTTCTGCATAGCGGTAATCTTTGTCAGTTGGCCCGAACTTTGAGCTTACAGTTTTATAGCCAAGCCTCATTTTTGTGAAGCCAAAATCATCTGTTACACGGGCGCGAATAAGTAATTCACGCTTACCCTGAACATTCATTTCGTTGTTATCAGGCTCTATAATAGATATGTTCGGGAACTGATCAGGGAATACACGGACTGTATATTGTTTTGGATTTGTACCGGATAGCTCTTTGCCGTTAAAATCTTTTACAACATTTACCGTAAATGTGCCGTTTGAAGAAGCTATGAATGAGCCGCGTGCTGTTTTACCGGTGACATCCATTGTAACAGGGACTGTTGCGCCTGCAAACTGCACCAGAGCACGGCTTAAGTCATCTGAAGCATCAAGCTCTACATATATAGTACTGCCTGCAATGGTTGTAATTTCGGTGCTTTCAACTGTCCGTGAAGGAAGCTTTGTATAAGCCGGCGGGTAGACAGTTATCTTTACGCTCTTAATAACCGGCCTGTTGGTGATAGTTACGATGTATGAACTGCTCTTTACGCCTTTGTATTCAAACCAGTATATTGTTTGAGAATTGATATTCTTAATTGTAGTCTTAAATTCATTTGTTCCTGATGCCTGAACTTTCTCGTCATTTTCCGAAATTTCTATTCCGTCAGCAGTTACTTCCTTTGTATGAAAAGTTATTTCATCGGTCTTGTAATTTGGGTCATAGAACTTAATGAGTGCAGTTACATCAAGGTTCTCACCTTTTGAGAGCTCTACATTGCCCGGGGTAACATCAAAGGCAATGCCAAGCGTATTATCAACAAACGTGAAATCGTAGTTAACTATCCGGTTAGCTGCCGCTAAGAACGTATTAGGGAAGGCGAACATTAAAATTGTAAAGATAGAAAATGCTGAAACGAAAAATATGAGAAGTGATGTATTTTTTTTGAATGTAATTATTCTTTTGAAATCCAGCGGCCTGGCTTTTTCGTTTACCTGGCTGATTGTTTCTGCGGCAAGATCATTTGAAAATATATGGTCATTCCTTTTGGTATAATCGTAAAGCTGGATTGCATTTAGCAGGTTATCTTTTATTTCAGGGTAGGAGCCGCCGATCTTTCTTGCGTAACGCTTAACACTTGCAGTGTTTGAAAGCTTTGAAAATGAATTAATGGCTGAAAGAATTACCATTACAGCAGTTGCAGCAAATGATGAAATGAATCCGAAGTAAATTATTTTGCGAAGGGTTGTAGAAAGCTCAAAAATTGCTTCAAGACTTATGAATAAAAATGCCAATACCGCAAATGCAAAGAGCATTAATATTGTATAGCGTAATGCCAAGAAGAGGATATCTTTTTTACCTACTTCAGATATCCTTGTTAGAAAACTGCGATATGTAAGCTCTAAACTGCTCATAATATTATGTTTAGAGGGCTTGTAATTAGCGGTTTATGGATGGTTTCTTTACCTATTTAAGCCTAATTATGCTAATATTGTTCCCAAATTGCAAGATAAATTATACAGGCTGAAAAACTTTGGATTGCAACAACTGCGCCTGTCCGGCATTGACGTTGTTGATGCTTGTATTGACAACATAAATTCGGGCATACAAACTCCAAGAAAATCCCATTTACCCGTTGATTGTTTCAAGAACAGCAACGGGAAAGCGAGAATAATAATTTAATAATTATTATATTCGCATTACTAAATAAATAAGATTAATAAGAGCAGGTGAATTAATATGAGAAAAATAATCGTCTTATCTATGATCACATTAGATGGAGTTATGCAGGCGCCGGGTGGACCTGAAGAAGATGAATCAGGCTTATTCAAATATGGCGGCTGGGTTGCGCCTTATGGTGACAAAGTTTATGGCAGAGTAGTTAAAAGTGAACTGAAGCCTGCAGAATATCTTTTGGGAAGAAAAACTTTTGAGATTTGGGAGTCATACTGGCCTAAACATGCTGACTTTTGGCTCGGAATCAATAACGGCACAAAATATGTCTTATCCAAAACCAGAAAAAAATCAGATTGGAAAAACTCGGTTTTCCTTGGTAGCATGGCGGCTCTTAAAAAGTTAAAGAGATCAAAAGGTTCTGATATCCATGTTTGGGGAAGTAGTAAGCTTGTTCATTTGCTCCTTAAGAATGATCTGGTGGATGAGTTAAGGCTTAAAATTCATCCGCTTGTTCTAGGCAAAGGGAAAAAGCTATTTGATAGCGCCATCATTCCCGCTGCATTTAAATTAACAATGAGTACTGTTACAACAACCGGAGTTATTATTGCTTATTACAGGCGGGCAGGAAAAGTTAAGTCAGGTACGGTTGGAGTTAAATAGAAATAAAAGAGAAGACAAACGGCAAGAAAAAAAATAATAAAATTAAATAAGTTTATTTTTGAAAATTTAATCTGATATACCATGAAACGGACAACATTAACCATAACAATAATAGCTGTTTCTTTTTTGTTTGGTTTTGCTTTCAATAATATAATATCAAATAATACTAAAAATACAAAAATGAAAAAAGTAACAGGCATTGGCGGAATTTTCTTCAAAAGCAAAGATCCAAAAGCAATTAACGAATGGTATAAAACGCGCCTTGGGTTTGAGACAAGTCCATATGGAACAACTTTTGAATGGCGTGAATTGGATGACAGTACAAAAAAGGGAACTACAGTGTGGAATCCGTTTAAAGAAGATACTAAATATTTTGAACCTTCAACAAAAGATTTTATGATAAACTACAGGGTAGAGAATTTAGAAGCATTGGTTGAAGAATTAAAAAAAGAAAATGTGACTATCGTAGATACAATTGAGACATATGATTACGGGAAATTTGTTCATATTTTAGATATTGAAGGTAATAAAATTGAATTGTGGGAGCCTATTGGTTAGATTATTATAATTTTCCGAATTGCATAGCACATTTTTAATAGATATCCATATCATGAATTGAAAACCACGTTTCAAACTTGTCGTATTCAGCCACTTAGATTGTCGCTTTTACACCTCGATAGAACGATCTTTTTTAGCGAGATTTGTACTGTAACTAAACTTAATTTAACAAATTAAAAAGTAAGATTTATGGCAACAATCAATCCGCATATTCACTTCAACGGTAATGCCGAAGAAGTATTCACATTTTACAGATCTGTATTTGGCGGGGAGTTCGCAAAGGTCATGCGTTATAAGGATATATCAAGCACCGAATATCCGGTAGCAGAAAATGATGCCAATAGGATCATGCACATTACCTTGCCCATCGGCAAAGGCAGTGTGTTAATGGGCAGTGACTGCTTAGGAATTATGGGACAGGTAACAGAAAACGACAACAGAAATACTATATCAATTAGTGCAGAAAGCCGGGAAGAAGCCGATAGATTATTCAATGGTCTATCAGCAGGAGGTAAAGTTGAAATGCCAATTGCAGACGGCCCTTTGGGTGCTTACTTTGGAATGTTTGCTGATAAATATGGCATTGAATGGATGGTAGACTTTGACCCAAAAAATAATGGGTAAAAGTAACCGAAGAAAAACTATGGACATCTAAACGTGCGGTAAACTTGAAAGGACCTATATAAACAAGATATCTGCCTGCGCAGGTATGACAAATTAAAAAAATCTTCGTGCTCTTAGTGTCTTAGTTGTTAAAGAGTTTCTAGTTATTCAGTACATATACAATAATATTAGTACCCATCTTAAACGATTCTTCGCGTTTTTCGGGGGGATCTTCATGTTCACGCGGTTCTGCCCATCCATCGGAAATGTTTGTCTCATATGTATAATAAACGCAGAGCCTTCCGTTTAGAAAATAGCCGAAGCCCTGCGGAGGTTTGCCGTCATGCTCATGTATCTTAGGCAGCCCGTTTGGAAAGCTGAATTGTGAATTGTAAATTTTGTGATCAAAGGGCAGTTCCTGCATTTTCTGGTCAGGGAAAACTTTATCCATTTCACGCCTGAAAGCTTTATCCATACCATAATCGTCATCAGCATATAAAAATCCGCCCTTATCAAGATACTCCCTAAGGCGCTTTACCTCTGTATCGCTGAAAGAAATATTACCGTGTCCTGTAATTAATATAAAAGGGAAGTTGAAAATATCATCTGAGGAAATATCGACCGAATAGAATTTTGATTCGTCAACATCAACTGTAGTATTTTTCTTCAGGTAATCCATCATGTTTACTTCTGCCGAAGGGTCGTTGTACCAATCACCCCCGCCGGAGTATTTGAGGCGCACTATTTTGAATGATGAAGAGAGCTTATTAATACCATCATTCTGTCCGTATGATATGGAAACTAAAAAGAGGGCGATCAGTATATTTAAAAGTAATTTCATTTACTCAGGTATTAACAAATTGATGTTATAAATAAATCCATATTAACACTTAAATTATCTTTTTCATTCTTATAGTTGAGCGCGAAAGGAAATGTCCGCCTGCTTCGCCCCATGAATAGTTGTAGCCTAAATCGCCGTCATCCCAAAGTTCAATAGTAATTTCTTCCCTGAAAACATTGTTATCCTTAGGTTCGCCAAACCCGAAAATAAAAAGGCAATGTTTTGCTGAAACCTGACGGAATCTTCTCAGTTCAAATCTTGCCATGGTGCCGATATTGTTGTTGAGCGTCCACAGGGTGAGCTTGTTTTCGCTATCATTGCATATTAAGGTATACTCTTCGTTATATAATATAGTTTCATGGTTATAAAGAGTAGTATCTTTATTGAATTCATTTCCTTCAATACCAACCGCTTTATATTTCAATGAAACACCCTTTTTATTTACTACAGAACGTAATTCAAGTGTCCCCTGGAAATGTTTATTTTCATGGTTAACACCCTGCCCCATATAATTGCCATCCCTTTTTGTAAGGATATCAAGCAGGTTTATTTTTTTACTCTTAGCCGGCATCCAGTTTCACTTATCCTCTATTACTTATCTTTTATTTTTTCCCATTCATCAAACAGAATGCTGTACAGTTTCAGGTCATGGTATTCGCCTTTTGCAAATAGTTTTTTTCTCATAATGCCCTCATAAGTTAGTCCGCATTTTGACATAACACGCTCAGAAGCTGTGTTTGCCAGTTTGCATGTCGCTTCAATGCGATTGAGCCTCATTCTTTCAAATCCAAACCTGATTACTTCCTTAAATGCCTCTGTTACATACCCTTTATTCCAGAAATCTTTAGAAAGGGCGTAACCAACTTCACCAAACTTGTTGGGCAAAGACCATACATGATACCCTATGGTACCAATTAACTTCCCGAGATCTTTATGAATTATCCCCCACGGACTTGGCAGGCCTTCTTCATACTGCTGGGTAATGAATCTGAGATAATGCATTGAGTCTGAAATGTTTCGATGGTAGTCCCATGTAACGTGCTCTGCAACTTCAGGCACCGATGCATATTCATACACATCGCCTGCATCACGCATTGAAAGCTTTCTAAGCCTCAGGCGGTCTGTTTCAAGTACAGGCATACTCTTAAATATTTCGAAAGATCTATCTGTCATTTTATCATTGTAAGATTACAAATTTATCTTAAAAAGCTTTTATATGATAGGAAAATACTATTACTCAAAATAGACATATTATTTAACTTTATACTAATAAATCCTGTTATTTGATGGGATTGTAATTTGAAACAGATATGAGTAATTTTGATTTTATATCAAAATAATATGCCTGAAAAATACATAGAATTAAAGAAAGTCTACGAAGGTAAAGCAAAAAAGCTTTACTCGTTAAAGGGGCATCAGGACCTGTTATTGCAGGAATTTAAAGATGATGCAACTGCTTTTAATGCTCAGAAAAAGGGCAAGATCTTAAACAAAGGTATTATAAATTGCGAGCTTACAACTTTCATTTTTACTTACCTGCGCAAAAAAGGGGTAAAGAATCATTTTGTTAAGCAGATATCGTCCAATGAAATGATAATCAAACGTTTGAAAATTGTTCCGATAGAAGTTGTTATCAGGAATATCGCCGCAGGCAGCTTGCTTAAGAAAACAAAGTTTAAAGAAGGGCACCAGCTTGCAAAACCGATTGTTGAGTTCTATTACAAGGATGACGCATTGGGTGACCCGATGATTAGTGATTCACACGCGCTGGCTATGAAAATTGCTACGGAAAAAGATTTGAAAACCCTGAAACAAATGGCAGAGAAAATTAATTCAATACTTAAGCCATTCTTTTTGAAGAGGGGATTAAAGCTTGTTGATTTTAAGCTGGAGTTCGGCAAGGATAGGACCGGGAAGATCATGCTTGGTGATGAAATTACTCCGGATACATGCAGGCTTTGGGATAAGAAAACAAATAAGAAGCTTGATAAAGACCGCTTCAGGTTCGATCTTGGCGGCGTGAACGAAGCGTATGCAGAAGTAAGAAAACGCATCTTAGGAAAGTAATTTAGGCAGAGAAAACTTGAGACTTACAATATACGGGAGAAGTACGGTTATTAAAGCGCTTATATTAACCCTGGCACTGGATGTAACCGCTCTTTTGATACCCAATGAGATTGCTAAATTGGTACTGCTGGTTTTATCGGTAATTCTCATATCATTTACTTTATATTTTTTCCGTGACCCTGCCCGAGATATCCCGGCTGAGCTCAATAGCGGAGATGTCCTTTCACCAGCCGATGGCAGAGTAATGATGATAGAAGAGGTTGAAGAAAATGAATTCCTAAAAGCTCCTGCAAAGGTCATAGGTATTTTCCTTTCCCCTTTGAATGTTCACGTTAACAGGGTGCCAATATCAGGCACAGTAAAGTTTTACCAGTACATTAAGGGTGAGTTCATTGCTGCATATGACCACAACTCTGCTGATAAGAATGAAAGAACAGTAATAGGCATTGAAGGTGAGAGATTCAAAGTACTCTTCAAACAGATAACGGGCTTTGTTGCAAGAAGGATAGTTTGTGAATTGAGAGTAGGAGATAAAGTAAAAATTGGCGAAAAATTCGGAATGATAAAGTTCGGCTCAAGGACTGATGTTATTCTACCAAGGAACGCGAATATTAAAGTGAGTGTAAACCAGAAAGTAACGGGCGGAATAACCCTTCTAGCGGAGGTACCGGAATAATTTGAAGAACCGCATGGGATTTATACCTAGCTTATTTACAGTACTGAACCTGTTCTGCGGTTTTATGTCCATTATTAATGCTGATTCAAAGAATTTTGAACAGGCAAGCTTGTTCATACTATATGCCGGTTTGTTCGATATGTTCGATGGTGTGGTTGCGAGATTTACAGGTACTTCATCAAAATTTGGCGTAGAGCTTGATTCACTGGCTGATCTTGTTTCATTTGGGGTAGCCCCTTCATTTATACTATATAAAGTGTTCTTCTATACTCTCGATGGATTCGGTATCGCCATGGCATCGCTCATTATGATATTCGGCGCGATAAGGCTCGCAAGGTTTAACGCTCAGCTTGTCGGGTTCGATAAGAGCTATTTCAGCGGAGTTCCCGTGCCAATTCCTGGCGTAACAGTTTCTTCTTTTATACTCTATTACTATAATAAGAATTTTAATTCCGGCGTAAGTGAAGTGCTGATCTATTGTATAGCCATCATACTTCCGTTCCTTATGGTTAGTAAATTCAAGTATGATACAACTCCTAAGTTTAACAAAAGGGAAGTAAAAGAGCATCCGGTTAAAACAGTTATTGTCATACTTTCTGTTCTGCTAATAGCCGTTACCAAAGGTGAGGGGCTGTTTGCTTTCTGTATGTTCTATATAAGCACGGGGATCTTCCGCAGTACCAAAAACCAGATCAAACGACTTGCTTCAGGCAAGAAAATATCCAGCCATGAAACGGATGAGAATCTAAAGCTAAAAGAATCGAATTAATTATTTAACCCAAGATTTCTTTTAAACCTTTAACAAACCCATCAATATCACTTTCTTTGTTAAACCTGCCAAATGATATTCTTAACGAGGATTTTGCCGCCTTATCGTCGCAGCCAATAGCTTTTAAGACATGTGATGGCTGTATGGAGCCTGATGTGCATGCTGAACCTGAGGAAACTGCGATATTTTTCATATCAAGTTTTATGAGTATGGTGTCCGCATCAATATTTGTTGTTTCTGGATTGAAAGAAATATTAACAATATTTGGAAGTAATACATCGCCCTGCTTCGCATTACCCATCTCAAGAGGGGAATCACTATCGGGTGAATTTAGGATTATTTTTTCCATCAAATTATACTTCAATTCCTTTAATAGTCTTTCTCTTAATCTACAATAGCGCTTAATATCATTTTCCATCCCGTTCTTCAATATCTCAATGGCTTTCTTAAATCCTGCAATTGCCGGAATATTTTCTGTACCTCCGCGCCTGTCCCGCTCCTGCTTGCCCCCGTGCATAAATTTATCAATATGTGTATCTTTCTTTACATAAAGTACTCCTAATCCTTTAGGCGCATATATTTTGTGCGCTGAAAATGAAGCGAGGTCAGGATTGAAATCGTTTATTCTGAATGGTGTTTTACCCAGGCTCTGAACGGCATCTGTATGAAAATAAATATCCCGGCTATGAGCCATTCCTGCAATCCGGGAAATATCATTGATCACACCCAGCTCATTATTTGAGTGCATGACTGAGATCAAACAGGTGTTTTCCGTGATGGAGTCTTTCAGTTCATCAACGCTGATCTCTCCATACCGGTTAACTTTCAGGTAAGTGATCTTAAAGCCAAAGCGTGCATGTAAATATTCAACGGTATCCAATACGGCGGAGTGTTCAATTGCCGTGGTGATAATATGATCCTTCTTTCGGAGATTATTAAATGCGACACCTTTTATTGCGGAGTTGTTTGATTCAGTGCCTCCTGATGTAAAATATATCTCAGAAGATTTTGCGCCTATGAAATCAGCAAACAGGTCCCTGGTATCTTCAAGCATTACCTTTGCATCACGCCCGGTTTTGTGTATTGAAGAAGGGTTGCCAAAATTATCACCAAGCCATGGTAACATTGCTTCGGTTACTCTTGGGTCAATTGGAGTTGTAGCCGCATTATCTAAATATATTATGCTCATAAGATGCAAAGTTACCTGAAAATTTCCCGCCCTTCAATTCAATTTGCAGAACGATAGCCATGCGAAACTTCGTGGCACTAAAAAATATTTTAAACTATCTTTGTAGTATAATGTACAAAAAGATCATCAAACCGCTGTTATTTGATTACGACCCTGAAAAAGTTCATAATTTTACAATAAACAGGCTCTCAGGAAGTTTATTTCCAGCAATTCTGAAGCTCTTTTTAAGCTTTGAGGATAAAAAGCTTGAAACCAAGGCTGGCAGGCTGACTTTCCGGAACCCTATCGGGCTTGCTGCGGGGATGGATAAAAATGCAACTGCGCTGGGGGGTTGGGACGCAATGGGCTTTGGTTTCGCTGAAGCAGGAACCGTTACACCACTGCCGCAGGAGGGCAACGAAAAGCCGAGGATGTTCCGCCTGCCGGAATACGGCGCAGTCATTAACAGGCTGGGATTCAATAACGATGGTGCTGACCGTTTTGAAAAGAACCTTGAAGCCATAAGAGATAAATTAAGCAAAGATTTTATTGTTGGTGTTAATATTGGTAAGAACAAACACACAGAGCTTGATGACGCTTACCAGGATTATAAATTCTCGTTTGAAAAATGTTTTGAATCAGCGGATTATTTTACAATAAATGTAAGCTCTCCAAATACTGAAGGACTGAGGCAGCTTCAGCAGAAAAAATTTCTGGATGAAATACTGAGGCATTTGCAGAAACTAAATAGTGAGCTTGATACAACATATTCAGATACTGCAAAAGATATTTATCTGAAGATAGCCCCTGACCTGAGCGAAACTGAGCTTGATGATATACTGCAGGTATCAATTGATAACGGAATTACAGGGATCATTGCTACGAACACTACAATTTCCAGGGAAACCCTTCCCGAAGGAAAATATGAAAGCGGGGGACTGAGCGGAAAACCGCTTGAGCCTATAGCAAATTCTGTTATAAAATATATAATTAATAAAGCAGAAGGAAAGCTTGTTGTAATTGCCTGCGGAGGGATATCATCATATGATGATGTAAAGGAAAAACTTGATCTTGGCGCTTCACTTGTGCAAATATATACAGGGTTGATATATGAGGGACCCGGATTAATAAAAAACCTCAAGAAAGCCCTGGCAGGAAGAAAATAAATGGAAATTAATATTTCAGAATTTAAGGCCGATGAAAAAGATAAGCTTTTGGATTTCCTGACAGGTGACCGCTGGGAATTTCATTCCTCCCCGGTTATGAGTAAAGAAACAATATTAAAGTTTCTTGAAAATGGCCATTTTATCGGGGCCGGAAAAAGAACCTTCTGGATCTCTGCTGATTGCAGGAATATTGGTATGATACGGCTTTTGACTTAGGTGATGATAAGCTTGATGATGAAACACCTTTGTTCGATATTAAGATCACACATTCATACCGGGGCAAAGGCGTTGGAGTCCGGGCTTTGAACTGGCTGATGAATTTTGTTTTTACAAACTATCCCTGCAAAAACCGTTTTGAAGCAACTACACATATTGATAACATACCTATGCCAAAAGTATTTGAAAAATGAGGCTTCGTGAAAGAGGCTCATTACAGGTTGGCGTGGCCGGATAAAGACGGCAACAGGTTTGATTGCACAGGTTATGCAATTTTACGGCAGGATTGGATAAATAAAACAAAAACTAAAGTAGATTGGGAAAAATAACTAACGAAAATAGGGCGTTTATGTTAGATCTTTTCTAAAGTTGTTTTTGTTAATTTACCTTTTGTATTACCTGTATTTAAAGTACCAGCCGGCTCAAATAACATCACATGCACTTCTTCTTCGGCATAAGGACAATGTTCAACACCTTTGGGAATAATAATAAACTCATTCTCATTAATTTCAATATCACCATCTCTCAGCTGCATTGTGAATGTTCCATTTAGCACATAGAACATCTCATCTTCATTATCATGTTTATGCCAAACAAATTCACCTTTAAATTTTACAAGCTTTACGTGCTGAGAATTTAATTCACCGATAATTTTTGGGTCCCAGTATTCTTTAATAAGTGAAAGCTTTTGGTCTGTGCTGACTTTTTCCATGCAGATATATTTAATTGCTTAACTCTTTGTAATATAACATTAATGATTCAGTGTCACCGGGCAGATGAATGGTTTTTTCAAACTTCATCCCCAGTTTTTCAAGTAATTTAATTGAAGAATTATTATAAGTGGCTGTAATTGCTGCGACCCTGAATAATTTTAATTTGTCCTTTGCATATTTCAAAACACCCTCGGCAGCTTCAAATGCGTAACCGTTGTTTTCAAACCGGGGAAGGAGGGCAAAGCCGATATCTATATCATCCAGGCTATCTCGTTTAACAAGTCCGCACATTCCCGCCTTAGCATTACTTGATTTTATTACTATTAAATAAAAACCGAACCCGGTTTCTGAATAACTTTTCCGGATTCGGCTTTCGATATAATTTACTGCGTCTTCAGTTGTCTCAATTTTACGGCTTCCGATGTATTTAAGCCAGCCAGGAGTGTTCAATAACTCATGAATAAAATCTCCGTCATCTGAGCTGAACTCCCGCAATATGAGCCTTGGGGTTTCAATAACTGCCGTGGCCATTAATTGTAATAGATTTACTGAAACTTGTAAACTTTTGAATTACCCTGGAGAAGCTCTTTTGCTTCCTTCCACCCGGGAAAGCTTTCTGAATTGTAAGTAAAAGTCATTACCTCAGTTGCGATTTTTCCCGTTTGCCTCATTGCTTCTAAATGAGCCCCTCTTTTAGCAAATCTCTTCTGGTCTTCGGGGGTTTTCCATGCCGAAAGTGTGTAGTGGTCATATCCAAAACCGGTATTTTTCATTTTAATGAAACCGTTTTCGGATTTCATTTGCTTAACAATTTTGTAACCAAACACTGTTAGCCTAAAATAATACCAGAGACTCCTTAGTTTAATTGAAGTTACTGTTATTATCATAAAAAAGAGAAGGTGCTATTTTACATTTATAATGTAATACCTATACTCGTCACCCTTTGCATCGTGTATTACTTCCCACTTTGCACTATAAGTACCGCTTAATTCAATCGGACCGCCATGTATCAAAAATGGCTGTATTTCATCTTTTGTAACCGATCCGATATTTACAGTTTCACCGGCGAATTTTTTATAAATTCCGCCGTTGGTTGATTCCCAGATATTCTTTCGTTTGGTTAAGAATACAGAAGTGCATGTATCGTAACCGTGCTCTTTTAACTGTTCGAGGAACTTAATATCAAGTACATGCCTGTAAAGATCTATATGGCTCGCATTTTCATCCTTGGGCATCTTAAGCTCAACAACGTGCTTTTGAACGCCGCTTTCAATTATATAAAGATCAGCATCTTTGTTTGCAAGTTTAGGTATGGGGTTAAACATTCTGGATACAGGGTAATTGAGCTTAACATTCAGATCAGGATAATATTTTTTAAGGAAAAGTCCGAGTTCATGATGCAGCCCGGCTTCATTGTACAGTTCTATTGGGAATTGTGAAAAATTTTTAAAGAAGTGTTGTATAATTTCATGCATGGTAATAAACGTTTAGATATAGTTTCATAATAAATTTTCTTTTTTTCATTCTATCGGTAAGTGGCTTCAAATATACCAAATACTGAAATAAAATTTTCTGTATAAATTAATACACTATAAAATGAAGATTTTATCATAATTTCAATTATTTATGTAGTATTTCTGATGTACTACCTGTAATAAAGTTGAGTTTTTTAAAGTTTTATGCGAATTTACTTATCCTAAATATTGCCATTTGATTATATGCAAACTTTACAAATATCTTTTCCTGATAACCTCCATATGATGTAACGGGTGACCTATCAATACAAAACCTACTGCGCGCGCTGTTATAGGGTGAGTTTCTGTTTTTGCACGCGATGAAGAAGCTTCATCGCTAAGATTTTCGAAAAACAATTCAGTTGCTGCCCGCAATGATCGGAATTCTGAAATAATACTCTCAAGTGTTCTTCCTGTTACATCCACATTCCGAGCGTAAAGGTCTTCTTCCATATTACATAACAGGGTATTGTTATCGCCCCTTGCAGCCACCAAAGCCCTGTAGCACATTACGCGTTCAGTATCGGTAATATGCATCAAGATATCTTTAATGCTCCATTTACCATCTGCATATCTGTAAATATGTTTTTCTTCAGGTATATTTCCGAAAAAGTGTAATATTTCCCTGGAATTTTCTTTAAGCAGTTTTATAAAGTCACCCTCAGGTACAAGTGAAATGTACCTGTTGAAATACGGGTTATATTCTTCCTTTTCCGGTTTTCTCATAAATATAATTACTTTAAATTGACATCACTATCAAGAATCCTTTTCCATTCAGGATGCCTTTTAATATAAGATGCTGCGAACGGACAAAGCGGTATAAGCTTAAGGCCGCGGGCTTCAATTTCTACCAGTGCCAGCTTAATAATTTCGGAGCCTATTCCTTTCCCTTCCAGTTCAAGCGGAACTTCTGTATGGGTTAAGAATATTTTATTTCCCGCTATCATATATTCTACTCTTGACGTAAACCCATCAGTAACAAGCTCAAACTGTTTCCGTTCTTTGTTATCTTTCAGCTTTGAATGATTATTCTCTTTACTATCCATTTTTCTGCAAAATCAAACTATATCTGTAAATTATCAAGTTATAATACTGTATACACTCATTAAAAAAACTGCCGCAGTTCATGTGAGCCCGGCAGTTTCTAAAATAAATATAAAATGTTAATTATCAGGACTGCATTTTTGCAAGATACTTCTCAAGGTTTCCGATATGCTGTTTTGCGCCTTCAAACACATGGTATTCTTTATTGAGCTCCTCAAGTATTTCTTCTGTTTCGAAAACTGAGTGCATTGTTATAACTGTTTTACCGTCTTCATCTGCGAAAAGCACTTCGACATTAAAACTAACAATATCATTATCACCGGAATGTATATAAACAAGTCTTTCAGGCTTTACTACTTCTATAAATTTTATTCTATTTGGGTAATCCCTGCCATCGGGTCCGTGCATAGTATAAATCCACTCGCCTCCGGCTTTCACTTCCATTTTTTCTGTTGTGGTCGTGAAGCCATCGGGTCCCCACCACTGGCCTGCATGTTCGGGATTTGTCCATACTTTATAAACAAGCTCTCTTGGTGCGTCAAGGGTCCTTCTAAGAATCACTTCTTTCCCCCGTTTGATATGCTGATCTTCTGCCATTTATTTATATTATTTAATTTACTGGATAATATTTAATTTTTATTGTTTTTTCTGCCGAAAAACAGGTTATCAAGACTGTATTTGCCTGCACCGATAAATATCAATCCCATAAGAACAGAAAAAAGCTCCATAGGGTGAATTGCAATATACCACGGGTCAAGCGCGGAGAGATGCGTCATGAATGCCATTAACATTGTGAATGCCATAAAAGCTGCAGCTATTCGTGTGAATAATCCAAGAAGAATAAGTATGCCGCCGAAGAACTCGCTTGCCGCCGCCATGAATCCCCAGAATAGAGGTGCAAAGTTGATTCCGACTTTTGACATAGTTGCCCCGATCATAACCCACATTTCTGGACCGGCCTCGATCTTCATCAGACCATAAATAAAAACATATGCCATACCAATACCAATTCTCATAAACAGGATCCCGGCATCACTATACTTGATAAGAAAATTTTTGACCATTTTATAGTAATAAATTGATTATTGAATATGCAATTAAATTATTCAAAACTTACTGCCATTTTATTGAATGCTTCATTCCACACTCTTTCAGCCATCTGTTTCATTTCATCTTCCTCAATTCCTTCGTGAATTAAAGTCATAATTGTTTTCTTATTTTTTTCAACAAGCAGAACAGTTACCTTTACATATTGAGGCAGTTCCGGTGAAAATTCATTTTCGGGCGGTGTTAAAACATTGCCATCTTTATCGGAAAATGCATCAGTGTAAACAAGCTTTTCGGGAGCCGATATTTCAAGGAATTCGCCCGTTGTCCAGTATTCCTTTCCTTTAGGTGAGCGCATACAGAATAAATACCTGCCTCCTACTTTCAGATCAATTTTGCAAAACGGGCTGGTATAGCTTTCGGGTCCCCACCATTTTTGATGATGTTCCTCATCTGTCCAGGCTTTCCAAACCATTTCTCTTGGCGCATCAAACTCCCTGACTATTACAAGCTTTTTCTCTGTATTTCCTGTACTTCTTTTTCTTCTACCTGCATGACCAAATAATTTTAATTTTTGAATGAAGTTCTTAAATTTAATTAAAGCTTGCTTCCATTTTATCAATTGATGTGTTCCAGCCGATATTGGCACCTGTAATATGTTCACCTTCAGGCAGGCCTTCATGGATCAGTGTCATTTCTGTTTTCCCGTTTATTTCCTTTAATATTACAGTCACTAACATTTCCAGCGGAACATCTTTCATCCCGTACGCTTCAGATGATACTACGTTCCCATTCTCATCTGCAAAACAATCCGTGAAAACTATTTTTTCAAATGGGATTATTTCTTTGTAAACGCCGGTTGCCCATATCTTTTGCCCCTTATCATCCATCATACTTGCGAGAAATTTCCCGCCTACCTTGAAATCGATACTGCAGTCAGGGCATGAAAATTCTTTGGGACCCCACCATTTTTTAAAATGTTCAGGGTCACTCCATGCATGCCAAACCTGTTCCCTTGAGGCATTGAAATTTCTTACTATTTTTAATTCATTCTGTTTTTTCATGATAATAAAATATAATTATTGGATTTATTTATTTAATGTCTGTTAGGTATGAGCGCATTTCCTTAATTTTGCCATCTTGCAGCCTGTAAATATCAAAGAACCTGCATGAAAACGGACTGCCATTTTTTTTTGTGCTCTTAACGGAACCTTCAACTGCAGCCAGGTCTCCATCTTCAAGCTCATTTATTATGGTAATTGCGGGTTTGCCTGTAAATGCGTCATTATTTATTTCCCTGCGGAAGGCTTCTTTGCCTTTGTGATCAAAGAATCCCGGACATTCCCATGTGACATCATCAGTTACATAGCTTAATATTGCCTCAGTATCACCGGAATTAAAACCTTCATTTACTTTTCCTACAATTTCTTTGTTAGTCATTTTTAATTTTCCTTTTTAGCTGCAGTATTTTTATTCTGTAATTTATCCAGGTATGCTTCCAGGGAGTCAAGCTTCTGGTTCCATAGTTTCCTGTATTGCTCAATCCAGTCTGATACGGTTAAAAGCTTTTCCATTTTCGCATGGCAGTAACGCTCACGTCCGGCCTGTTTTATTTCTACCAAACCTGCCTCACGAAGTATTTTAATATGCTTATATACCGCCGCGCGGCTAATTTTAAAATTACCGGATACAGTGTTAACGTTCAATGATTGGTATGCGATCATTCCCAAAATTTCTCTTCTGGTAGGATCAGCAATTGCCTGAAATACGTCTCTTGTCATTTTAATATGTTAAATTTAATATGAAACCTTATGGTTGCGAATATATATGAAACCTTTTGGTTTCGCAAGTGATTTGGAAAATATATTTTGATAAAGATATGTTATTATTTAGTATAAAGGTAAGATTTTTTGGTGCAAATTACTTTTCTGATATAACGATCCTTAATGTGCCGTGGAGCTTGGGCTCATTTTTCAGATTCATTATCGACGATCAATCTCACGCTAAAACGCAAAGGCGCCAAAAAAAGAATAACTTTCATAAATTATTTACTACTCGTTTTATTCCGTCTTTTATAAGGTTTGTATTAAAATTTATCAGCAGACCCAACTTAATATTGGTTAATTTTAAATAAGTTAACAATTGCTTATGATGTACCGCCTTAAGAGATTCTGCTGATTTAATTTCAATAATAACTTTTTCTTCTACAATAATATCTGCAATAAATCCAATATTTAATTGCACATTTTCATACATGATGCCAATGGGCTTTTGTCTTTCAAAGTTTAAATTGTTTCTTATTAGTTCAAAACATAAGACCTCTTCGTAAACTGATTCTAATAGACCTGGACCTAAATTTTTATGAACTTTAAAACAACAATCAACAATAATTTTTGATAATTCATTTTCCGTCATCTTTATCAATACTAAATATTGTTATTCGTTTAACTTTGCTTTGTTTTGCGTCTTTGCTATAAACAAACATATATCTCACGCAAAGCCGCTAAGTCGCAAAGAATTAATTGGATCATTTTAATTATCTCGCAATATATATTTATTCTTTATAAAATTTACAATTAATTTAAACTATACAATATAATATCGGTGAAAAAAGCCTTGGCGTCTTTGCGTCTCTGCGAGAAATTAAGAACTTAAATCAAACTTTAATTTCCTGCTAAGGTCAATTATCTCATCTTTTGAAATTGATTCTTCTTCGGTAGGTTTTAAATAATTAAAAGCTTTTGAACCCGTGTACTCAGGATTAAAATCTTTGTTCTTTGGTATTACATGAAAGTGTACATGCCTGAATCCCTCCATTTCCGCAAAACAGCAGGAGTATTCTTTTTCTGTATGGAATAATTTATGCAGAATATTTATAAGCCTGAAATTTATTTCACCAAGCTCATGCCATTCTTCAATGGTAAGCTCATGAAGCTTATCGGTATGGCGCTTAAGCACAATAACTACCCATCCTAATAGACCCGTTGGATAGACATGCTCCGCCTGCCAATAGATGCCGTCATAAATTACTTCACCCGGACTTATTCTTTTTTCACCGCTGTTAGAAAGACACGATAAACATTCCTGCATACTAATAAAAATATACTATTGATTTATATTCTTTTTGTAAAGGTTTAGGCAATCCGTTTAATTTCTCTTAACCAATTCTCAGATCTTACCGGCATAAAGATCAGCCATTGGGAAAGTCATTTCTATGCTCTTCCATATAAGGTTGCCGTCAACAATAAAAAAATTCCTGAATTTTCCTTTATCAAGATACTTATTGATATTGGCAACAGGTGATTTTATCAGATAAGGCTCAAAATTTATTGTCTTTGAGCTCGAGTCATTAAATGTCATCTCAATTGAGTAACCGGTGGTATAATGTGCTTCTGTTATTTTGATGGATTCGGGTTCCATGTTCTTTGTTCCTGTTCATTTAATTTCAATAATATAGCCAACAATAAAATATTTAACTATATAAATCCTTGTAATTGCTGCATTATAAGCTTAAATCAATCATTCTCTTTCAATTACAGAGAGAATATTCCCAGCCGGGTCACAGAACCACGCAATTGTTGGCCCGTTACCACGCATTATTCCTTTACTATCTGTTTTGAGCTCTTTCTCATCATACTTAATAAATTCAACTCCGCGTTTTGTAAGCTCATCAACCGCTTCATCAACATTTGCTACGGGGAAATTTAGAATTGTATAATCTGCAGGAGTATGGTTGGGCTTGGGATAAATGATTATATCCGTTTTACCGCCTATTTTTAGACTTAATATTCCCATTACACCATCTATGACATCCATACCTAAGGTTGTCCCGTAGAATTCCTTTGCTTTTTCAATATCGTTAACAGAAAATCCGCTGAATGCATTATTCGGGTCAAACATAACATGCTCCTTGTTTGTTTATATAATTAACATTTCAAAGTTGCAAAAGGGTTCTTTGTGAAATAATCATGTTTAGCTTGCTGCATTTATTTTCCCGAGAATTATCTCAGCAAGCATATCTGCAGCAGGGGGGTATTTGCGGAGCCAAAGCGCAGGCTCAAAAACTTCCAGCTCACCAAGAGAGAGTTCATTGTTGTTATCCCACATCACATCAACTCTAGCGTAAATGATCCCCGGCCTTGCTTTTTTTACGACCAGTTGTGCAAATGCAATTTCTTCTGCGGTAGGGGAGTAATCTTCAACCGTACCACCAAAATTTTCCTGAACCCTGAAATCTTTGCCTTTGCCTTTTTTTAATACCGCATGCGTAAACCTGCCGCCAATGACCATATAAGAAACTTCACCTTTGCCAGAAATACTTTCCTGATATTCCTGCACAAGCATTGATCTGTCTTTTATCAGCTCTTTGAATATCTCTTCGTGTTCCGGAATACTTTCCTTATTCATTCTGTAAGTATGCCACGCACCGCCGGATATTGCGGGCTTTAGAATGAATTCACTCCAATTTAGCTCATTTGTAATTTCTTCGAGTGTTCGGGTATCACCGGGCTCAATGAAAACTGTTGGAGGAATATTAATCCCCGCTTTTTCAAGCTCAAGCATATAATGCTTATCAATATTCCAGTTAATTATATCAATTGGATTTATGAATTTTGTGACTTTACCTGCCGATTCAAGCCACGGCGCAAATTCACTGTAACGGTTAAAGTAATCCCAGGGGGTCCTGAAGAGTACATAATTGGTATCAGCCCAGTTGAATTCGGGGTTATCCCAGATAGTGCGTGTGACTTTCAATCCATGTTTTTCGAGTGCTTGAGTAAGTATCCTGTCCTCTTCAAGAATATTTTCAAGGAACTCATCACCCGGCTCGGCTTTTAAGAATTTTGATGCTGTAAGCAGCGTTATATCAAATTTTGGCATTTAGAGTTTTTTTATATTTATATAGTCCAATAATTAACCCCATTATACCAATTGCGAAGCAAACAATCACCCATAAAAAAATATTGTAACCTGTAACACCCGCTCTGTAAATAGCTGTAAAAAGAAATAAGGAAAGTCCCGTAATTTTCCATATACGCATGTTCTCAAATCTGTTTTGCTGTGGCATTACTGGAGTTTTGTTAATAAGAATTTTCAGCTCATCCCAATTCCACAGAACTAACAATATATTTGCAATGAGCATTAAGCCGGTAATTAAGGGAGTGCCCTTGAAATCATACGATAAAGTTATAACAAATACGTTTGCAATGACCGGCAGGAACATTAGGGCACCAAGCTTTGCGTAACGCTGAGTCATAAGCAGGAATCCCGCTAATATTTGCCCAAGTCCGAGGAATTTCCACCACAACCCTGACTGATACAGCGTTTCAAACATGTGCCATGGGGAATTTATCGGTTCATTAATTCCATCAATAGTTGTAAACCGCTTACCCTGCAGTTTTACAACACTTGCAAACACAAACGCAGCGCCAATAAGATAGCGCGTGTATATCACCAGCAGCTGCAGCCATATTTTTGATTTGAGTTTTTGCAGATAGCTTATTTTTTTAATTCTTGAGCAATAAATATACCAATCTCCAAAATTTTTATCTATATAAAAGCCCATATAAAAACTATATTTGCAATTCTAACTAATCAAATTAATGTCTAAACCAAACAAATTAATTAACGAAAAATCGCCTTACCTTATTCAGCATGCGTATAATCCGGTGGACTGGCATCCGTGGGGTGAAGAAGCTTTCCAGAAAGCCAAAGATGAGGATAAACCGATATTTCTTTCCATAGGATACTCCACCTGCTACTGGTGCCACGTTATGGAGCGAGAAGTGTTTGAGAACGAACATATTGCAAAGGAAATGAATAAAATATTTGTGAACATAAAAGTCGATAGGGAAGAGCGCCCTGATGTTGACCGTGTATACATGTCTGCACTTCAGGCTATGACAGGTTCCGGCGGCTGGCCAATGTCAATGTTCCTTACCACTGAGCTTAAGCCGTTCTACGGCGCAACATATGTACCCCCTACCTCAAAATACGGTTTGCCCGGGTTTGAGGACTTAATTCATCAGCTGGGTGAATCATGGCTCACCCGCCGTGATGAAATAAATGAGTCAGGTGAGAAGATACTCGAGCATATCCGCGAAGCATCACAGAATCTAGCTGCTGCAAGTGAGCTGAACAAGGAAATGTTACTCAAAGGCACTCAGCAGTTCAAGAATGGCTTTGATGAAGAGTACGGGGGATTCGGTGAATCGCCAAAATTCCCGCGGCCGCCGGGCTTGAATTTTCTGCTCCGCGCGTATTACAGATTTGATGATTCTGAATCACTACAAATGATAATCCGCACATTGCTGCAAATGTCACGCGGGGGAATGTATGATCACCTGGGCGGGGGATACCACCGCTATTCAGTTGACCGATACTGGCGTGTGCCGCATTTTGAAAAAATGCTGTATGATCAGGCGCAATTGGCTGTAAATTACCTTGAGGCATACCAAGTGACGGGTGATAATTATTTTGGGGATGTTACAAAAGATATTCTCGCATACGTGAGCAGGGTAATGAGAGATAAGAATGGCGGGTTTTATTCCGCTGAAGATGCAGAATCAGCATTAACTGCAGCCGACCCGCACGAAAAAGAAGAAGGTGCATGTTATGTATGGACTAAGAAAGAAATTGATGAACTGCTGGGCGAAGATGCGGAGATTTTCAATTATTACTACGGCGTAAATGCTCATGGTAATGCTCCGCAGGGAAGTGATCCGCACAGTGTATTTGTGGAAAAGAATATCCTGTATAAGAAGCATACAATTTCAGAGACCTCGAATAAATTTGAAAGATCAACAGACCAGATTAATGATTTACTCGATGAGGCAAAGAAAATATTATTTAAAGTACGCGAAAAACGGCCTAAACCTCATCTTGATGATAAAATTTTAACATCATGGAATGGACTCATGATATCGGCATTTGCAAAGTCATATCAGGTATTTAATACCTCAGTATATCTTGAAAAGGCAAAAGGCGCGGCAGATTTTATCATAAATACACTATATGATTCTGAAGGCAAAAAACTGCTTCACAGGTACAGGGATGGGGAAGCTAAAATTGATGCTACGCTCGATGATTATTCATTCTTCGTACAGGGATTAATTGACCTTTACGAAGCATGCTTTGATGAAAAATATTTAAAGATTGCGGTTGAACTTACCGAAAACATGCTATTGGATTTCTATGATGAATCAGGAGGTGGGTTTTTTGATACTTCAGGCAAAGATAAAAGTATTCTGGTCAGGACGAAGGAGGATTATGATTCAGCAGAGCCGACGGGAAATTCAATTGCCGTAAATAACCTGCTTAGACTCTCAGCATTTACAGGTAATACCAAGTGGTATGATATGGCATATTCATCAGTACTTGCATTCAGCGGAAAGCTTGAAAGAATGCCCTATGCCATGCCGCAAATGCTGGTGGCACTTGATTCACTGCTCTATAAGCCCAAACAAATAATTATTGCAGGTAAAGATAATGATGAAACCGCTTACAGAATGCTTCGTGAAGTTTTGTTAAGATATATGCCGGATAAAGTTGTTGTGAAAATTGATCCTGCAATTGCTTCTGCAAGCATTACATTTGCATCAAAAGTCATTCAGGAAAGTAATGAAACAATGGCTTACGTATGCGAAAATTTTGCATGCAGGCTTCCTGTTAAAACTCCCGGTGAACTGGTAAAAATACTTGATCAATCAGCTTGAAAAATTTTGAACTGAAAGTTAAATGTAAGGATCACAGAAATGCATTAAATACTGTAAAAAAACTTAATGCAAAGTACGAAGGTATCTTAAAGCAAAAGGACGTTTACTTCAATCTCACACCGGGCAGGCTAAAGCTCAGAACAATAAATAATACAAATCATCAGTTAATATTTTACAAAAGATCAAACCGCGCATCTGCTAAATTCAGTAATTATTATATTTCTGAAATTACTCATCCAAAGAGGGTGAGGAAATTACTTAAGGAGATCTTCGGAATAAAAGTAATTGTAAGTAAAACCCGTAAATTATATATTTGGCAAAATGTGAGAATACATATTGATTCAGTGAATTTGCTGGGAAAATTTATAGAGTTTGAAGTTGTATGCAAGTCTATCAAAGATGAAAGAGAATCACGGGAAAAAATGAAACATCTGAGAAAAGTATTTAAGATACCCGAGAGTAATATTTTGAAGTCATCTTATTCAGATATGTTAATTAAAAAATAAGAGAAGGGAGTATAATATGTTTTTATGTCAATGGTCACTTGATATTGTTTTTGGAAAGCAGGGTGAGGCTCTTAAAATCATTAAAGCATGGGGCGCTGAAAAGATGAAAAGCTCCGGGTTTGCTAAATCATCCAATAACAGGGTCTTCACAGGGTACATAGGAGAAACTGCAGCACATATTGTTGATGAATATGTGTTTAACTCACTTGACGATTTTGAAAAGGCAATCTCGGATATGGGGCAGCCGCAGTTTAAGCCCTTTGCTGATGAGATTTCAAAGATAATAATCCCGGGCTCACAAAAATGGCAAATCTACAAGATTGTGGAATAATGTAGTAGCCTAAAAGTATTACCAGAAAATAGCTAGTTTAGTTATGGTATAAGCGGGAATTGTGTTGCATATTGATGCGGGGTGATAAAATGAGAAACATAACAACAATTCTAATTTTAGTTTTATTTTTAGCTTTGATAGCTGCATGCGATGGTCCGGTTGATCCCGGCAGGTCCGGCGGCAAAATGACCGGGTACATTACTCATACAGATTCCATACTTTATATGTCCGGAGGATACTACTCTGTTTCAATTTATGATGCCGATAGTTCAAATCCATTCAACAGGGTGCCGGTGAGAACTGATTCGCTGAATCTGCATAGAATGGACTGGAGATATCAGACAACATATTCAATGGATGATATTCCTGCGGGGAGATACTGCATTGCATCTACGTGGTCAAGTTACCCAAGAGTTGCCAATGAAATACCTATAGTGCTTGGTACTTATGGATGTGATACAACCAGGAACTGCACAGATTACGGAATAGTAATATATCCAAATTATGAGGGGCATTTCAGAAATATAATTTCCTGGACGGATCCTACTAAAAGGCTGAATTGAAAAAATTATTAATGCAAAAAGGCGGAATACAAATTCCGCCTTTTTTATTTTGTGACGTCATTTTTGAAAATATAATACTCTTTACATTGTAATATTTTAATTTTCAGCTATGATACACTTGAAAATATTTTTTAGTATGTATGCTCCCGAAGGCTGCCTGAGGTGTGATATCGCTTTACTTACCGTTTCCCTCACCTTTTCTTCACCCGCTTTATTTACGGCAATGGCAACCCAGTTTTCCGCGTAAGTACCCCATAGCTTTCCCTGTAACTCAGATGTTACCATGTTCATTTGCTTTATTTATTTTCAGCAGAAGTGTACGGATGTTCCTTAAGCTCAACGAGCAGAAATTTTATTGTTTTATCACCAATGTTTTCTGTCTGATGCGGCCTTTCGGGGTCACCGTAACCTGAATCGCCTGCTTTTAGCTCCATTTCTTCTGTTTTACCGTCTTTGTAATATACTTTAATCTTGCCATCGGTAATTGCGTAGAAGAAACTTGCCGGGTGAGTGTGAAATTCACTTTTCTTACCGGGCTCTATCGTTGCGATCGTACTACGAAGTAACGTAGTATCAGAAATAATGAGATTCATTTCAGGGTTAACTTTAGCCCAATCCTGTGAGTATAAACTTACTGAAAGCAGGATGAGTATAAATGCCAGTGTTGTTTTCATATCTTTATTTAATTTAAGTTATTGTTATACCGGTTTTATATTCTGGTTCACTCTGAATAGGTTGTCCGGGTCATATTTTTTCTTAATTTTTACCAGTCTTTCATAATTCTTTCCATAAGTAGCTTTAATCCTTTCCTCGCCTTCATCCATCATAAAGTTTACATAAGCCCCGCCTGCAGAATACGGATGCAGGGCATCATAATATTCCTTTGTCCATTTTGTAATTTTATCTTTATTGGCAGCATCAGGATCTACCCCAACAATTACCTCCGCCCACTTTGCTTTCCTGTATGCCCATGGGGTATCACTTTCACCAACTCTTCCTGCTGCTCCATCAATCGGATACAGGTGCATGGATGAATGCATTGTAGGTATTTTTAAACCCTGCTTATAGTGCTCTTCGATAGCTTCATCTGTCAGCTCATTTACAAAATCAGCTCTCCAGTACCATTGGTAACCTGCAGGGTACAATCCGTCAAAAGCGCTTTGAAGTGAGGGATGAGGCATTGCACCCAGACCATACAAAGCAGGAGGGCCGAAAGCTTTTACAGGCGCAAGCAATTTATCTGCATTTTCCTGTGAGCCGTTGTAACACCAAACAATTCCGCACATTTTCTTCAGGTGCAATTCCTCGGGAAAATCGGGAACCGGAGGAACAATAATGAACGCAAAAAATCCGTTAAGCTCATCTGGAGCTTTGGTAATAAAATCCCTGTAAAATTTCATTACCTCAACAGTTTTTTCAATCGGCCATAATGTAGGTCCTCCAACAATCATTTTAACCTGGTGAAGCCTGAAAAGAAATGAAGTCACTATCCCAAAGTTACCACCACCACCCCTGATAGCCCAAAAGAGATCCGGATTTTCATCAGCGCTTGCTTTAAGAAAGCTGCCGTCAGCCAAAACCATATCTGCTTCAAGCAGGTTATCGATCGATAGACCGCATTTGCGTGTGATATGACCAATCCCGCCGCCCAGGGTTAAACCGCCTACACCGGTGGTTGAAATAATCCCGCTCGGGGCTGCAAGGCCGTGTACATGAGTTGCATGATCAACATCACCCCATGTGCTTCCTCCTCCTACTCTAACAGTTTTTTCCTTAACATCAACCCGTGTATATTTTATTCCGGATAGATCAATGACAAGCCCGTCATCACATATACCAAGTCCTCCTCCGTTATGTCCTCCGCCTCTTACTGCAATGAGTATTTTATTGTTCCGGCCAAAGTTAACTGCTGTTATTACATCAGCAGCATCTGCGCAATAGGCTATCATTGCCGGTTTTTTATCTATCATGCCGTTATACACTTTTCGTGATTCGTCATACCCGGGGTCTCCTTTTGCAACAAGCCTCCCGCGAAGGCCCGATCTTAATTCCTCGATCTTTTTGATATCCATTTTGAATATTCTCCTTAATTCTTTCTGTTTTCGTTATTCCGTTTCTTCGTGAAATTCCTGTATTTTCTCAGGTGTGAATTTTGAAAGCTTAACAACTTTTGCCTTTGGCCTTAAGAAGGATGGGACAGCATAAAGCGCCTGCTCTTCACTTTCGGCATCAACAATTGCCCAGCCGGTACAAACTCCGCTCTCACAGCCCCAGTCAAAGTGCGTAATGTGTCCGTGTACTACAAATTCATCCAGCACCCTCAGGCATTCTTCCCTGTTATGTGATGTTTCAACCATGTACCTGTTCATATAAGAAGTTTCCTTTCTATTTATTATAATGATTTTGCATAATCGGCCATTCCCTGGAAATCTATAACAACAGCCGGTTCATTTCCAACTACCCATGCATCATGCCCGGGAGGAATACAGGAAATATCCCCAGCTTTACAGTCAAATTCAGTACCGTCATCCATTTTAATCCTCAGTACTCCTGAAACATGATATTGAAAGTGCGGCGCTTCGCAGCTTTTTGTTTTCGCCACAGGCTGAACTGAATCAGACCATTTCCATCCGGGACTGCATGTTGCCTTACCTATTATTTTATCTCCGATCTTGATTAGCTCAAGTTTTCCCAGCGGAAATTCCCGGACTTCCTCCGGTTTTCTAAAATCCTTTACTTCAGCATTCTTAGTTAAGACGAGTGTATTGCCGTTTACTGTGTTTTTCATTTTCTCTTTATTTGTTTTAGTTTGATTAATAAATTTGCTTTGTTAAAGAATTATTCCACAATGTTTAATATTTCCCTGCTGGCTGATTCAACCAGCGGAATAAATTTCTGGTACCATTTCTGCCAATCTTCAGCACCCAGACCCTGCTTCATACTGTTTTCCCAGTCGGCTAGTGAATTCCATTCACTTTCAAGTACGAGGGTGTATGAATGTCCCGTTACAAGATCCGTTAATGCCCGGGTTTTATCAAATCCATATTTCCTGTTCAGCTCTCGTGCGTCATTTAAAAGAACTTTTGCGTCTTTTGCTTTACCGAATTTGAGGTGAAAAATATCTCTTACTAATATCATGTTTTAATTCCTTTCTGAATTATTTTGTTATTTTTTATGGTTTCTCTTTTTAATATTGCTCTTAATTGTTTTCTCAATTCATGTGTATCCTTGTGCCCGTGTTCTTCAATTGCATGTGTTAAAGCGGTTTTAAAAACTTCCTTCTTACTGCCGGAAATATATAATGAGCAGTCGTTTTCGCTTGGCATATCTCTGCAGTCCACAAATACCCTGGCTTTAGATTTCCGTTTAAATTTCTTTCTAACTTTTTGCTGATCCAAATTGTATCAGATTTGATCTGCCTTAAATTTTAGATGCAAAATAGAATCTGCCGGCAAGAAAGACAAAGAATTCTTTTCTCTTTTGTTATAAAAATATATTGATGTTATAGAGCTAAGAAATTCCATGAAGGTCTCAAAAGCAATTGTATTTCAAAATAATAGCAAAAGATCGCCGGACATTTTTCCCGATTGTTATAACTGAAAGCATGACGGAATTTATATCAAAAATGTTATAATTAAATTGTGCGATTTTTCAATCAAATTAATCAATAATGTTGATTTTCAGGTAAAAAACCGCTTTATTGGTTTTTATAATTGCAGAAATTGTTATAATTTAACTGACAATGTTAAAGAGTAAATTCATAGACCTGGTAAAGTCGTTTTCCAAGGAAGAGCTGAAGCAGTTCAGGGATTTTGTAAACTCACCATTTCACAATTCAAATAAAAATGTAATAAAGCTTTATGATATCATCAGGAAATATCAGCCTGATTTCAGCTCTCCATTGATCGAAAAGGAAAAACTTTTTTCCAGGATATATCCCGGGAAAAAGTATAATGATACTGTTATAAGGATATTACTTTCAGACCTGATCAAACTGGGTGAGGATTTTTTGATACTTAAGAAAACAATGATTGACACTTTTGGTGATAAGCTGACATTACTGGAAGAATTAAAAGATAGGGGGCTTGACAGCCTGTACCTGACAAACCACAAAGATACACTTAAGAAACTAAGCGCAATGGAAGATAAGAGAACAAGATATTTTTCTCTTTTCGAGCTTGAAGTGGTAAATGTTGATTTTTATTTAAGAAGAGATAAACAGCAGCAGATCGTACAGAATATTAATGAAAGGTCTGAAAATCTTATTTATTTTATGCTGATTGAAATAGTAAGGAATATTCATGACCTGATAATAAACGAAAAAACTTTCAATGCGAAATATGATTTCAGCCTGGCATATGAATTCATGAAGAACTTTGATTTTAAAGCTATACTTGAAAAACTTAAGACCAAGAGAGCTGAGCATTACGATATTATCAATATATACTATAATCTGTTAAATGCACTGGTTGAGGAAAATGATGATAAGTATTTCGATATTTTCAAGGAGTCAGTTGAAAATGTTATGAAATTGTTGACTAAAGATGATAAGCATCACTTTCTGCAGTATCTTGAAACTTGCTGTTTAATGAGAATGAAAAATAACCCGGATAAATACAGGAAAGAAATATTTCACGTATATGAGCTTATGATGGAATTCGGTATATACTCGTATGGGACAGCAGAAATGACCGCGCAGAAATTCAAAAATATTTTTATTGCGGCAGTAAACATAAAAGAACTTAAATGGGCAGAAAATTTCTGTTCAAAGTATATTCCAAATGTGCAGTCTGAATACAGGGATAGTATGCAGTATTACAGCTCAGCTATACTGAATTTTCTCAAAAAAGATTTCCTGAAGGCTCTGGCTGATCTGAATAAAGTAAAAAATGATTATTTCATTCTTAAGCTTGATATCAAAAGCTGGACACTTAAAATTTATTACGAACTTGAATATATTGAACAGGCCCAATCTCATATTGATTCATACAGACATTTTCTCTCAAAGAATTTATCAATTGCACCACAGCTTAAACAAAGACATCTAAGTTATCTTAAGTTTACAACAGACCTGATGAGACTTAGCGCAAATCCTGATAAATTTGCAGCAGAACTGGTTCTGATGGAACTTTCAAACAACAATAATGTGGTGCACAAAGACTGGATAAATGAAAAGTTAACAGATTTGAAAACAAAGTGGCAAGGTTAAGAGCGGGTATGAAGCTGTTTTTCCAGGTGAGCTTTATCACTTGAAAATTCAGGGATGCAAATCAAATAATTCAGAGAGCTGGTACAGTAAAAGGCGAATCCTCAATAAGATATCCTTTGGGCAATTATTCTTTTTTCAATGTAATAATGAATTTAGCGCCTTTATTCACTCCGGAATCCAGCCTAATATCCGCATTGAGTAATTCACATAGTTTTTTTACAATTGAAAGCCCAAGTCCGGTTGAATGTTCATTTGCAGTTGGCTGTGCGCTTAATTTTGAAAAATTTGAATACAGTTTTTTCTTGTCATTCTCAGTAAATCCCGGTCCTTCATCTTCTATTTCGAATATTATATCCTTATCAGCGCTTTTGCATCTTAAATAAACGTTAGAGCCCGGCGGCGAGAATTTTACTGCATTTGTTAGCAGGTTTTCAAGTATCTGGTAAAGTAAACCCATATCGGATTTGATGACAAGCTCTTTGCTTGAACATTCATCAATAATATTTATTCCCTTCTTAACAGCCGAAATCCTTATATCCCTTATCAGCTTTTCTGAAATGTCATGTGAATTGAACTCAGTGAATTTAATGCAGATACTCCCGCTTTCAATTGCTCTGTAGTCAAGTAATCTCTTAATTAGAGTAAACATTCTTTTTGACTGTTCTTTAATGTTTCCGGATAATTCATGCCTGAATGTTTTATCTTCATCATGGGAATTCATAAGCTTAACAGATGAGAGGATACTCTGCAGTGGATTCTTCAGGTCATGAGCAAGAATTTCCATAAGATTATTTTTTTCTTCATGAAGCTGTTTCAGTTCAAAGTTCAGCGTATTTACTCTTTCCAGAGTCTTAACCATATTGAGGTTATTTTCTTTTTCTTTCTCAACTTCCTGCCATATGAGTTCTGTTTCGTTATCGAGATCGATCTGCTCAATCTTAACGTGGATATCATTCTGAAGATGTTTGACGTGATCTTTGTAAAGCTCTGAGTAAAGGCTGATCATCATGTTTTCATTATTGCCCATTTTTTCATATGTGTCAATAATATACTTACATATTGAAAATTTTATTGTTCTGTCACCGGCTTCACCAATTACTTTGATTGCCTTTTCGTAGTACCTTAACGCATCTTCGTATTTCTCATTTTTAAAACTGATATTTCCTAATAATCTTAAACCCAGAGCCTCAAAATCAAAATAGTTGTTTTTAGCACAGATTTCTATCTGCCTTAGGGCCATTTTCTCAGCTTCTTCAAAATTTTCATCATCAAATTTCATCATTGAAATAAAATGCAGAGCATTTGACTCCGCAAAAGGGTTGCTGCATATTCCTAATGATTCTTCGAAATATTTTTTCGCATCTGAAAAATTACCAAGCTTATAATAGCATGCGCCAATTGACATCAGAGATGTCTGCAGAGGCTCTTCATTTCCGCTTTGTATCGCAATATCCAGTGATTTCAATGAATAAGTAAGAGCTTTTTCATACAAGTGCAGTTTTGAATACAGAGACGCCAATCCCTGGTATACATTATGCAAATTTGGCATGTTCCATGACTGTATGCTCAGGTTTTCAGAAAGATAAAAAAACTTCAACGCATCTTTATAATGATATTTTCGCGCGTTGTTGAAGGCAATACCCCTTAGGATCTCAGCCTGCAGTTCAATGTTCTTCTGTGCATAATCTGTCTCTAATGCATTCTGGAAATGTGAAATTGATTTGGTGTAATCACCGAGGATAAGATATGTAATAGCAATATTAAATAGGGATTTTGTTCTGAATTCTTCGTCAGAATTGTTCTCTGATTCATTCAGTACTTTTCTGAAGATCTCAAGCGCTTCAGCCGGTAAAGTTTGTCTTATTCGGGTTCCTTCATCAATAAGAGTTGATAAGTCAGGCATTTAGTTCAATTTATTTTATAATATATACTGTCATTAATTTCACAAATCATCTTTACAAATGTAATAACGTAAACAAGTTATTTAAAACATATAAATTTATGATGTTTTGGTATCTTTCTTGATATTAATAGTAAATTTCGCGCCTTCATTTTCACGGCTTTCCAGTTTTAAATTGGCATCAATTAACTCACAAAGCTTTTTCACGATTGAAAGCCCCAGGCCGGTGGAGTGTTCGTTTCCCGTTGGTTTGGCGCTGAGTCTAGCAAACTTATTGAACATTTTTTTCTTATCCTGTTCACTGAACCCCGGACCCTGGTCTATTACATCAATACGAACAAATTTTTCATCATCACCGGTTATTTTCAAAATAATATCCTTGTCTTCCCCAGAGAACTTTATGGAATTTGATATCAAGTTCTGTAAAACTTCATAAAGTATTTCTTTATCAGTTCTTAATATCAGCTCACCGGAAGTGCTTTGCAGGCTTAGGTTTATCTTTTTCCTTTCGGCTTCTTCCCTGAAATTTGAAACAAGCTCCCTTCCAAGGGAATTTACATCAAAATCAGAAAACTTAATTTTCAATTCACCCTGGTCTATTGCATTATGATCAAGAAGCTTCTTGATAATATTGAACATCCTGTCCGTTTGGCTTATTATGTTGAGTGTATATTCATTCGCTTCGCTCTTCTGCATTTGGGGATCTCTTTTCAATATTCTTGCTGTTGAAAGTATATTCTGCAGCGGGTTTTTGAGGTCATGTACGGCTATTGCCATAAATTCATTTTTTTCATCATTTAGCTCTTTTAATTTTACATTAAGCTTCTTAACATCTTCGAGCGCCTGCGCAAGCTCTATATTCTTGAGTTTTTGAATTTCAGCTTCCTTTTGTGCCTGTTCAATTTCAAGCTGAGTAGATATGTTCTTGGCCCTTAATTCTGCTTCCTCTTTCAGTAGCTCGATTTCCTTTTGGTAAGCCAGCTTTAAGTGGAATAAAGCGTGTTCAGCATCATTCATTTTTTCGTATGCTGATGAAAGCGACCTGTGCAGTTCATGTATGGATTTTTTCATCCCAAGATCTGTTGCAATATCCAGAGCTTTTTCAAGGTTAACTTTTGCTTCATCTATGTTGTTTTCAAGAAGCTTTAACTGGCCAATTGTTCCGTATATTTTTACTAAACCCCTTTTATCTGCAAGCACATCCTTAATTTTTCTGCTTTCTTCAAATATGCGGTAAGCTTCTGTTATATTGTTTAACTGGATATTTGTTTCGGCAATATGATCCAGCGCTATAGAGGTCCTTCTGTTATCATTTCTTTGTATGGCAAGCTCAAGCGCATCGTAAAGGAAATTGAGCGATTCATCATAATTACCCAGGAGAGAGTGGGTAAGCCCGATATTAATATTGGTCACCAGCAGAGATTCGTTATCGTTCTCTTCTTCAGCTATATCAAGCGCCTGTGAATAAAACTTCAGAGCGTTCCTGTAATCTTTAATATTAGTATATATTAACCCGATATTAGACAGAACAATTGCTACTTTCTTGTTTTCTTTAATTTCCTCATATATTTTTAGAGCTTTAAAATAAGCTTTAAGGGCATTGGAATAGTTATTCAGGTTATCATTTATGATCCCAACACAATTAAGGGAATCCCCGGTAATCCTGCGTTCGCCAATATGCTGGGCAAGCTTTATCGCTTCTGAAAGGAATTTCATCGCCTGTGGATAGTTTGATACCAGTTCATTGCATACGCCAAGCGCATAAAGGCTGTAAGCCTCCAGCAACTCGTCAGCTGATTTTAATGCCTGAACGTAAACAAGATTAGCAAGTTCAAGCGCTTTTTGGGGCTCATTAAGCTTCAGTCTATGTACTTCTTCAAGCAGCTGGTAAAGCTTTTCGTTATATCCTGCAGGTAAATTCATTCTCTTTCATTAATTCCACAAATATTGCAAAGAATATGGTAAATTAAAACACTTTTTAAATGTATTTTATTACACTAAGAATAACTGAATGGAAAGATTATTATATACCGAAACCCCGTCTTACAGGTTATATTTGTATGGTGTAAATATGTTCTTTAAAATAATTCTTACACCAGGAGCTAAAAACTATGATACGCTATACTGCGGCCGTCATCGCGATAATATTGCTATGTCTGGCGGTAGATTTTGTTTCATATTCCCAGAATATTAACGGTATTAAGTTAATTAAGGCAAATAACGGATATGAAATAGAGTATAATCTTCCTTCATACAGTACAGAAACTGTAACCCGAGAAGGAGAACCCTACGATATCATTAACGTTAATAATTATGGTATTACCCCTGAAGAAGGCTTACCATTATTACCTCAGCTCACTTTCATCCTCATCTTAAATAAAGCAGAAACATCACCGGCATTTTATGTACAGAACCAATCCGTAGAAGAGAAATATCTTCAGCGGAAAATATTCCCAACACAGGCGCCATGGGAGAAATCCAGGGAGCTGAAGGATAGACCTTTTACGATCAATAAAGAATACTACAGAACCACAGGCAGCATTTTAAACCCGTTTGTCAGGATATCGGAGCCCTTTATTACTGCGGGAGTCAAAGCTGTAATGGTCACTATTTTTCCGTTCAGGTATGATCCCTCAACCGGAAAACTGGTTATTACAAAGAACGCCAGGGTAAAAATTGATCTGCCAAACGGATATCCGCATTATTCATCGGTTGCAGGTTCCTTCAGAGAGATCTTCAATGCTCTGGCAGTGAATTCTGAAACTGTAGATTATACAGGTACTAATAATTATCTCATTATTACGCCTCCTGAATATGAATCAGTTATGGGACCCTTTGCTTCTTATAAAGCAAGTATGGGTTACAATGTGCTTATGGTAAATACCAGTACAACCGGAACCACCACAACAGCGATTCAGAGTTATATCCAGAACAGGTATAATAATGTATCCACCAGGCCTGAATTTATTCTGCTTGCGGGTGATATTGATAAAATACCGGAATGGACGGGGGTTGGTTCGGATAATCCGCATACAGACCTGAATTATACTTTACTCGAAGGCGGTGATGCATTTGCCGATGCCTTCATAGGCAGGTTCTCTGTATCAAATACTACGGAGCTTACCAATATTATTACAAAAACAATTTATATGGAAAGCAACATAGGCTCCTTACCCAATAAGAATGTATTTATGGCATCCACTGATAATTATGCTATTACAGAAGGAACTCATAATTTTGTGATCGATAGTTTTTTTACTGCTTCCACTTACACAAATATCAAATTATATACTCATACATATAGTGCAACTACCCAGCAGTTAATAGATGCATTAAACAATAACCAGGTATTTGCAATTTATTCAGGCCACGGCAGTACTACCAGCTGGGCTGACGGGCCGCCTTTGAACCAGTCACAGGTGAATGCTTTGAATAATTCCTACTTCCCGTTTGTTTATTCATTTGCATGCCTCACTGGGCAGTATCAAAACTCAGAGTGTTTTGGTGAAACATGGATACGCAGACCTAAGGCAGGCTCAGTCTACTGGGGCTCATCTGTGAATTCATTCTGGGATGAGGATGATATCCTGGAGCGCAGGCTTTACAGGGCAATGTTCACAGACGGATTGAAAAAAACTGCCCCAATGTTCGCACTTGCAAAATATTACCTTGTGCAGTACTATGGCAGTGTTACAACTGATATGAGAAGGTATCTTGAAATGTATAATTGCTTCGGCGACCCTTCTATTTATGAAGCTGCATACGGCCCGGTAATAGCGCACGCATGTCTGCCTAACACCGAAAATCTTAACGGACCTTATACGGTAAATTGTGTAATTACTCCCTCAGGGTCTAACATCGATCCCGCAAAAACCAGGTTATACTGGACACGGGGAAGCAATTTTACCGATAGTGTTACTATGACAAATTCAGGCGGCAATAACTGGAGTGCCGTTATACCCGGAAATGGCTCAACTGCGGTTTATAAATATTACTTAAAAACCTGTGATATGATGAACCGCATAACAGTTCTTCCTCCGGATGCCCCGACGGGCAGTTTTAGCTTTACAGCTTCAGTTGATGTAACTCCGCCGGTTATTACTCATACACAGATCCAAAATACCGGTCAGCCTATGTGGCCTGTAACATTAAACAGCAGTGTAACTGATAATATTGGATTGGATAGTGTATGGATTGAGTGGTATAAAAATACACCATCTCCTGTTAAAGCATTCAGGCTGAATAATTCCAGCGGCAGCAATTTTAGCGGGGTATTCAATTCATCTAATCCTGATGTAATTCCGGGCGATTCGATATTTTATGTAATTAAAGCTATAGATAATTCTTCAAATCATAATATTGGCAGGCTGCCTTCAGCGGGATACTTTGGATTTGTGATAACTGACCAGGCTGCAGCAAGCTTCTGCAAACAGACATATTTACCTATCAGGGATAATCAAACATCTTATGATACATTATATATTGAGCAATCCGGTACTATTGTAGATCTCAATTTTAAAATGGAGTCATTGATACATACTTATGACGGTGATATATCATTTAGTATTACTTCCCCAACCGGTATAGAAGTATCCCTATCCAACCAGCGCGGCTCAGGCGGCGATAATTATACCAATACACTGTTTGATGATTCCGCAAGTGTATCAATTTCATCGGGGACAGCGCCCTTTACCGGTTCCTTTAAACCGGAAAGTCCGTTAAATGTTTTCAACGGACTGGATGTTCATGGTAACTGGATACTGAAGGTAAGTGACCAGGCATCAAGTGATACCGGGCATGTTGAAAGGTACTGCCTTAATATTATTTATAATGCCATACTTGCTGTAAATAATAATCAGGTACCGGTTAAATTTGATCTTTCACAGAATTATCCTAACCCGTTCAATCCGGTTACAACAATTAAGTACTCTGTACCTAAACAGGCATTTGTTGTAATTAAGATATATGATATTCTTGGAAGGGAAGTAAAAACACTTGTAGATGAAATGAGAATAGCGGGAAACTATGAAATTGATTTTAACGCATCACAACTTGCAAGTGGAATTTATTTCTATAGGATGGAAGCCGGTGATTTTACTGCAGTGAAAAAACTTGTGTTATTGAAATAACGGTATAACATGCATGAAAAAGCCCGGCTACTGCCGGGCTTTTTTGGTTGAATTTTTTGCGGAGAAGGTGGGATTCGAACCCACGATACCCTTGCAGGTATACTACCTTTCCA
>JBDTNV010000005.1:0-53128 GCA_039933555.1 Ignavibacteria bacterium
GAGACTTACAACCACATACCCACCGGTATTCACCGATGTTACACTTGCTTTCCCAACGTGGAAGAGCTGGGGTGTAAGACTTGAAGGTTCAGCACCGGCTGCCGGTTCAGTTGGTAACTTCTGCAGAACAGGTATCAATGTTCCAATCCTTGATAATTCTACAGCAAGAGATTCAGTTCTTGTAAATCTTGGTGCTGGCTGCACAGTATTAGATGTTAACGTTAGAATTGATAACGTTGCACATACATGGGATTCAGATTTAAACTTCTATTTACAGAGAGGTGCAATCGGATCACGTATTATCAATGCAGTTGGTGGTTCAGGCGATAACTTTATAAATACTGTATTAAACGATTCAGCTGCAACACCAATCGCTTCCGGTACTGCTCCTTTCACAGGATCATTCAGGCCTTCAAGCCCGTTAACACCATTTAACGGAGCATTTGTATCAGGTTACTGGAGAATGGTTATCACCGATTCAGCTGCTGGTGATCAGGGTGCATTAACAGCATGGTGTTTAGTTATTACTTATAACTGTCCAGTAGGCGGAATTCAGACAATTGAAATTCCTAACTACTACAGCTTAAGCCAGAACTATCCTAATCCGTTCAACCCGTCAACATCAATTAAATTCACAATGCCCCAGGGCGATAACGTGAAATTAGTTATATTTGACATTTTGGGCAGAGAAGTAAAAACACTGGTTAATGAATTCAGGAATGCAGGATCATACGAAGTAAACTTTGATGCATCATCACTTTCATCAGGCGCTTACTTCTACAGATTAGAAGCCGGTGAATTTACACAGACAAAGAAAATGTTACTTGTTAAATAATTAGCATTATCACTTTGTTTTAATCACAGAATTAACAAGCCCGTCTATAGAAATATAGACGGGCTTTTTTTATTGCATATAGTTAAAATTCTGTATAAATTTAGCGGTATATCTCATATAAAATCAAACATTTATTCCCGTTCTTTCTGCTCAAAAATTTTGATTTTACTCTAAAGAATTGTTCTATTCAAAGGAGAAACACTAATCATGAATACCTCCAAAATATTTTTAGGATCACTTCTCGTTTTCTTACTCAGCTTAAACAAATTGATTTCACAGGAGATTTCCTCAACAGTCGCATCTCTGTATTCAGGCCCGAACTGGGGAAACATCACTGATACCGGCATAACCTGCAGCGGCGGGCCGCTCATAAGCATTATCAGGGATGACGGCACTTACGAGAACGGTTACCGCACAGTTTCAACCGGAGATTCTACAACATATCTTCAGAGAATGGTTATGCCTTCTGTACCGTTTAATTTAATAAATATGTGCGTTACGTGGACAGCACAGGCGCCTTCAGGAAACTTAACATTTGACCTTATTATTTATGATACCCTGGGTTCAGGCGGCATACCGGGAAATGTGGTCTACCGCGTAAATAATATGACTGCAAATTCAGTTGGTATCTTTCCGCAGCACACAAGATATACTTATCCCATAAGCTTCTTAGCAATAAACAGGGCATACTATGTTGGTGTTAGGTGGAATAATAATCCTGTACTGCCGTTCTTCATTTCTGCCGATGAAAACGGACCGGTAAGCACAATGGGCCTGGGCTATGCAAGATTAACTACAACATACCCCCCCGTATTTGTTGAGACGACAACTTTCTCTCTTTGGAAAGGCTACGGGATAAGGCTTGAGGGGTTCATAATACCACCTCCGGGACGCCAGGATTCATACTGCAGAACAGGAATAAATATTCCTCTTATTGATTTTGCAACTACTGTTGATTCTCTACAAGTTATCCTCGGAAGCAACTGCACAATATTGGATGTTAATGTCAAAATAACAAATGTAACACATACATGGGATTCAGACCTTAGATTCTATTTAAGAAAAGGAAATGCAGGTTCATTAATTATCGATAGGGCAGGTGGTTCAGGAGATAACTTTGTCAACACTATACTGAACGATTCTGCGTCGGTTCCAATTGCATCCGGTACAGCTCCATTCACAGGTTCATTCAGACCTACCAATCCTCTTACTGTATTTAATTTTGGTGCCGGGTTAGGGGATGGGTACTGGAAGCTCGCTATAACAGATACCGCATCCGGTGATATCGGTACTTTGACGGGCTGGTGTTTGATAGTTACTTATCAATGTCCTGTTGGCGGCATTCAAACCATAGAAATACCCAATTATTACAGCTTAAGCCAGAACTTTCCAAACCCGTTTAACCCCGTTACGCAAATTAAATTTACTTTGCCGCAGGGTGAAAATGTAAAGCTGGTTGTTTTTGATATTTTGGGCAGGGAAGTGAAAACGCTTGTGAATGAGTTCAGGAATTCAGGAGTATATGAGGTATCTTTTGACGCATCAGAATTTGCATCGGGTGTTTATTTTTACAGATTAGATGCCGGCGAATACACCGCAACAAAAAAGATGTTAGTGATTAAATAGCGCCAACTATTTTGTCAGGGGTACACTACGTACATGGAATGTGACCTTTTGGAAATGAAGAAAGATTCCTGCCTTCCTGCCTGCTGCAGGCACGGCGCAGGAATGACAATAATTGTGCAGGTGAAAATACCTCACAAACTGTGTTTTTATTGCAAATTTTTAAATTGAATATCTTCTAAAAATTGCATAACCTTGTATATGCTTAAGAAAATATTTCCGTTAATCATTATTATAGTTTTAACCGGTATCCTTATCTCACAGGAAAACCCGTTTTATGCTCCGGCAGACCCCAATGAGAAGAACATTCAATATTCGCAGCCTTCATTTTTGGATACTAACCTTGTTGTTAATGGCTCATGGAGCAGGTTAAACAACCTTCCCAAGTCTTTAATTGGTGTAAATACTTATTATGATTCTTTGACAAACAGGATATTCATTTGCGGGGGCGCAGACGAGAACGCGGTTCCAAATGACACATGCTGGTGGTATGATATAGCCGGTGGAACATATCAGCAGGCGCCATTTTTGCCGCAAGGCAGATGGTTAGGTAAGCTTGTAAAAGTTAAAAATGATCTATTCCTTGTCGGCTCTGTTGGATCATCATTCAGCGCACCTGATGGTTTATTATATAAATATTCATTACAGCAAAACTCATGGTCAATAGCTGATACCATGCCTGCCCCTTTTGTGCATGAAGCGGCAGTATGTGTTTTAAATGACAGCTTAATAGTTACTATCGGGGGTTCAACAAATGGTTACTCCGGAGCTAAGAACTATGTCAGAATATTTAACCCTGCAATAAATACATGGCGTAATTCTACACTTTTCCCCGTTAATATTACAACAGCCCATGCGGAGATGAACATATTATCAACTGATATTTCAATTTTTGTTCTCGGTGGTTTTAATGCAGGTAACCTCAATACAGTCTATAGAGGGGAAGTATCATTTATTAATTCTGATACTTTATTAATTAGCTGGACTTTTATTGGTGAAACGCCTTTTAATGCCGGTGTTTACAGGGTGGCAGGCTCAAAATGGAAAGATTATATGTTATTTGGTCCGGCTATGAACGGTGCGGTTTCGTTAAATAATATTTGGGGTCTCAATTACAGTACCGGTACAGGTTACTGGACAAATTTTATGCCGGTATCAGGAGATACTGTTGGAAATATCTCATCCTTTGCAGCCGTAACGGGGGTTGACTCAAATTATTTCTATTTATTCGGAGGTTTCAAAAATCCCAATATCTTAAATACTGCACAAAAGTATTCATTTACTAATCCACCGCCAATAGGCATAATACACAACAATAATATTGCAAGGAGTTTCAGGTTATATCAAAATTATCCGAACCCGTTTAACCCTGTTACAAAGATCAGGTTTGATATACCTCAAGGAGTGAAAGGGCAGTTTTCAAACGTAAAACTGGTGATTTGTGATTTGCTTGGCAAAATAGCCGCAAAATATGAGTACCAAGGATTAAAAATGGGAAGTTATGAAATAGATTTTGACGGTAGCAATCTGGCAAGCGGTATTTACTTCTATACCATTTCTGATGGTGTTAATTCAGCATCTAAAAAGATGGTAATTATCAAATAGTAGCGTTATTAGTTAACCAATACTCTTATTGATTTAGCCCCCTTTAATACCTATTTTAAGCTAACTGAAATTTGTTATCTTAAGTTTCCCAGGGGGGGTTAAAACCATGATAAAAAATATTTCAATTTTATTTTTCTTATTTACTGTAACAATTTATTCGCAGATCTATCAGGCGAACCAGTGGTGCGGAAATTTTCCGGATATGCCCGGCTCAGGCACCTTATGGGGACACGCATCAGTTGTTTTAGGTGACACGATTTATGTAGCAGGCGGCTCATCAACAGGCACACCCTCATCAATATTTTACAAGTATTCTATAAGCGGCAATACGTGGTCAACAGGCACAGGAACCCCGGTAGCAAAAACAGGCGGAGATCTTGTAGCCAGCGGGAATAAATTATACTACATTGGCGGCGGCAATACCGCAATAGCGCTTGGTACCCCAGAAACATTTGTGTATTCCGTATTAACAGGGTTATGGAGCACAGTTGCAGATATACCTACACCGGTTACAGGTAATGTTGCGGAGTGTTATCATGACAGTCTTATTTACTGCATGCTTGGCGGGTGGAATACATACGAAACTCTGATACAGGTTTACAATACAAATACAAATACATGGGCGCAGGCAACTCAAATATCTTCAGGCAACGGCAGAAGAAGTTTTGCCGGAGGTATTCTTGGAAATAAATTGTTTGTTTGCGCGGGCTTTTCTAGCGCATTCAGAAATGATTTCTGGATCGGTACAATTAATCCTGCTAACCCGCTGCAGATAACGTGGGTGCAGAAACCAAATATTTCAGTGCCAACCAGCAGACCCGGCGGCACAGCAATTATGGGTAAATTTTATGTAATCATGGGCGAAATAACAGGCGGGTCAGGGAATGATTCAGTAGCTATTTGGGATACTACAACATCAGCGTGGACATACAAAGACGGCAAGCCTATAAGAACAAATAATCTTTATGGCGCAATATCAGCCAGCATTACATACTGCAGTAACCGTCCGGGCGTAAAAATATGGTGTGCAGGTGGCTCGATCCAGGGTCAATCAACAAGGCCATTGGATGTGTTTGCAGATACTTGTCTTTTAAATTGTGACGGCGGCCCATTAACAGGGATTGGTAATAATCAGCTGCCTATGGTGTATAAGCTTATGCAAAATTATCCGAACCCATTTAACCCGCAAACAAAGATAGTTTACCAGATCCCAACCGGCGGAAATGTGAAAATTACAGTCACTGATATACTGGGTAGGGAAGTTTTGGAGCTAAAGAATGAATATACAACTCCCGGTACACATGAAGCCGTGTTTGATGGAAGCGGCTTTTCGAGTGGTGTATATTTTTATAAAATTGAAGCAGGAAGCTATTCTAACTCAAAAAAAATGGTGCTTATTAAATAAAATTTATTGAAAATATCGTGATTTTAGCTACTACACTAAATACGTGATTGAATAACTAATTCAGTGTAGTTAAATTGACTACAGATAGGGGGCATTTTATAACTTAATTTATAAACAACTATAAACTAATGACTAACTGTATGAAGATTCTAATTACGTTAACAATTTTCTTTATGGGTTTTACGGAAATCCGGGCTCAAAACCAGGATTATGATGAAAATTTTACACAAGGAAATGTTTATGAACCAACTTCTTCCTATATGCTTGCCGGAAGCTGGACAGTTTTATCCAATTCCCCAAATTCTGTATCAAGAAGCTGCTGCGCATATGTAGAGATCTCAGGAGTTCCGTATATTTACCAGTTCGGAGGAGGTAACTCAACCACCGAGATGAAAAGGGTTTCAAGGCTGAACCTTGCAACAAATACATGGCAGAATAATTATTCTACAATGCCGACACAAATGTCATCAGCAACAGCCATAACTATAAATGGCGGTACTGACATTTACGTATTTGGCGGAAACACCCAGCCGGGTGTTCTTGGAAAGACCCTAAAATATAATGTTGCCTCAAATTCATGGCAGACAAAAGCTGACATGCTTACCCAAATAACTGACGCGCTGGTTTTAAAATATAATGAATCCCACATATTTGTTATCGGCGGCGGCGATGGTTATTTCGGATCGACGGCGTTGAAAACAAATAAAGTTCAGCTATATAATGTTACGAACAATTCCTATTCATATAAAACAGATCTTCCAATGCCTATAGCTATGATGGGCGGCGGTTTATACCGCGATACAATAATTACCGCCGGTGGTTACACTACAGGCGGCGTTTCTATAGCAAATTGTTATAAGGGTGTTATTAATCCGAGTACATTGAACATAACATGGACATCACTGCCTTCTTACCCACCGGGTACAGTTACAAGGCTTGCATCATATGTTGCAGTAAAGGGTACAGGGGTAGGAATAATGTTTACAGGCGGCGCTATCGGAGGCAATGCACCCACAGCGCAGACTCATTTCTGGAATTTTTGCACACAGTCATGGCAGCCGGGGCTTCCGGATAATTCACAGGCAAGATCAAACTTTAAAGCTTGCGGTCTGGGTTATGATGTTGTTTATACAGTAGGAGGTTATACAACAAACAATAATTCCAACAGGACCGAATCATTGACCTTCTCACAAATTGACGGACCATGCCAGAATATGGTTGGAATAAATAATAATTCAATTCCGGTTAAATTTGAACTGAAGCAAAACTATCCAAATCCGTTCAATCCGGAAACAAAGATAAGTTTTTCAGTTCCAACAGCAGGAAATGTGAAAATAACTGTAACCAACATAAATGGAGAGCAGGTCTCTGAACTGGTAAACGGAATGTTCTTAACAGGAAATCATTCAGTAACATTCAGGCCAGATAACCTTGCAAGCGGAATTTATTTTTACACAATAATATCAGGAAACTACAAAGAAACCAAAAAGATGCTTTTAGTTAAATAAAGTTATAAAAATCTACGAAAAGCCTCAAAATAATAATATTTTGGGGCTTTTTTATTTATTTAAATGTATTGCAATATTTTATTAAAAGCATTATAATCGGTCAATAAATTAAATAAAACATTCATTTTCAGGAGCAGATATGAAAGTAAAAATTTTACTTTTTGGCATTTTTTTATTCTTATTGGTACCATGCGTTAACTCACAAACATTTACTAATGTAGCTCAGCAAATAGGGATACACTCAACTTATTTTGATGATTATTATATTCCCGGCGGCGGTGCAGGATTTGCTGATTATGATAATGACGGAGATATAGATCTTCTCATAGGCGGAAGAACACATTTTATTTTCTACCGTAACGATAATGGATTTTTCACAGATGTAACCAGCCAAACCGGAATTGATTTCACAGGTGATTGCCTGAAATCGGTGGTATGGGGTGATTATAACAATGACGGATGGAGAGATGTATTCTTAACAAGCTGGTATTCAGGCAGCAGGTTATATAAAAATAACGGTAACGGTACATTTACTGATGTAACCGCATCTGCGGGAATAAGTATTCCGTTTAATTATCAAACTACCACTGCAGCATGGGGAGATATAAACCGCGATGGTTTCATTGATCTATATGTCGGCGTTTACGGTAACATTGAAGGAGCAGGTGAGCAGCCAAATTATTTCTATAAAAATAACGGTAACGGTACATTTACAGATATAACAAATTCTTCAGGGGCTAAGGACAGTCTTTACAAAAAGCCGCTTGCAATAGTAATATTTGACTATGATAACGACGGCTGGCAGGATATTTATATTGCAATGGATAAACAACAACGTTCAACACTTTTCAAAAATAACGGCAACAGTACATTTACCGATGTTACATACTTTTCGACTACAATGTGTTATTTTGATGCGATGGGAATTGCAGTAGGCGATTACAATCATGATGGCTTGTTTGATATGCATGTAAGCAACGGCCCTCCGGGTAACGCAACTTTCAGGAACAACGGAAACGGAACGTTTACAAATGTTGCAGTTCCGACAAACACAACAATAAATAAAGAGTGCTGGGGAAACAGCTTTATAGACTATGATAATGACGGATGGTGTGACCTTTATGCGTCAGCATCTGCTGGAATAGATATGTGCGATGTTTTATACAGGAATAACAGGAACAACACATTTTCAAATGTTGGCTTCAATATCGGGATCAGGGACAGCACATTTACATATGGCATTGCAAAAGGTGATTATAATAATGACGGGTATCCGGATATATGCGCTACAATGTCAAGGGATTCAGTAGCTCATTTTTACAAAAACAGCACAGGGAGCAACAACTGGATAAAATTAAAATGTATCGGTATGCAGTCAAACAAAGATGCTATCGGTACAGTAGTTACATCTTATGCAGGCGGAGTGATGAACAAGCAGGTGATATTGGGCGGCAACAGCTATTTGAGCAGTGATGATGTTGAGCTAATTATTGGTTTGGGAACCGCGGATAAATCTGATTCAATAGTCATTAACTGGACAAACGGCCAGGTTGACAGGTCTTATAATGTTCAGAAAAACGGCAGATATACAGCAGTTGAAGGCAGCGGAGTAATTGGAATTCAGCCTATCAGTAATGAGGTTCCTTTTTCTTATGGATTGTTCCAGAACTATCCTAACCCGTTCAACCCGACAACAAAAATTCGTTTTTCATTGCCTGAATCAGGTAATGTAACTATGAAGGTATATGATATATCCGGCAGGGAAGTTAAGACATTGATTAACCATTCAATGCAGGCAGGTACATACGAAGCTGATTTTGACGCTTCGGGTATTTCAAGCGGGGTTTATTTCTATAAAATGACTGCGGGTAATTTCACCAGCACAAGGAAAATGATAATAACTAAATAATACAGATTAATATGAAAAATAATAAACACTTTATTGCCGTATTAATGAGGAGTTTTATGTTTGTGGTCTTTCCACTGCTTCTTTTAAGGTGCAGCGATGACACAAATATAAATACTACTACAACAACTTCTCCATCGGTCTCCGCATCAAATATTGATTCTAAGTATGCGCTTGACTGGATGGATATTGAATACAGGATAATTGCAGACCAGCATAATGATAGCCCCCCGCCACCATCAAGGCTTTATTCTTACTCATGTATTACAATTTATGAGTGTGTTGCGCCGGGAATTCCCTATTCAAGGTCACTAAGCGGACAGTTGAACGAAATGCCAGCAATGCCCCAGATAAATGCAACACTTGAATATGACTGGCCGACAGTTATAGCAGCAGCAATGAGGCCCGTTATGAATGCGGCGTATGATACATTGTATCCGACAGCGGTTATGCTTGTAGATGATAAATATAACCAGATGTTAGCTGAGAGGCAGTCTGTTGTATCACAGGCAGTTATTGACAGATCTATTGCTCACGGCCTGGCGATTGCGGATAAGATTATCGGTTGGATAGCAACCGATGGATATTCTGAAACTAGGAATATGACATATATTCCGCCGCCAAGAACTTCAAATCCTGCAAATTGGGCTCCTGTGAATCCAAATGATATGGCAAATGAACCATATTGGGGAACTTTAAGGCCATTTGTGGTGCAAAATCCTGAGCAATTTTATGTTTCACCGCCGCCATTCAGCACCGATACCGCTTCTGCAATGTATCATGATGCAAAAGAACTGATTGGTATTACACAGACTCTCTCATTAGAGCAGAAAAGAATTGCGAATTTCTGGAATGATAAAGTCAGAACTGGAACACCTTCAGGACACTGGGTTTCAATAATGAGCCAGGTTGCAAGGCAGAAAGGCGTAAAGCTTGATAAAGTTGCGCAGATGTACGCATATATGGGTCCGGCAATGGCTGATGGCTTTATTGTTTGCTGGAGAGCGAAATATCATTACAATTTACTAAGACCGGAAACATATATTCACGACTATGTTGACCCGAACTGGTTCCCATTTTTAGTAACACCTTCATTTCCTGCATATCCATCCGGACACTCAAGCTTATCAGGCGGGTGCGCAGAGGTTATGAAAGAGCTGTGGGGAGATATGCATATTACAGACTATACTCATCAGGATATAGGTTATTTGCCAAGATCATTTGATTCATTTGATCAAATTGCACTGGAAGCCGCTTATTCCAGGCTATACGGTGGCATCCATTACAGGTTTGATTCCGACGTCGGAATTCAAGCCGGACATATTCTAGGAAGATATATACTGAATAATATTCATTTATCAATGGTAACTCAGTAAATATCTTAAATTCAGCTTTTGATAAATTTAAAGCCCCGCCTAATACCAGGCAGGGCTTTTTTAATATCTGATAATTATATTTTATGCAGAAGATGTTTTTTTGAAAATTTGAGATAAGTAGCTTTGAGCAGCTGTTTTATGTGTCACAAGCCATAATCCCAAGATTGCTGCGTAACTTGCACCTCTTTCAATCCATTCGAAAAATTCATATTTAGGATAGAATAATTCGCTTACAGCTTTCCATATCAATAGAAGCAGTAATATCTGCCGCAGGGGACGAATCAAAACTGTAAATGCCGCAATAATCTCAAAAATACCGATTGCCTGAGCAGTGGCTGCAGGATTTGAAAGTCCAATAGAAGTGTACTGATTCAACAATCCCTGTTTCTGGATTACATTCAGCCAGCCATGGCCGGCAAGTAAAAGAAAGACCGTGATCCTGAGGCATAATGCAACCCGAATAATGGTTTCTTCATTGGCAGTAACATCGGGTTTCATTTTTTGAAACCATCCTTTAAAGGTTATACTGCCGCTATATAATAATAACATAGCAAGTGGTACGCCAAAATTACCGGCCCGTTCAACAAATTCTGCAAACGGCTCATTTGCCAGCGGCCTTAGCAGTGCAGTGAAGATGCCCCAAAAAACCAGCCAGCCGGGTATGATCCGCATTGGATAAACGAGCATTAATATACCCATTAAAAAATCAAAGGAACCAATTACCGGCATTAAGCGGTAAGCTGTTATTTCTCCAATACCAAAAACAGCAAAATAATTACACCAAACCTGCTTGGTAATTAAGCCGAATGCACCATGACCGATAAAACACATTGCAACACCTATTCTAAGAGTATAATAGATCTTTTTTTCCAGTGTTAAATCTTTCATTAATCTGGATCTGAATTTAGTGATTTTTCAGATAATCCCACGCAAGGTAAGCAATAAAAGCAGCGCCCCTGGGAATCAGTTTTTCATCAAGGTTTAAAGTAGAAGTGTGCAGCCCGGAAGTATTTCCTGCACCGATCCAGTAAAAGGAGCCGGGGCATTGTTTCAGGTAATAAGCAAAATCTTCTGCGAACATGAATCTCTCGCCTTTGAAAACATTCGTGTTACCTAAGAATTCCTTTGCTGATCTTTGCGCAAAAGCTGTTTCATTGACAGAATTGTTTAATTCAGGGTAGCCCGGAGATATATAAAATTTGTATTTAGCTCCGGAAGCTAAACAGATGCCTTTGAGGGTTCTTTCAATAAGCTGAATTGATTTTTTCCTGAGTTTAGAGTCGAGTGTTCGGATAGTACCGGCAAGCTCAACTTTATCAGGTATCACATTATTTATAGTGCCGCCTGCAATTTTACCGATTGTAATTACAATCGGCTCATATGGGTCGGTATTCCTTGATACAATAGTCTGCAATGCAAGTATTACCTGTGAAGCAATCACAATGGGGTCAATGGTTGAGTGGGGCTTGGCGCCGTGGCCGGATTTACCAATAATCGTGATAAAGAGCTCATCCTGTGAGGCGAGCATTACACCGGGATAAAAGCCGACATTTCCGGCAGGTTTGCCCGGCAATACATGCTGTCCAAATATCGCATCAACTTTCGGGTTTTTCAATATTCCGTTCTTAATGAGTATAGATGCACCGCCCGGATTTTTCTCCTCAGCAGGCTGAAAAATAAATTTTACCGAACCATTTAAATCACTTTTCAGATCTTTCAGTATCATAGCAGCGCCGTATACCATTGCTGAGTGCGCGTCATGCCCGCATGCATGCATCATGCCGGGATTTTTGGATGCGAATTTTAATCCTGTATTTTCGTGTATTGGGAGCGCGTCAATATCTGCTCTTAAGGCAACACATTTTCCTTTCTTACCGTTTAGAAGGGCGAACAAACCGGTTTTGGAAATTTTACTTACTTTATTAAAGCTTTTACCTTTAAGCTTATCATAAATGAGGTTTGTTGTTTCAATTTCATTAAATGCAATTTCAGGATTTGAATGAATAGTTCGCCTGAGATTGATCATCTCACCGGAATACTTTAAGGATAAATTATTTATTTTCGCTTTTATATCCATTTTAGATCCGCTTATTAGTAATCTACCCTGAAACTGCCCCAGAATATATTTTCACCATAGGAAACATTTCTTTCAACAATATCATAATTTCTGCGTTGGTATCTTATAGTGAAGAAATATTGTTTTATCGGTTCAAATTCCAATTCGGCAATTATTATATTCCTGTTTATTCTAATACCATTTAAGAAAGTATTTTTCCTTGCAAAATCTTCGCTGCCGTTTAAGATATCGGAACCGACATTAACGAAATTACCAAGGCTATCGGTATAATTTTCACCGGTTCTCTGCATTTTATATGTTACTGCTACCTTAACTCTGCTGCCGAAATCATATGAAAGCTTGAAAGCATGTTCATCGGAATTAGGATTAAGAGAGTGTCCTAATGGCAGGTTCCAGTTTGTATATGAATTATTGATCTGTCTGTGTGCATAAACAAACGGGTCAACCCTTGTATATTCATAAATGAGCCCGAGGTTTGGCATTGTAAAAGCATTTTGCCAGTTTATTCCTCCCTGGAAGGCGAATTTATTATCATTACTGTTTGATGAATCACTTCCGAGAGTTGAGAAGTTCAGGTCATCAATAAGTAAACTTCCCTGTATAGAAAGATTTTTTACAGGGTAAACCTGCATATCAAGTCCAAGTAACGTGTTGTTTGAATTTCTACCGGGAAGCTCTGTGTTAAGATCAGCCGATGTCAAGAAGCTGATTGGATTTAGAAATGCAAAGTTAATCGGAATATTACTGTAAACAACCATTTCATTAAATCCAAGTCTGAAGGAATTATTGAAGAAAGGCCCCAGCTCCAGCCTGTGGAAAACAAAATATTTTGCATCCAGCTGTTTACCTGAGGAATCATTGCCAACAATACTTGAGTGGAAGAATGAGTAACGTACTTTTTTATAGTGGATATCAAGCTTTAAGAAATCAAATGGAGCAGAATTATGATTTGAAAGGAATAATTTATCTATGTAACCTGTTCCAAAACTTAACGCTTCTTTACCTATTGTTAAACCAAGCCAGTCTGAAGGAGTAGCATACCTTAAATAGCCTTCGTAGTTATCAAAAGTCTTATTACCTTCACTTACATATTTTCTTGTTGAAGAAAGTATAGGGTCAACAAAAGCAGTTCTTAGCGCATCTTCAGAAGTTCCGCCAAGCCTGACACCATTAGAGATCCTTAGGTAATAGGCAACTGAGTTAAATAAAGTACCCCTTATTCTGGTGCCAAGCTCGCCAAGCAATACATGGGGTTTACCAACTGAATCACCTTCTAAACCAATATACCTAACACTTCCTATTCCATCCCAGAAAAAAGTTACATTTGAATCAATTGTAGAATACAGATATTTTTGTTTTTTATTTGAAAAAAGTTCACCAAATCCGTTTTTGGAAAAGAAATTGGAAGATTTTTTTACTGTTCCAAACATATCATATTCAAATTCCGTTGTATAGTAGTCCAGAAGAATTTTATCAGTCTTAGAAAGCTTGTTTTTCTTAGCTGTTATTTCTTTAAGTATGTTCGCAGTTTCTCTTCTGGAAATAGGCCCCATTGAAGCAGAATAGCTATCAATTACCTTATCAGTGAACATTCTATCCATGTAATTATAAACAGGATTTGAAAGCGGTACTAATTCAACCTGTGAAAATGATATTTTTACGGAAATAATAAAAATGAATAAAAATAAGTATTTGAACTTTCCCATTTTGGTCTATTTAGTTGCTGAATTATTAATTTAACTGTTTGAACTTTTCCCTAAGTTCCAGTATTACATAGTGGAATATAATTGAATGAATACTTTCTGCTGTGCACATTTCGTTCAGCGGAACATGCAATTTATGGTGAGCCATTTTCATAAGTTTACCGCCATCATAGCCTGTAACCCCGATTGAAATTAAGCCATTGCTGTTAGCCCAATCAATTGCTTTTACAATATTTGGACTGTTTCCTGAGCCGCTGATCGCAATTACGTAGTCACCCTTTTTGGCAAATGTTCTTAATTGCTGCTCAAAGATACTATCGTAGCCTTCATCGTTACCCTGTGCGGTTAAAAATGGTGTATTATCGGTTAAGCTGAGAGCCTTTAATCTTTTTGTCTGTTCCGGACCTCTTCTTGTTCCTTTAGCGAGATCCTGTGCCAGGTGAGAAGCGTTTGCAGCACTTCCTCCGTTACCAATAACAAAAACAAACTTGTCATTTTTATAGGCATCAATTAATAGATCTGTAAAGTTATTAATTTGAGATGTATCGAGTGAATCCATCACATCAATTATCAGTTTTTTATAATTCTTAAATTCCATAATATGTTTTAATTTTATTTAATTGCTACAAAAATCAACATAAAATATTTATAACTCAATGAAATAAATAAATAAAGGTTAAATCTGTGAAATTTATAAAGTTCCGGCTTTTCTCACAACATTGAGGTTTTTCATTGTTTTTTCAGCATAATCAAGAATATCCTGAATATCAGTCTGTGCTTTTAGATAATCAATGTATTCCCTGACGCTGTCTGCGGCGGTTCTTAATGGTGACCATCCTAATGATTTAAGTTTGGTAATATCGGAACATGCATTTCTTGTATCACCAAAGCGGTATTCACCCGAAATATTAGGTTTTATATGTTCTTTGCCGAATTCCTTTGCAACAATTTCAGCAAACCCTTCGACTGTATATGCTTTTCCACCCCCGACATTAAAGGCATTATAGTTGGCTCTATCATCCTGCATTACCAGGATATTTGCATCAACAACGTCGTGAACATTGACAAAATCCCTCATCATTTGTCCGTCTTCATAGATAGTTGGCGCCTTATCAAAATAATAGCTTAATGAAAAAATCCTGCAGGCACCGCTGTACATATTATAGAATGATTGCCGGGAGCCCTGTACGATAGAATATCTCATTGCGACACTTGGTATATTATATCTTTCGCCAAAATTAAGTGCTATTAATTCCTGTGAATATTTGGAAATGGCATACTGGTTTGGGGGAGAGGCATAAGTTTCGGGTGTCCAGATATATTCCAGCTTGCTGCCCTCGCTATCGGTAAAATCCCATTGACCTTTTTCAAGCTGCAGATTTGTTCTTCTATTGGGATAAATAAAATTACCGAATTTATCTTTGTAAATGCCCTCACCGTTTACAAACTGGGATGACGCCACTATGATCTTTTTTATAGGCAGGTTCTTGGCTACGGCAATTTCGTAAATCAGTGCCGTACTTACTGAATTGACGTGGAAGAAAGTTGAGAAATCGGGAAGATAATCCTGGTAAGCTGCAAGATGGAAAACATAATCAACATCTTCCAGGGCTCTTTCAATTGTATCTTTATCTCTTACATCACCTAAAATAAATTCAGCTTCTTTTGGTATGTATGAAGGTTTACCTTTTAAATGAATCGGTTTTTGAAGATTATCAAGAATCCTGACATCATATCCGATTTTCAGAAGCCTATCGACAGTGTGTGAACCAATAAAGCCCGCTCCTCCGGTTACAAGAACTTTTTCCATTAATCTAAATGTCTTTATTATTTAATATCGTACCTGGTTTGATCAAAAATTATCTTACTGCCGTATTTTTCAAGCAGGAACGGAAGTTCTCTGAATTTTCTTAAGCTTCTTCTAAGAGTATCCTGTTTGTCTCTTTCGCAGTAAACCAGCAAAAATCCGCCGCCACCGGCACCGGATATCTTTGCTCCAAGTGCGCCGCCATCCATTGCAAGGTCATACATTTCGTCAATTTGAGGGTTAGATACATTTGATGCAAGCTGCTTTTTCAATTCCCAGTTAATTTTCAGGTTCTCACCAACTCGGTTAATATCTAATGAATTCAGTCCTTCAAGGGTATCAAAGGCAAGCTCCTTTATTTTATGATGAAATTCAAGCTTACTTACGATATTTTTGCTCTGTTCTTCCAGTATAGATGCAGCTTTTCTTGTTGTATCCGTGAAAAATAACAATAAATTAGAGCCAAGTTTTCTTTTGGGATCGCTTTCTACATTTATAGGGTTGACTTCTACGGAACCATCTTTGCAGAATTTGAATGTTTTTAATCCGCCATACGCAGCAATATATTGATCCTGTTTGCCAATAGGTCTTTTTAATAATTCAATTTCTATCTTACATGCTTCAAGCGCAAGACGCTCAGCAGTCACAAGCTTACCAAGATACTGGTAGAATGCATGCAGGAGTCCCACGGTTAGACTGCTTGATGAACCAAGCCCTGAGCCTTCTGACGGTATATCGGCAAACATCATTACTTCAAAGCCTTTTGTAATACCAGTCATCTTTGCTGCTTCTCGAACAAGGTCATGTTTGATATCATCAATTTTGGGGATTATTTCTTTGCTTGAATAATCAACATATATCAGATCATCAAAACGCTCTTTAACAATAACGTAAATATATTTATCAATTGCTGTACTTACAACAAAACCTTCATGCTGGCCGTAATAATTAGCAAGATCAGTGCCGCCTCCGGATAAACTTATCCTAAGCGGTGTTTGAGATATTATCATTTAGATTTCCTTAACTGAACCGATTTTTTCATCCGGAATAAATTCATATTTATTCCCATCTGAATCTACAGATTTATTTTCAGAATTAAATAAGAGCTTTTCACCTGATTTAGATACCCAATACCTGAACTTCGCAGGGTTACCAGTTACCAGAGCAAAGTCAGGCACCGATTTTGTAACAACAGAACCCGCCCCAACCAGGCAGTAACTACCTAAGGTTATACCGCATAATATGGTTGCATTGGCGCCTACACTTGCTCCTTTTTGCAATTTGGTTGTAAGGAAATTACCTGAATGTCTTTTGCTTCTTGGGAACATGTCATTTGTAAACACAGCATTCGGACCCAGAAAAACATCATCTCCGACTTCGAGGCCTTCCCATAAAGAGATACCATTTTTAATTGTGACCCTGTTGCCAATTGTTACGCCGCTTTCAACAAAAACATAATCGCATAAATTACAGTCATCACCAATTTTCACATTTTTGAGTACGTGTGCAAAAGCCCATATCCTTGTCTTATCACCGATATTATCAGATTCAACCAAAGCATTTGGATGTACAAAATACTTTTTTTCCATCGTTAGTCCCTGTTAAATGATTCGCTTGAAGTTTCCAGAAGCTTTACTACTTCAAGCCCAATCTGACCGTCATTAATTAACTTTTTATCATCAATTATTGCGTTAATAAATTCCTGGCATTCCAGCCTTAATGGTTCATGCTGCTCTAATTGTATCAGAGTAATTTCCCCTGACTGATAACCTAGAGCGCCCGAACTTCCGTCCTTGTTTTTTATCCGATTATCGATGCCTAGTCCGTAAAGCTTTAACTTACCGTCCAGCGCAAGCATTTCATCGTAAACCAGGGTACCTTCGGAACCGAATACCTGCATAAGCCTGATTTTGTTAGATGAAAGCCAGCCTAAATGGATATGAGAGGTAACACCGCTCTTAAAGCTCAGATCAATATGGGCATTATTAGTTAACTTATGTTTATTTTTTGATGCAGGCGAATTAAATGCTCCAAAGGGATATTCATTCCTTATAGAATTAACTTTCCATGGTGCTTCACCCAGCAAATAAAGTATTATTGAAAAATCATGCGGACCCAGGTCCCAAATTACATCAACTTCAGTTTCGGGTGGTCCCAGGTTAATCCTTGTGGAAGTTATGTGGAGTATTTTCCCAATGGTTTTTTTCTTCAGCAGTTCTTTGATCTTTCTTACAGCCGGTGCAAACTGAAAAACGTGACCAACTGCAAGTTTTTTATCAAGCTTACCGGCAGTATAAACCATTGACTCTGCTTCTTCAGTGCTGAAAGCTAATGGTTTTTCGACAAATACGTGTTTTCCAAGAAACATTGCTTCCTCGGCAATTTCTCTGTGGGTGGTTACGGGGGTTGCAATTACAACGGCATTTATGCTCTTATCTTTTAATATATCCCTGTAATCTTTTGTGATTTCTACTGATGGGAATTCTTTCTTAATAAATTCAAGTCTCCCGGATTTCAGGTCACTTACTCTTTTAACGCGGCAGTTTGGTATACTAAGAAAATTTCTTACGAGTTTGGGGCCCCAGTAGCCGCACCCTATAACACCAATATTAATAATTTTACCAGTTGATTTAATAATTAAACGCCTCCTTTACCGAATACCATTACCGGAATAGTTCTGAATAATATTTTCATGTCAAGCCATAATGATTGATTATCTGCATAATACAGGTCCAGCAAAACTGAATCACTGAATGTAACGTCTTCCCGGTTTCTTGCAATTATTTGCGCCAGTCCGGTTATCCCCGGGATAACTTTATACTTTAATTTATGCCATTCTTTAAAATGTTCGTATTCGTTGGGCAGACAGGGTCTGGGTCCGACAAGGCTCATGCTTCCTGTGAATACATTCCATAATTGAGGAAGTTCATCAATACTGAATTTTCTCAGGTATTTCCCCACGGCTGTTATACGCGGGTCATTTTCAAGTTTTTTATATCCTTTATTTGCTGTGATAAGTTTTTCCAGGTGCATTTCATGGAGAGTGGTATCGTTATTTGCAAACATCGTTCTGAATTTATACCATTTAAAAACTTTACCTCTTTTGCCTACAACGTTCGTTCTGTAAAAAACCGGACCCCGGGAGTTCAACCTTATCGCAAGAGAAATAATCAGTGCAACGGGCATTAATAGTATTATCATAATACCGGATACAGTAATATCAAATATCCGCTTGAATTTTTCAGAATACAGCGGTGACATCTTGGGCGAAACTGAAATAACTTTCAGATCGTGGTATTCACCTTCATCAAGCTTGGCAGAAATAATATCAAAATGATTCGAAACAAGATTTATATGGCAATTAGTAAGCTTGCACTTTTCGATGAGGTCAAGAAGTTTTTTGTTTTCTATATTCTGAATTGTAATAAATATCTCATCAATTTCCTGTTCTTCGGAAATTTGGTTCAGCTCATCAGTTGTGCCAAGTACGGGTACCCTGTTAACAAGTGTGCCTTTTTTGCCGGCATTTTCATCAATAAATCCTATTAATTCAATATGATAATGAGGCTTCACTGTTAGAATTTCAGAGAAAAATATCCCAAGATTACCTGCACCAACAGCTAAAGCGCGCCTTGTGATAAATTCTTTAATGTTTCCGCCAACGTAATTAGCTCTTAAAATCCTGCGAAGGAGTAAAACTCTGGTTATGAAAAGCAAAGCAAAGGAAATTGAAAAATATATTATAACCTGCGTCCTGGAATCATGCAGAGCTTCCTGGGTCTTGACAATAAAAATTGCAATTATGACAATGATGCTGTTGATTAAGAGTCCTTTTAATATCAAGAGTGTTTGTTCGCCGACCCGCAGGAAATATTTGTGCTTGTAAAGCTGGTAGTAACGGAAAATAGGCACTATAAGCAATGCCCCAGCGATAAATATTACCAGTTTTTCAACGAAAGAAATTTCAGTAAGGTAGACAGAAATTCCCGGGGCTGTGAAGTACAAAGCCAATATGAAAGCAATGAACGTGCAGAGAATATCATTGACCGATAAGATCAGCTTCTTTGCGCCCCACTTTTTTATAAATTCATCAAACATCCAGATCAGAATTCCTTAATTGTAGAATTTCTTAATTGTTGAACAGACATACTGAACCATCTCTTCGGTCATTTCAGGGAACATTGGAATAGATAGTATTTCCTTTGCATATTTCTGAGCTACCGGGAAATCTTCGGGTTTATAATTCAAATGTGAATAGGCTTTCTGCATGTGCAGCGGAAGAGGGTAATGCAAACCTGTCTGAACTCCGTTTTTATTTAAATGCTCTGTTAGTTTCTCTCTGTCTTTAACTCTTATAATATATAAATGATAAACCGGGTCAACATGCTCAGGGTGGTATGGTGTAACTACTTCTTCAATTTTCATTGAAGCAAATGTTTCAGAGTACAGCTTAGCATTTTTTCTGCGCATATCGGTCCATTTTTCGATATACTTCATTTTTACATTCAGCACACCGGCCTGAATTTCTTCCAGCCTGTAATTATGCCCCTCAATTTCGTGAATATATTTTTCAACGGAACCATGCTGGCGGTATTTGTACATGAAATCATATAATTTGTCATCATTGGTAGTTACTGCTCCGCCCTCGCCATAAGCGCCGAGATTTTTGCCGGGATAGAAGCTGAATGTTCCAATAATACCTAAGCCGCCGATTTTTTTCCCTCTATATGCAGCTAAATGAGCTTGTGAGCAATCTTCTACAACGTGAATATTATGTTTTTTTGCAATTTCAAGGATTCGATCCATTTCTGCAGGCTGTCCGTATAAGTGAACCGGTATGATGGCCTTTGTATTCGGAGTTATAGCTGCTTCAATTTTATTTACATCTATGTTGTATGTCTTTTCATCGTTATCAACAAAAACCGGCTTTGCATAACATAGGGATACACCTTCAGCAGTTGCTATATATGTATTTACGGGAACAATAACTTCATCGCCCTGTTTTATTCCAAGCGAGTGCATTGCAACATGCAAAGCATCAGTGCCTGTGCTCAGGCCGACGGAATGTTTTACATTATGTATCTTTGCAAAATCCTCTTCAAACTTTTTTGCTTTCTTACTGCAAATGTATGCCGTATTATCAAGTACGTCGTTAATTTCTGTTAATACTTCTTCTTTAATGCCTAAATACTGAGTTTTAAGATCTACAAAAGGAACGTTCATTTAATTCTTAACTTTCTATAATAAATGAGTTTAATTACAAGAATTTGCTAAAAATACACAAAAATAAGGATTTTTGAAACCCAAATCACATAAACTGAACACGGTATAATTTACTGTAAATTAACGTTTTTAATGTTTTTGTGCTGACCTTTTGTTTTGAATTATTGATATAAGGATTGATAATGCCAGAACAGAAAGTATTACAATTAACGATACATAAACCGGAATATGCCATTCAGGTTTTATCATTGGTAGGAGCATTTTTACACCCACATAACAGAGGATAATGCCGACACCTTTTTTCACGAACTCAAACTTATCGGCAACTGCTGAGAGAAGAAAATACATTGAACGCAGTCCGAGAACAGCAAGTATGTTGGATGAGAATACTATGAATGGATCTGTAGTGATTGCAAAAATAGCGGGGATAGAATCAATTGCAAAAACTAGGTCGGTTGATTCAAGTACAAGCAGGCATACAAAAAGGGGTGTAGCGTATTTTGAACCGTCTTTTTGTATGAAGAACTTTTCGCCGTGGTAATCTGTAGTAGTTTTGTAAAATCTTTTAAATATTCTGAGAACTTTATTATTTTCAGGATGGATCTCCTTATCCTTGCCAAATGCCATCTGGTAGCCTGAATAGATAAGTATTGCGCCGAAGAAAAAGAGTATGAATCCGAAGTTAGAAATTAACGCCGAGCCAAGAAGAATAAAAATACCACGCAGGAGAATGACACCGATGATTCCCCAGTTTAAGACACGGCGCTGGGCGTGGAACGGTATTTTAAAATATTTGAAGAGTATGAGAAAAACAAAGAGATTATCAACACTTAAAGATTCTTCTATGATATAACCTGTAAGGAATTCAATTGCCTTTTGCTGACCTAAAAAATAATATACCCCTGCATTAAAAGCTAATGCAATGCATATCCAGAATATAACCCATTTGAGAGCTTTCTTTGGAGGCATCTAATATTTAAATTTTGTTATTGGGGTATTTCGTTATATGGCGATGCAAATTCAAAATTACCGGTAATCTTATTCCATTTAATTTCAGCTTCGTCACTTGTTCCTTTGCCGTATTCATTTGCCATAACAATATTGATCGAAATTGGTTTCTTTGTTGTATCAAACCTGATTATATACCCGTCTTTTGCGTCAACCTGTTCCACTAGGTTACCTTTTGTGGTGGATATCTTATCCTCCATTTTCAAAATGACCTTCCAGCCGTCTGATTCTTTCTGAATAAAACTGCCTTTTCTGATCCAGTAGCTGTTATCGGTCTGTTTCATAACAATTGCGGCAATTGCACACTGTTTGCCGTTACCAAGCAAGTCACCGGATGCAATAACTTTTACTTCATCACCGTATAATGTTAATGCAAATTTCTTTTCTTCATCGATATTTGTCAGGCTTGATTGTGTATTTTTGTTATTGCTTCCGCAGGAGGCAATAACAAACAATAATGCGCAAAAAGCTGAAAAATTCAGAAAAATCTTCATAAATTTGGTAATTTTATTTTATATTATACAAATATAGCCAAAGGTTATTCAAGGTTAAAGGGAAAATAAAGTGTGAATGTTTTAATAATTTTCCTGAATGCTATCACACAACTAATTCACTTTTTATATTCACGCTTATTAAGTAACTTTGCTTTCAATCAATACAAATTATGGGACTTTTTGATAAATTAAAGCAGGGTTTGAAGAAAACCCATGAGAATATATTCAATAAACTTGATAAGCTGGTTAATGCTAAAAGTGATATTGATGACGATTTCTTAGATAACCTCGAAGAAATCCTCTTAAGCTCTGATGTAGGCGTAAATACAACTGAGGTGATAATTAAAAACCTCAAAATCCGTGTAAAAGAGGAACAATACGAAAGAACTGACCAGCTAAAAGCAATCTTAAGGGATGAGCTCAAAAAAGTATTTATCAGTGGTAACGGGGAAGTTAAAGAACCGTTCAAAGTCGATAAGAAACCATATGTAATAATTGTAGTTGGTGTAAATGGAGTTGGTAAAACCACTTCAATTGGTAAGCTGGCTTATAACTATAAGAATGCAGGTTATTCTGTTTTAATTGGTGCGGCAGATACTTTCCGCGCGGCGGCAAATGAACAGCTTGAAACATGGGCGAAACGCTCAGGCACCGAAATTATTCAACTTGCACAAGGCAGCGACCCCAGCGCCGTGGTTTATAATACAATCCAATCCGGTATTGCCAAGGGCTATGATGTAATTATAATCGATACTGCCGGAAGACTTCACACAAAAGTGAACCTGATGGAAGAGCTTAGTAAAATTAACCGTGTGATACAGAAACAGTTACCCGAAGCGCCGCATGAAGTATTGCTTGTGCTAGACGCAACCACAGGTCAGAATGGTATGACACAGGCAAGGGAGTTCAGCAATTCAATTCCCTTAACCGGACTTGTACTAACAAAGCTTGACGGCACAGCAAAAGGCGGTATTGTACTTAAGATAAGCAGCGAAATGAAGATTCCAGTAAGATACATTGGCGTTGGTGAACAAATTGATGACCTGCAGGTATTTGATAAGGAAAGCTTTGTTCATGCATTACTGGAAGATTAACCATTTATCCTGAGAGACTGCCGCAGGCAGGAACGAAGGATCTCATTCGGCAAGCAAAATTTTTAATGCTGCGAATGAGACCCTTCGCTCCTTCCTTCGCCAAGCGAAGTAAGTCACTCAGGGTTTAAGATTATGCCAAACACAATTAAAATATTACCCCAGTTCATAGCAAACCGTATAGCGGCAGGGGAAGTTGTAGGCAGGCCTGAAGCAGTTGTAAAGGAGCTGATGGAGAACTCAATAGATGCGGGCGCAAGCTCGATACAGTTGATTATCCGTGATGCGGGTAAAGGTTTGATCCAGGTGATTGATAACGGCAAGGGAATGGATGAGGATGATGCGATACTTAGCTTCCAAAGGCATGCGACAAGTAAGATATCAGAAGCAGAAGATCTTGAAAATATTACAACACTCGGATTCCGGGGGGAAGCACTTGCTTCAATTGCAGCGGTCGCGCAGGTTGAAATGAAAACCAAACCCGAAGACTCGGAGCTTGGCACTCTCATTAAGAACCATGGCAGTGAAATTACTGAGCATACTAAAGTACAGACCGAAAAAGGAACATCAATTGCGGTAAGAAATCTATTTTACAATACTCCAGCAAGAAGGAATTTCCTCAAGACAAATCAAACTGAATTCAAGCATATATACGAAACTTTTGTAAGGCTGGCAATAGCAAATCCGGATAAAGCGTTTTCATTTATAAATGAAGATGAGGAAATATTTGACCTTGAGCCGGAATCATTGTATGAAAGAATTTGCAAAGTAACAGGTAAGGAATCAAAAGAAAATCTTCTGGATGTCGATTATTCTAACGAACTTATCAGCTTAAAAGGATACATCTCAAAGCCAAGCTTCACAAAGAAAAGCAAACAGGACCAGAATATTTATCTTAACGGCAGGTATGTTGTGAGCAGGGCGCTGGCGTTTGCGGTGCACTCAGCTTACGAAGACTTAATTGATAAGGGTGACTATCCAAATTTTTATTTATTCCTTAAGCTTGACCCGCATAAATTTGATATTAATGTACATCCGTCAAAGCTTGAAGTTAAGTTTGAAGAAGAACGCGCTCTATTCAGCTTTGTAAGAAAAGGAACATGGAGCACATTGGAAAAGAATGATCTTGTAGTAAAAGTGAAGATACCCGAGGGCAGTTACCAGGATAATATAAATAAGCCCTCGTATAATGCAAATATTTTTTCATCTTCGGCATTTACAAAGCAAAGTACAGGCGGCGGCGGATTTAATTTCCAGAAACATGATAAGAATTCATCTGTAATACATGAAATGTTCGGCCCGGGAAATAACGAGAGTGTTAACGAAACAGAAAATATTGGTGCTGTATTTAACGAAGATTTTCAAAAACAGGATGTTCTCGAAGGTAAGCTTTATAAAGAGGAACGCGAAGACAGCCTCGTAAGTAAGAACGAAATTTGGCAGTTCCAGAGAAAATATATAATGTACCAGCTTGATAGTACCTTAATGATAATTGACCAGCATGCAGCGCATGAGCGGATATTATATGAGCAGGCTGTTGAAAGGCTTGACTCCAATGCTAATTTGACCCAGCAGCTTCTTATTCCTATTTATGTTGAGCTGAACCCGGTTGATTATGAAGTAGTAAGATCAATTGAAACAGAGCTTGGCTCACTTGGATTTGATATCGAGCTGCAAAGCAAACGCAAAGTTAAGATAAACGGAATTCCTTCCGATGTGAGAATAGGCGATGAAGGGAAAATATTACAGGAGCTTATTGACCAATTCAAAGAATACGATATTAAGCTTAATCTTGAAAAAAGGGATAACCTTGCCAAAACATATGCATGTAAACACGCCATAAAAGCAGGAGATTATCTTACAGAAGGCGAAATGCTGAATTTAATCGATAAACTTTTTTCGGTAAAAATGCCGTATGTCTGTCCCCATGGAAGACCCACAATAGTAAAAATCTCGATGGATGAGCTTGATAAAATGTTTTACCGAACGGGCATTTGAATTTAAAAAGTTCTTAATATTATTATTATTTAATTAATACCAATTTTTTTGTTTCAACATATTGTTCTGTATTCAACCTGTAGTAATATACACCGCTTGGAAAGTTTAATGCATCCCATTCTGTTTTGTAAACACCCGCACTTAAATTTTGATCAACCAAGGTTTGAATATTTCTCCCAAGATTATCAAAAATCATTAATTTGATATTGCATTTAACAGGCAATTGGAAATTAAAAGTTGTTTTTGGGTTGAACGGGTTCGGGTAATTTTGAGAAAGCTGATACTCATTAGGAATTTCATTTGAAATAGGCGTTATACCTGTTATTTGTGAGTACTTAATTGTAGCGCAATCAAAAGTAAAATTACTGCCGATACTATTTCCCGTTACATATACATTGCCTAAATTATCTAACGCAATAGAATTTGCAATGTCATTTTTATTTGCTGGGCCGTTATATATTTGTTCCCAAAGTTTATTCCCTGCTTCGTCATATTTAATTGTCAAATAATCACTTAAAGTCCCGATGCTAAAACTATAGCCGGTAACATATACATTATCTAAAATATCTATTACTAATTGTTGTGCGCCATCATTTCCATTTCCAATGCTGTTGTATCTTTGAATCCACTGTTGTATTCCTGCGGAATTATATTTAATTGTAGCAAAATCATAATCCGTACCGTTTCCATCACTTAAACCTGTTACAAATACATTTCCTATATTATCAACTGCAATAGAAGTTGCTTTGTCATAGCTTGAGTTTGAAGGCCCATTGTAAATTTGAACCCACTCTTCAATTCCTGCATTATTATATTTAATTGTAGTGTAGTCGTATGTAGATGTTGCACCAAATGAATAACCTGTTACATAAGTATTACCACTATTATCGGTTGTAATTGAATTACCGGCATCGTCTGCCCCATGTGATGCCCTGTGATATCTTTGCGTCCATTGCTCAACGCCGCCGGAATTATATTTAATTGTAGCAAAATCTATACCGGTGCCGCTGCCTAAACTTTCTCCGGTAATGTAAACATTACCATTATTATCAATAGAAATTGATTTGGACAAATCATTTCCATTCCCGGTCCCGTTATATAATCTCATCCATTGTTCGTTTCCTAGTGCATCATATTTAATTGTAACAAAATCAGTTGAGGAAAAGTTATTTGTACTTGATCCTGTTACGTAAGAATTACCAGCATTATCTACCGCAATTGAACTGCTGTAATCATTTGAATTTGCCATTCCATTAAAAACTTTAGCCCACTGCACATCTCCATTAGTATTATATTTTATGGTTACGATATCAACATTATTAATACTACTGTAGCTATTACCCGTTACATAAACATTCCCGGAATTATCCAATCCTAAGGACAAAGCTTTGTCATCTCTATTTCCAGCACCATTAAATTGTTTTGCCCATTGTTGGATACCAGATGAGTTATACTTGATTGTTAGATAATCATAATTTGAAGAATTGTTGAAAGTATAACCGGTGATATATATATTACAAACATTGTCAGTTTTTATACAACCTGCATTGTTGTAATTATCACCGGAGCCATTAAGAATTGAAACCCATTCCTGCTGTACTTGTGCGTGAACAGTATTGGCTAGTAAAATAGTAAGTGCGAGAAGATACAACTTTAAGAAATTCATTGATTTTCTCCATTTGTGTATGTTATATAAAAATAATTACTTTTAAATGATTATAAAAGGTATAGAAATTGAAAAAACTGGAAATAATATACGTAAAATTAGCCGAAATTTAACAAAACAAGGTTTATTTCAGTAATATCTCAGGCAGCTTATCTATGGAATCAATCATAAACGCAATTCCCTTAAACTCTTCTTTTCCCAAATGTTCACGAACCCACGATGGTGTATGCTTGTGTAGTTTTTGAATTATTTTAAGATCTTTAAATCTGCTGTCATTCATTATTAAATATAATGGCAGAGCAAGGTCTAAAGAAAATACATCGCCAATTACATAATCAGGCATTTCTTTTAACAAAATGTTAAAATAATTTTTCCTTCTTAAACTGATTTTAAATCTTCTGGTAACCTCGTAGAATTCAGGTAGCTCGGTAAATGAACTATCTATCACGAATTTTTGAGCATCTCCAATAGCATGCAGCCTGCCTCTAATAATAGATTTATTATTTGTTACGTTTTGGCCGGTCTTGCGGAATAAGTGCTCAATTTTTTCGGTTTTGGAATTTGATGCTACAACAATTTCAACACCTGAGCTGTTAAGTTTCTTTATTATGTCCCCGGTAATATCAACAGGCTTTAATTTTCCTTCAAGCTTGAACTGTTTTGTTGATTCCATAAAACATTTGTTTGAAAATTCTGCAAGGCTTGAATTTGTTTTATTTTCGACAGCATCTTTTATCTTGGCAAGCTCCTGCTTAAAATGGGAATAGGACCTTTTGCTTGCTGCCCGGTTTATATAGTCAAAAATTGCATTGTTATCCCCAAAAGGGTCTTCCTGGTAATACGCCGATATTTTTCCGTTATTAAACCAGCCGTAATCGTACGGTGCGGAATCCATTTCTTTTCTGCACTCTGTAAGCAAAGAATTAATATGCTTTGGAGTATCGCCTGTAAGTGAGGCAATATTTGTTATAATATAATTCCAAACGTAATCAGCCTCGGTCTCCTGGTTTGTCCATACGCCGTCAAAATCTGATATTAATTTTACAATAGCCATTATTTACTTTTTAAATACGTGTTAAACTGTTATCTTCGGAGATTAATTTTCGTCATCCGGCATTATTTTACAAATTTACAATTAAAGTTCATTTATTTTAATGCAAGAATCCGGTTCAAAGAACGTATCGATTATTGTTATAGTAGCCGCCTTAGGTTATTTTGTAGATATTTATGACCTGATACTATTTAGTATTGTCAGAATTTCTTCACTTAAATCGCTTGGTATTGAAGGTGATTCACTGCTTTCAAGTGGGGTAATGCTTCTTAATATGCAAATGGCGGGTATGCTCTTAGGGGGAATATTATGGGGAATCCTTGGTGATAAACGCGGCAGAATATCAGTACTTTTTGGTTCAATCATACTCTATTCTATTGCAAATATTTTGAACGGAATGGTAACCGATGTTACTCAATACGCGGTGCTTAGAGTTATTGCAGGTATTGGCCTTGCAGGTGAGCTTGGTGCAGGCATAACTCTAGTTAGCGAAGTTATGTCTAAGGAATCAAGAGGTTACGGTACTACAATAGTTGCAAGTATCGGAATTCTTGGAGCAGTTGTTGCTGCACTTGTTGCGGATTATTTTGAATGGCGGACAGCATATTACGTTGGGGGCGGGCTCGGGTTGCTCTTACTATTTTTAAGGATTGGCGTATATGAATCAGGTATGTTCAAAAACATAAAAATGACTGAAGTGGGCAAAGGTCAGTTCCAGCACTTGTTCACTAGCTGGAGCAGGTTTACGAAATACGTTAAGTGCATCTTCATCGGCGCACCTTTATGGTTTGTTGTAGGGATTCTTATGACGTTCAGTGACGCCTTTGCGAAACAGCTTGGTGTTGAAGGGATTACACCGGCAAAATCAGTTATGTTCTGCTATATCGGCCTCGCTATGGGTGATCTCCTGAGCGGCTACTTAAGCCAGTACTTCAAGAGCAGGAAAAAAATAATTTTTACTTTTATACTTGCTACAAATATTCTGATAGTTGTTTATCTGTTCCTGAATCATTATGGATCTTTCTATTTTTATTCAGTCTGTACAGCGTTGGGAATAACATGCGGATACTGGGCGGTGTTCGTTACGAATGCTTCGGAGCAGTTTGGTACAAATCTGAGAGCAACAGTTACAACAACAGTGCCTAATTTTGTAAGGGGTGCAGTAGTGCCGTTAACTCTCCTGTTCCAGTATCTTAAAACACCGGTAGGAATTCTATATTCTGCTGCTATTGTTGCCGGTATTGCACTTGTTCTCGCTTATATTTCTGCCGTAAAACTTGAAGAAACATACGGTAAGGATCTGGATTATATTGAGATGATATGACCCCGGTTATATTTCCTTTGGCATTTAAGTTTTAATACTTTAATAATATTTTACCTTATAAGAACTACCTCAGACAGCGGAATATTTTCAACTTCCTCAACCTTTGTCATTCCGTACTTGATACGGAATCTTTTGAAATTGGAAACAAGATTCCTGCCTTCGCCTTAGAGACAAGGCAAACAGGAATGACAAATAGTATAAACTGAAAATACTCCACTATCATAATTTAATTTTCAGACCATATCAACATGAAAAAAATAATTACTATTTTTGCTTTCGTATTTCTTTGTATATATTCTTATGCGGATTATACTACTCCAAATACATCAGTCAGCTGGAATTTAAACGACCTGGTAACAAATTCAGGCGGCACGGTAACATTTACAGGTGGGAATTATTTCATTAATTCAAACCTTACGGTTTCTTCATCCGATACTGTAAAGATCTTAAGCAATGCAACGGTAAAGCTTGCTTTAAATGTAGTTGTGCTGGTAAACGGGGCATTGATCGTTAATCCGCCTGATTCAGTTAAATTCACATCAATTGATACAACTCAGAAGTTTACAGAATTAAGGCTGGATGGAGCAAGCAATACATCGCTTCTTAATAAATTTATATTTGAATACAGTTTTAACGGGTTAAGACTCTTAAATGTGAGCCCTGTAATTTCTAATTGTACCCTCAGGTATAATTGCGGTGGCGCATCTTTAACAGTACCCGCATTAAATTTGTTCAACGCGAATCCTATAATCACAAACTGCCTGTTTTACAGGAACTACAGGGCAGCAATAGCCGGCGGCTCTAACATTGCAAATGCACCGCAAATATTGAATTCGCAATTTATTGAAAATGTGTTTACAAGCGGTAATGTTCCGCAGATAAACCTTGGACAGTCCGGATCGGGCACAACTATAATAAGAGGAAACACAATTCGCGGAATTTCGATACTCTCAGGCGGTATCGCAGCACTGCCAATTGGAACACTGACGGTCATAATTGAAAATAATATTATAAAGAAAAACAGGTATGGAATTGCATTAAACGGCAGTGTGAATGCAATTATAAGAGGTAATATCATTGATAGCAATAATATTCAGGGTGTGCCTTTACAGGGCGGCAGCGGTTTGAATTTTGTAGGTTCAGGAATAAATGCAAAGGTATCAAAAAATTTTATCCGGTGGAATTTGTGGGGAGTTACGCTGCAAAGCTCAGCATCGGCAGTATTCGGTGACCTGAACATATCTGATACAAATTATGTTGGTATGAACCAGATACACAGTAACTCAAACAGCGGAGTGTTTTATGATTTTTACAATAATACTGCAAACCCGATAAAAGCAGAAAATAATTTTTGGGGAATAATGAATCCGGATAGCGTTGAAGCACATATCTTCCACCAGGTGGATAGCGCGGCTTTAGGATTTGTAGATTTCCTGCCATTATGGTTTCCTGTCGGAATAAATCAATACTCCGGGGAAATACCGGGCGGGTTTTGGCTGGGAGATGCTTACCCAAATCCGTTTAACCCTTCGACAAGAATAAAATTCGATATTCCTGTATCGGAAAATGTGAAGCTTGCTGTTTATGACGTTACAGGCAGGGAGGTTTCAATTCTGGTAAACGAGCAATTGAGCGCAGGCAAATATGAAGTAACTTTTGCTGGAGAAAATCTTGCAAGCGGAATTTACTTCTATAATATCAGGATGGGAAATTTCAGCCAAACAAAAAGGCTTATTTTAGTAAAATAATGAGGAGTCTTATTAAGGACTTAATTAATAATTTCTCATATTTTTATTGTTTTAAAACTAATATTTCATTAATTTTCATTGATTTATAATTAAAAAACAATAATATGAACGCAAGAAGAACAATTTTGTTTTCTCTGGCTCTTGCTTTGATTATCGGGCTTTTTGTTTATGGATATAGATTTCAGGAAGATGGGTTATCCGGCGCTGAAAAATATTCACAGGTTAAGATTTTTGCAACAGGTGAATCTGATTTCAAAAGGTTAGAACAGGCCGGTCTTGATTTAGACCACGTTGAGGCGGCTAAAAATTATGTAATAGCATGGCTTTCTGCAAAAGAAATTGAAATGCTGAAAACCTCAGGTGTGGGTTACCAGGTAACTATTGATGACTGGATGCAGTATTATAACACCCGTCCGGTAATGGATGAGGGCGAAAGACAGGCTGCAATACAGAAATCTGCTGGAGATTATAATGTAACACACTCAATTTACGGTTCAATGGGAGGTTACTTAACCTACCAGGAAGTTATTAATAAGCTTGATTCAATGAGGTTACAGTATCCCGGACTTATCTCAGCAAAGTTTTCAATCGGCAATTCCTTTGAAGGAAGAGAACAATGGACCGTAAGGGTTTCGAACAGTCCAGATGCGCCGACAGGCAGGCCTGAGGCATGGTTCCATTCATTGATACATGCGCGTGAGCCTGAGAGCATGGAACAGAATATCTATTTTATTTACTGGCTGCTTGAAAATTATAATATCGATCCCTATGCAACTTATATATTAAGGTATAGAGAGCTTTATTTCACCCCGGTGTTTAATCCGGATGGCTATGAATATAACAGGTCAACAAATCCAAACGGCGGCGGATTCTGGAGATTAAGCCGGAAGCCGTGCAGCGGGGGACTTGGCGCAGATCTTAACAGGAATTACGGACCGTATGAATTCTGGAATTTCCCGGGTGGCGGGTCATCTGAATTTTGTGGAGATGAAACTTTCAGAGGCGATCTTCCTTTTGACCAGTCTGAAACACAGAACGCAATGAATTTTGTGAACTCAAGAAATTTTACCGGTGTACTAAGCTATCACACATTTGGTAATTATTTCATAAGGCCTTACGGATACTCAGGGTTACCATCTGCGGATGAAAACATATTCCAGAATTTTTCGGCTGATATGGCTTTACAGAACCAGTTTACCTTAGGCAGAAGCTTAAATACGGTGGGTTATACTGTAAGGGGCACGACTGATGACTGGTATTATACGGATTCCGGACATACCAAGATAATTGCAATGACACCCGAAGTTGGAACAGGGAGTGACGGTTTCTGGCCGCCGCAAAACAGGATTTTGCCGCTGGCACAATCAACTGTATGGTCTAATATTTACTTTGCCCTGTCAAGCGGAGGATATGTAGCGCCATTGAATGCATCTCTGAGTAAAATATCTTACAATCCGGGTGAAGCCGGTAGCCTTAAGATCAATTTTAAGAATAAAGGACTATTAGATGCCTCTAATGTAAAGATAGAGCTGGTTTCGCAAAGTCCGTTTATAAATGTTTCAGGAGTTACATTCAGCTATAATTTTGTTACTTCATATTACCAGGATAGCGTATCGCTGAACTTTAATGTGCTTGGAAGCGCACCTTTAAATAAAGGGCTTCCTATTTTACTTAGGATAAAACAGAACGATACAAGTATAATTCACCAGCAGAAAATATATGTATGCATTGGTAATGGTACGACCGTTCTAAGTGATAGCGCTGAAAACGGATCAGGCAACTGGACATTTGCAGGCGGATGGGGAACAACAACTTCTCAATCTTATTCACCACCAACTTCATTTACAGAAAGTCCCACAGGTAATTACAGCAATTTTGACCAAAGGTCAATGACGCTGGCTGCGCCGATCAACACCTCATCGAATCCTGTTACAATACTTTCATATTACTATAGGCATGATATTGAACCGCTTGATAATGCGTATATACAGGTTTCAAGTAATAACGGGACTGACTGGGTTTCAGTAAAATACTATTATGGGCAGCAGTTAAGCTGGAAGCAGGAAGTACTGGATATCACCGAGCTTGCAAACGGCTCTTCGCAGGTGAAAGTAAGATACCTGTTAATTACAAACAGGGATACACAGGCAGACGGAATTTATTTAGATAATATTAAGATTCAAACTTACCAGGATGTGCTGACAGGTGTTACCGGTAATGGAGAGATCCCGAATAAATTTGCACTGGAGCAGAATTATCCGAATCCATTTAATCCTGTCACAAACATTAAGTACCAGTTACCCAAGTCAGGATTTGTAATTCTTACAGTCTTTGACGCGCTTGGCAGGGTTGTTAAAACATTGGTAAATGAAAATAAAGAAGCAGGAAATTACCAGGTTTCTTTTGACGGTACAAATCTTTCTTCGGGGGTATATTTTTACCGTATTGAAGCGGGTGATTTTAAAGATATTAAGAAAATGATATTGATTAAATAACTTAGTTATTTATGAGATTCCGCAATTCAGGAATATAAAAATAAACAATATTTCAATAATTGTAAAAAAGGGCGTGAAAACGCCCTTTTTTATGTTCTTAGCCCTCACTTGAAGCAGTATTATACTAACTATTTCCACTATATTGTTCAATTTTTAAAAGATTGATTTCATTATTTAAAAGCATTAAATTATAGTATTAATCAGAAAATTTCAATAAAAATAACATAGAGATGAAAAGCTATAAAAGCACACTATACTCATTATTAATATTAACTGTTATTGGATTAGTAACATATTTATCCCTTAACGCATATGACTTCACCTCAACCTCAATAATTGAAAAGCAGCCTAAATATTCGCAAGTCAGAATTTATGCTGTGAATGAAAATGACTTCAAGAGAATTCAGGATGCAGGTTTATTTATCGACCATGCAAACACCAAGATAGGAAGTCATTCAGATACATGGCTTTCTGAGGATGAGATCAATTTGTTAAGAATGTCCGGTGTTTCCTATGAAGTACTGGTTGATGACTGGCAGACTTATTTTGATAACCAGCCCAAGATGACCAATGCAGAGGTAGATGCTTCCATTGAGCATACAGAGCAGGTATATAGTATTTCGCGTTCCATTTACGGTACAATGGGCGGTTACATGACCTATGCAGAAGTTGTTTCAAAACTTGATTCAATGAGAATATGGTACCCTCAGTTTATTTCAACAAAATTTTCTATAGGAACAACTTTTGAAGGCAGAACTCAGTGGGCGGTTAGGATAACACACAACCCTGATGCACCCACAGGCAGGCCGCAGGTTTTATATCATGCATTAATACACGCGCGTGAGCCGGAGAGTATGGAAACACAGTTCTTTTACTTTTTGTGGCTGATGGAAAATTATAATACTGATATTACAGCGCGCTATATATTAGATAACAGGGAAATATACTGGTTACCGGTATTTAATGTTGATGGATATGTTTATAACCAGACAACAAATCCAAATGGTGGCGGCATGTGGAGAGCTAACAGACATGTAACTTCAGGAAATTGCGGGTTTGTTGATCCAAATAGAAATTTTGGAATTTACCAATATTGGAATTCTTCAAACAACGGTTCCAGCACAGATCCTTGTGCAGGCGGCCAGGGTACATACAGGGGAACATTACCCTTTTCAGAGCTTGAAACGCAGAATGTTATGAATTTTGTAAATACACACAATTTTAATGCGGCTTTTGGAGCGCATACTTACGGGAATTATTTAATAAAACCATGGTGCTGGAGCGATCCAAGTCCAACCCCGGACGACGCAAAGTTTAATACATATCTTGCAGATATGAAGTATTCGAATCCTGTGTATACTACAGGGCCTCCTTCGCTTACTGTTGGATACCAGGTTAGAGGCGGCGCTGATGACTGGTATTATAACGATTCTACACATGCAGGTCACCATATTATGGCAATTACTCCGGAGACGGATGCATTATCTTTCTGGCCGCCGCAATCCAAGATACTTCCACTGGCAGAAGGTATGTTATTCAATAATACTTATATGTCATTGATAGGCGGACCGTTTGTAAGTTATTTAAATTCAAATCTGAATCAGCCTTCATACACTCCCGGCTCATCCGGAACATACAGAGTTAGGTTCCAGAACAAGGGTACTTTAATTGCAAGCAATACACATATTATTTTAACACCCTCAAATGCAAATCTGACGGTCCCGACCCAGCAATATGATTTTAACGTCGGGGTATTTGGAATAGACAGTGCTACTTTTAATTTCAATATCGGAGGCGGTGCTGCAAATAATTGCTATTTACCTGCAACTTTAACTTTTAAGCAGGATACAACAACTGTTTATTCAATCGGGGTATTTATCCCAATTGGTACACCAACATCAACCACTATATTTACGGATAATGCAAGCAGCTTTGCAAACTGGACAGCAGGCGGAACAGCTTCGACATGGGGTACTTCAACAACGCAGTTTAATTCAGCACCATCTTCATTTTCTGAAAGCCCCACCGGCTCATATGCAAACGGAGTTGATCTGAATATGACATTAACCTATCCGATAAATGTATCATCATCCACTGTAGTTTCACTTTCATTTTTCCACAGGTATGCAACCGAACCAAATTTTGATTTCTGTATGGTAGAGGTTTCAAGCAACAATGGCAATACCTGGCAGCCTGTTGCTGAATATTCAGGTACACTTTCTACATGGACCCAGCAGACAATTGATATAACAAGGTATGCAAACCGGTCAACACAGATGAAGGTACGTTTCAGGCTTGTGAGTGATGCGGGTGTTACCGGTGACGGCTGGTATGTAGATGACATTACAATCAATACTTCATGTGTAAGCTTAATTACAGGAATCCAGAATAACAATGAGACACCAATGGTTTTTGCACTTGAACAGAACTATCCAAATCCGTTTAATCCGGCAACTGTGATAAAATATCAATTGCCCAAATCATCTAATGTTACTATCAGGATATTTGACATTCTGGGTAAAGAAGTTGCAACGCTTGTAAACGGAAAAGTTGATGCGGGATACCACCAGGTTGAATTTAACGGAAGTGATTTCGCAAGCGGTTTATATCTTTATAAAATTGAAGCTGATGGCTTTACTGATGTAAAAAAGATGATGCTTATTAAATAACGAAGTTATTTAATAAGCCTGCCAAAGAAAAAGCAAAGGCAGGCATCAATATAAAATTATTTTTTATTTAATTACAATAAATTAAAAGCCTGCTTTTTTATTTTAAGCAGGCTTTGTTTTGTCAAAAATACATAAACTTTTAATATGATGAAAAAGGTACTATTTTCAGTTTCAGTTATCGCCTTAATTTTTCTTACAGCATTTATTTTCAGGAATAATGAAACAACCGTGTTTCCGAATAATGTTCAGCAAACCAATTTATCTATCAGACCCTCATGCGGAACTGTGGATTATATGGAATCACTTTATAAACAGGACCCGGCTTACAGGCAGCAAATGCAGGAAATGGAAAAGTACGTTGAAAAATATACAAAAGAGCACAGTCAGAAAGATGGAGAAAGAACCGTTATCACCATACCGGTTGTAGTTCATGTTGTATGGAATACCGCACAGCAGAATATCTCTGATGAGCAGATTCTCTCACAAATTGATGTATTGAACAGGGATTTCAGAAGACTGAATACAGATACATCACTTACTCCTGCTCCGTGGAAATCGCTTGGTGCAGATTGCCAGATTGAGTTCAGGATGGCAAGAAGGGATCCCACAGGGAACCCAACATTAGGTATCACGAGGACACAAACTTCTATCACAGAATTTGGACTGAGTAATACTTTGAAATTTACTGCCCAAGGCGGACACGACGCATGGGATAGAGACAGGTATCTGAACTTATGGTCATGTAACCTGGGCAGCCAGTTATTAGGATATGCAACATTCCCGGGCGGCAATGCGTCGCTTGACGGAGTAGCAATTGGATATAACTATTTTGGCACAACAGGCGTTCTAGCCCCGCCATATAATAAGGGAAGAACAGCGACACATGAAGTAGGACACTGGCTATGGCTTTATCATATCTGGGGTGATGATAACGGGTCATGCAGCGGTTCAGATCTTGTAGGAGATACACCAAACCAGGCTGCTGAATTTTACGGCTGTCCGACTTATCCAACCGTTGATGCATGCTCCCCGGTATCACCGGGAGTAATGTTTATGAACTATATGGATTATACTGATGACGCATGTATGAATTTATTTACACAGGGCCAGTTGGTTAGAATAAATTCAGCCATAAACGGGCCAAGGCTTCCAATTCAAACTTCAAACGGCCATATAGATATCAGCGGCCAGCCAATATGTTCATTCAAAGCAGATAGCGTATCAATACAATTTAATAATCCCGTTCATTTTTCTGATATTTCCGCAGGAATTCCAACCGGCTGGCAGTGGACTTTTACAGGAGGCTCACCATCATCTTCAACTTCACAAAATCCAACAGTTACATACGCTGCACCGGGTTTTTATACGGTTAAATTACGGGTATCAAATACTTTCGGCGCTGATTCGCTCACCAAGACCTCATATATAAGAGTTCGCGGCGCAGCACTGTTGCCATTTAGCGTAGTTTCACCGCCAACATTCACGAGGATAAGTGTTTCATCTTCGGATACATCAAGAGCGCTGTTTAACTGGACAAAAAGTTCAACAAATAATACCGTTTTTTATAAATTAAAATTAAGGAAAATTGGCGGTTCTACAGATTATATTTTCTTGAGTAATTCAAATGGCCAGGATACATCCGTAAATATTCGTAAAAGCCAGCTGGATTCAATAGCTGTGCAAATGGGCGTAACAGGTGATTCAGTAAGGTGCACTTGGAGAGGCTGGGCCTACAATGGAGTAGATTCTCAGCAAACATCAAATTCATATATTGTAACACTGGTCCGCTCGCCAATAGGGATACAGATTATTTCGACTGAAATTCCGCAGAAGTTTGCGCTGTACAATAATTATCCAAATCCGTTCAACCCTGTAACAAAAATAAATTTTGATATTCCAAATATTATGGGAGATAAAAAGGTTCAGGTTGTGGTGTATGATGTTATTGGTAACCAGGTTGAAATGCTTGTGAACCAGGAAATGACTGCAGGCAAATATTCAGTTGACTGGAATGCAATAAATTATTCCAGCGGGATTTATTTTTACCGGGTATCGGCAGGAAACTTTACAGATACAAGAAAAATGATTTTGGTTAAATAATTCTAAAAAATAGATTATTTTTATTAATTTTCGCAGTAAATTGAATAAACTAATGACAAAGTTCAGATTATCTGCTCTTGTTTTGGTAATTGTTTCACTGGTAATAATATTAATTAATGTTACCGGGGAAAAGCATGATGTAGTTTCTGAAACGGAAAAAGAAGGTGGAGATGTTCCCGCTGAGGAATGGTTTGAAAAGCAAAGAGCATTCCCGTTTGACGAAATTCCGCAAAACAAATATTTAGAAGCAATTTCATACGTTAAACAAATGCCTGTGTATGATGTTATGCCTTTACCATGGCAGCTTGCCGGACCCACAAACATTGAAGGTAGAATTACTGCAATAGTTATTCACCCGACGAACCCTCAAATAGTATATATCGGGACCGCAAACGGCGGTGCATGGAAATCAACAAATTTCTGCGCAAGCTGGGTGAGCGTTTTTGATAACCAGAACACATCTTCAATTGGCGCGCTCGCAATTGATCCCGTAAATGCGAATATAATATATTGCGGTACAGGTGAATCAAACTCACTGCGCAGTTATTACCCGGGTACAGGAATGTATAAATCAACAGATGCCGGCGCAACATGGGTTTCTATTGGCCTTACTAATAGTTACAGCTTCGGGAATGTGGTAATTAATCCAGCTAATACACAGATCATATATGCTGCGGCAGTCGGATCTCTACGCAGAAAAACAACTGAACGCGGAATATACAAATCAACAAACGGCGGCACAAGCTGGTTTCAGTCATTGTATCTCTCGGATTCTGTTGGAGCTATTGATGTTGTAATGGACCCAACAAACCCGAACAAGCTGTTTGCGGCAATGTGGGAAAGACAGCGCAGAGAAGATTACGTGAAATACGGCGGACCGATGACAGCTTTATATGTTTCTACAAACGCCGGTACAAACTGGAGTATAGTTAACGGAGGGTTTCCTTCCAATGCATCAGATATGGGAAGGATTTCTCTGGATATATCGACCTCAAATCCTCTTATTGTGTTCGCGTTAACGGCTTATGCAAATGGCAATTCACGGGGGTTGTTCAAATCAATTGATGGCGGCTCGACATGGTCACTGATAAATTCCGGAGCTGCAGGTTCATCAAACTATGCTTGGTTTAACAGGGCAGTTAAAGTAAATCCAACTAACGCCAATAATGTTATTTGTGCGGGTCTGAATATGGAAAGTTCAGTTAACGGCGGCACAGGTTTTTCAACCATTGGAGCATCACATGTTGACCAGCATTCAATTGCATTTGCGCCATCAAACACAAGCTTTGTTGTAATCGGCAATGATGGCGGTATAGATTATTCAACAAATGGCGGTTCTTCCTGGTCTGCAAGTACGACACTTCCAATCACGCAATTTTATGCAGGCGATATTGATAATAATAATCCAAATACTATCCTGGGCGGCGCGCAGGATAACGGTACAAACAGGACAACAGGAACCGTTGGCGGCTGGCAGAGCATATATGGAGGTGATGGCTTCTACTGTCTTGTTGATTACAATAATTCACAAAGAGTGTATGCATCTTCGCAGAACGGGGGATTGGGACGCTCGACAAACGGCGGCGCAAGTTTCCTTGGCGCAACTTCGGGTCTAGACCTCACATATTCAAACTGGATGGTGCCTTATGTTATGGATAAAACTGACCCGTTAACATTATACTGTGGCACATACAAAATACATAAATCCACAAACGGAATGGCAAGCTGGACAGCTATTAGTCCTGACTTAGCAAATGGACATGTACAAAACTTAGGAACAATAACAACGGTTGATGTTTCAAAAACCGATCCGAATGTTATTTACTGCGGTACTGATGACGCAAATGTATGGGTCACAACCAACGGCGGCGGCAACTGGACAAAAGTAAATTCAGGGCTGCCTTATAGATGGGTTACAAGAGTTACTACTCACCCAACTCTCGCAAATGTCTGTTATGTTACGCTCTCGGGATATAAAGTTGATTCAACCGGCGCGCATGTTTATAAAACAACAAATTATGGTGCGTCGTGGAGCTCAATTTCGAGTAATCTTCCAAACGCTCCCGTAAATGATATTTTGGTAGACCCTGTATTTCTTTCAACATTGTACCTGGCTACAGATGTCGGTGTTATGATCAGCACAAATGATGGCGCAGACTGGTCTGTTTACAGTACCGGAATTCCTTCAAACGTTCCGTGTCATGACCTTACTCTGCATAACGGCACAAGAAAGCTTGTTGTGTGGACGCACGGCAGAAGCGCTTTTGCTACTAATGTTCCGCCACTTGGAATAACTAATACAAATGAGGTTCCGGTTAGTTTTAGCCTGTGGCAGAATTATCCTAACCCGTTTAATCCGGAAACAAAAATAAAATATTCGTTACCGGGCAATAACGAATCAAATCATGAGGTATCATTAAATGTTTTTGATATTACCGGCAGGTTAGTTGCAAATCTCATCAGTGGTACCCAAAAAACAGGAGTTTATGAAGTAAGCTTTAGTGGAATCAGCCTTTCAAGCGGGGTGTACTTTTATAAACTCATCTCCGGTAATTTTTCAGAAACCAAGAAAATGATCATGGTGAAGTAGTGTATTTACCATTGAAATCATGAAGGTTTTGACCCCCGAAGTAAATTAATAATTTTCAATTAAACCCTTTCAAAATACATATGAGTTTGTTAAATTATACTATGATAGTAAAAGTTTTAGGCAAAGGTACTATTTTAATTCTAATAGTATTATCAGTATGCATGTTTTTTCCGTCATGCTCGGGTATAACAGTTGATAAAGAAATTAAAGTTAGCCAGGATGATTGGGTAATGTCAGGTGGTTCACCAGAGCAGCAGCACGTATCTAAGTACACACTTGCTCCTCCGTTGAATTTAATGTGGGATTACAATATTGAAGGCGGTGTTGGCCCAAACGGAATTACTGCATCTGACGCAGTTGTTTTTGTAAATGCGCTGCAGGGAGAGCTGTTTACTTTTGATGTCAAAACCGGCGGAAAAATAGGTAACCTGAAATTCCTTGGTAAAGATTGCAGCACAGCTCCCTTAATAATCGGAAATGATGTCATCTTAACTTACGCCGGTGACAAGAATTTCTCGCTGGCTTCATATGACATTTCGCAGGGGAAGATAAACTGGAGAAAAAATTACGGCGATATACAAACATCGCCGATCTTAAAAGATGGTTATATCTATTTCAGCGGGTTGAACGGATACTTTTATAAGGTTGATAAGAATACCGGCGCTAAAATATGGAAGCTGAATACTAAAGGCCAGGTACATTCAACCTGCGCTATCGGAGATGGAATAGCAGTACTTGGGAATGATAAGGGCTTTATTATTGGTGTTGATATAAATACAGGTGCAGAGAAATGGAAAGTGGAAACAGGACAACCGGTAATTTCAACTCTCATGATTTACGGAGAGCATGTTTATATCGGGGCAAATGATTCTAATTACTATAAAATCGGTCTGATGGACGGCGCTATTAGCTGGAAAGTGAACCTTCATACTAAAATAATAGGCGGGGCTGCAATAGATATAAACGGGAATATAATAACAGGCTGTGTTGATGGGAGTATTTATTCTTTATCAAACGCATTGGGTGAAGTTAACTGGAAAACACAAACAAATGGTACTATAATTTCGAGCCCCATAATTTCAGGTAATTTTATTTATGTATCATCATACGACAGCTATATATACTCTCTTGATGTTACCACAGGGAAAATATTATGGAGCAATTTGCTTGAAAATAAAGTTAAAACAACACCTGTGATATGGAAAGATTACCTTTTTGTCGCTGCTGATGAAATTGTATATTGTTTTACCAATAAGCCAATTGAAAAAGTTAATTAAAATATTAATATTTATCGTTGTAATCTTCCCGGCAGTAATGTTCGGGCAGAGCGCTGACTCAATTAAAATTGATTATAATTATATTGATTCTTACCCGCAAAACGCATCTGTCAATTTAAATGATGAATTTATCGGCAAAACTCCGTTATTTTTTGTATGGAAGGACAGTCTTTTCCCTAAAACCCTCAAAATAAACCTGGGTGGATTTTCAGAACAAACAGAAATTATCACTACTAATGGTTTACTAAACAGAAAATATACACTTTCTCCAAACGGTAAGCACATGGTCATAAACGGCGTAAAGGAAGATAAGCTCCCTTATTTTAAGGAGCCCAGGAAAATTGTGCCGATAGTAATTTCTTCAATTGTAACAGCGGGAAGCGGATTTGCGGCTTTTTATTTTAAATCACTTGCTTCGGATAACAGAAAAGATTACGATGTTTTTGGAGATCCCGCTTCGCTTGATAAAGAGAAGAAATATAACCTGCTTGGAAGTATTTCTTTGGCTGCATTGCAGCTTGGCTTCGGGGCTTTAATGTATTTCCTTTTTATAGATTAAGTAACGCAGCCTGAAGGCTGCGAATACTGATAAAGTATTATTTAACAATCCTGCCTGCTTTTAACATTACCCGTTTTTTCATATCAAGTTTTATGTTTTCATCCTTCCATGCGGCAAGGAAATCATCGTACACTTGATCTAACGGATTTTTTCCGTTTTTTATTATGTATTGCTGAGTAGATGACCAGGTATTAAGATAATTAAGGTATTCGCTAAGGTTCCATTTAAGTTTGATCTCAAATTCGGGAGTTTCAATTGCTTCAAAGGGAAGTTGTACAGATTCTTCAAATTTCCATGCATTCTTATTCTCAACCGGCCAGTATTCGGCTAAGATTTCTTTGTATAATTTTTCATAAACCTCATCAACCTCTTCATTTATGAAGCTTTCTGAATATGTCCACACTGCTATTACCCCGCCATTTTTAATAATTCTTTTTGCTTCAGGGTAAAAGATTTCCGTATTTATCCAGTGGATAGCAGTGGCAACTGTTAGAAGGTCAACGGAATCAGACTCCAGCCCGCTGTTTTCTGCAGTTAAGGTACGGTATTCAATTTTAGGATGAAGTTCGGCATGTTCGATCTGTGAGCTGCTTGCATCGGTCGCAATAATTTTTTTGAAGTGCGGCTCGAGCCCTATGGCTGCCTGGCCATTACCTGTAGCGCAATCCCACGCTGTGTTATGCTCATTTACAAGGGAACTTAGGTATGAAAATAATTCCGCAGGATATTTGGGGCGGTATTTGGAATATTCCTTTGCCTGCTTCGAGAAATAGTCTTTGAAGTCCATAAGTTAGAAAGATTGGTTTAAATGTATGAAAAATATTTTGAAATAATCGGAAGGCTTGAATCATATCTGTACTGCACATTCATATGCCCGCCGTTAAATTCCTGGTGAATGTATTTAATGCCGTTCTTCTTAAGTTTATCACAATATATCCTTGCACCCGCCTGAAGTTTAAATTCATCCCTCACTCCGCAATCTACAAATATCAATTTCAGTTTTTTAAGGTTAGCTTTATATTTTGAAACTAACCTTGCAGGATCAAATTTAAGCCATTTATTCCATATTTCCGGAATAATTTCACCTGTATAAATATCAAACGGCAGGTCAAAGTTATATTCTTTTCTCTTTGGGTTAGGTGAGTAGCAGGCTGACATACCAATTGTATTTATGATATTATGGAAATCACCGCCCTTTGGCTGTTTATTGTTTATCTGAGTTTTAATGAAATTTTCGACTGCCTTATGGCCTTTGCCGTATTTCTGAATCAGAATAATAAATTCAGCAAAATGCTCCATGTAACAATATTCAAATGCTGAATCACCGGAATGTGTTGCCATTAACCCGAATATACCGGGATGCCTCATAGCAAGCCACATTGCGCCGTAGCCGCCGGAGGATTTACCAATTATGCATCGTGAGGCTGCTTTATTGATAGTCCTGAAGTTCTCATCAATAAAAGGAACAATTTCTTTGATAATGTAATCTTCATACCTGCCGGTTGCTGTTGAGTTTACGTACTGAGAGCCGCCGTATTTTGTAAAGCAATCCGGCATTACAACTATCATTTCTTTAATTTTACCGGTAGAAATCAGCCTGTCTAATCGTTGCTGGATATTTTCTCCGAATGGCGTGAGGTTCATGTTCAATGCGCCGAAACCTGTAAAGCCCGCAATCAAATGTACCACCGGGTATTTTCTATTTGAATTGCTGTAAGTCGGCGGAAGATATACCAGGACCTTTCTTTTATACGGGTCACCAAGCGGATTGCCTTTTAATACTTTGCTTGTATGGTCTAAAACACGGACTTCACTCTTCATAGCTTATTTGTTTAGTTTCCAGTTTTTTATTTCTTCGTAAGTCTTGTAATCGGTAAGGTCATAATGCAGGGGAGTAACCGAAACAAAATTTTCTTTTACCGCCGCAATATCAAACTCTGTAGATTCATCCCTGTAGATCATTTTACCGGTTAGCCAGTAATAGTCTCTTCCGTTTGGGTCAGCGCGCACTTCAAACGCATCTTCCCAGTATGATTTGCCCTGTTTTGTGACCTTAATACCCTTTATTTCGCTCTCAGGCACATTTGGAATATTAATGTTCAGCAGCGTTCCTTCATGAATTTTGATTTCTTCATCTTCCCAGATCTGCTGCACGATTTTTGAGGCTATTTTTGAAGCCTCGATGAAATCCACCTTGCTGAAAGTTGTAAGTGATAGCGCAATTGAGGGGATACCGAGTAACGTTCCTTCGGTTGCTGCCGATACTGTACCTGAATAAATAATATTAATTGCAGTATTTGCCCCGTGGTTAATGCCTGAAACAACCAGGTCAAACCTAACATCTTTAAAAAAATATAATACTCCTATCTTAACCGCATCGGCCGGAGTACCTTCAACTGCCATACCGAAAAACTCACCATCTTTCATATGCTCGTAAGTCCTTAGCGGGTAGAATATGGTAATTGAGTGCCCAACAGCGCTTTGCTGGCGGTAGGGAGCCGAAACATAAACATTAGCGAATGTTTTCAGCTGTTCTACAAGTCTCTGCAAGCCGGGTGCTTCGATGCCGTCATCATTTGAAACAAGTATATTTGGTTTTCTTTTCATGTGTGAGTATCAATATTCAGGTGAGTAAGAATTTGCTGTAAAAAAAATATATGAATTCAAAAAAAATAAACAGGGTACCCTTTGAGTAGACTCTGCTAGGATATAATGTTACTCAAATTAGTGCAGCAGCATCCATATCTCATCGAGCAGTTTTGGGATGTTCTCTCCGGAGACAGAGGAAATGTTCATGACTAAGATCTTTTCTTTGCTTCTGCCTTTGGTGAATTTAATTTTCGAAAGTTCTTTTACCTGTTCAGGTGTAAGACTATCTATTTTGCTGAAGCAAATGAGCTTTGGCTTCTCAAGAAGCTTTTTATCATAGCTCTTAAGCTCATTGAGCAGAACTTCATAGTCTTCGATCTTATTTTCCTTGTATGGAATAAGTGTCGCATCGATAAGAAATACAAGTACTTTGGTTCTTTCGATATGTTTTAAGAATCTTATTCCAAGCCCTTTACCTGTATGCGCGCCTTCAATAAGTCCGGGTATATCGGCAACAACGAAGCTTTGATAATCTTTATATCTTACTATTCCCAAATTAGGCTGGAGCGTTGTAAACGGATAATCTGCAATTTTGGGTTTTGCAGCGGATATCTTCGAAATAAGCGTCGATTTCCCCGCATTTGGAAGGCCAACAAGCCCAACATCGGCAATCATCTTTAGCTCAATTTCGATATTTTTTTCTTCGCCTTTTATACCGGGCTCGGCCTGCCGTGGCGCCTGGTTGGTAGAAGTTGCGAACCTCGCATTACCTCTTCCGCCTTTACCGCCCTTTACCGCAAGATATGAATCACCTTTTTCAATAAGGTCAGCAAGTATAAATCCTGTTTCAGCCTCTTTTATTATACTGCCGCAGGGAACAAGGATAACAATATCTTTACCATTCTTTCCTGTTTTATCGCCGCCTAAACCGTGAACGCCGTTTGGCGCGCGGTAAGTTCTTTTATACCTGAAATCAATAAGTGTGGCAAGCGAACTATCCGCCTGGAAAATAACATCTCCGCCTTTACCGCCATCACCGCCGTTTGGGCCGCCTTTTGGCACATATTTTTCCCTTCGAAAGCTTACACAGCCTCTGCCGCCATCACCGCTTTTTATGGTGATCTTTGCGTTATCAATTAACATCATACTGCTTTACTCTTTCCTTTATAGGGTTCATCCTTGTTAAAATGGCTTTGAAAAATATCAACAAATTTCACAGCCTCTTCTGAATAGAAATTAACCTTTTTGTTCTTAAATAGTTCTTCCAATATTGCTACCGCTTCTTCCCAGCTTTTCTTATCAAGTATCCCGTTTACTGTTTTAAGGAAATCAGTTTCATTCTTATCAAAAATTCTCTTTATTATTTTCTTCTTATAGGATCTCTCGCAAAAGAGGTCACCGATAACACGCTTCCTTTTTTCTTCATCAGTTAAAAGTACCGGTGGTGTGATTTCATTAAATTGTGATGCAAAAAGAAGCTCATTTGAGTATATATCGTCATCTATAACAATGGTGTTCTTCTGGGCTTCAGGTAATTTTGCTTCCTGTTCACGGATGAGTTTTATATTTATCTCAGGTATTTCTTCCTGCGGGGGCTCATCAGTCTTAAGTATTTTTTCAAGCTCTTTGTTGGCTATATCCTTATTGATCAGTTCGTTCTTAGCATTGGATATTATCTGTTTAATCTGCTCATCACTAACGCCGGTTTCGCTTTCTGAGCGCGGCAGTTTTTTGTTTTCGGGATCCATGAGCTCTATTGCTTCCTGGATAAATATTTCATTGCTGAAGAAACCGTCAATTTTCTTTTTAATATCAGTATAGCCTTTATCCGCGAAGAACACTGAAAGGATTTTCTTCGGCAGCTTGATATTTATCGGGTTATTATCACCAAGATCATGGAAGAAGTAATAAAGCAGCTTGACAAGGTTCATCCTGTGAGCCTGGTTCTGTTTGCCTGAGATCTCTTCGAGAAGATTGAGATTTACCTCATTTAAGAGGTGCTCTACCTGGTTGTATGATACTACCTCAAGGGAGTTGACACTGATAAAATCTTCTATCGTAGTGATGTAATACCCGTAGAACTGGAAATACTTTATACGGTTCTGAATAAAATTTACAGGGCGAGTTTCAAGCTCACCAAATAGAAACTTTAACAGGGTATTCTTTGGCTTTATAATATAATTGATGTTAAAGACAATAGCTTTATCAAGCAGGTCTTCGAACTCTTTTTTATCTAATGGAATATTGTGTTTTGGAATATAGTTTTCCAGGAAACTGATTATGAAAGGGGGTATGGTTGAATTCCAGAGCCGGTCAAATGTAATTCTGCCGGCAGGAAATTCAAGCATAGATATATATTCACGGAATTTCCTTTTTGCAAAATCCTGAAACATTTATTATTTAAGTCCTCCTTGCGGAATTTAATACATATAGAAACAAGCTGCTACATCTCTCTTGAAGAAAGTTCTTTTTTTAGCTGCGATATATGCCATGTAATGTTTATTTCTTTTGGACAAGATTCAATACAGTTGAAAATAGTATGGCATCTCCAGATACCGTCGGGTGTATCTATTATATCAAGCCTTTCATCTGCGGCTTCATCCCGGGTATCAAATACAAACCTGTAGGCTTTCAGTAACGCTGCAGGGCCAATATACTTATCGTTTGACCATGTTGAAGGGCAGCTGGTTGTGCAGCATGCGCATAAAATACATTTAGCTGATTCAAACAACTTCTCAGCATCTTCGTTTGACTGAAGCCGTTCGCTATCGCCTGTTACCGGGGTTTTATTGATGAGGTAAGGCTTAACAGCTTTATACTTCTCGTAAAAATCTGTCATATCAAGTATAAGGTCTTTGACGATAGGCATTGAAGGAAGAGGTTCTATCACGACCGTTTTTTTAGTATTAATATCTTTCAGCAGGGTTGAGCATGCAAGATGATTTTTTCCGTTTATCCTCATGCCGTCAGAGCCGCAGACACCGTGCGCGCATGAACGCCTGAATGCGAGCGTGCCGTCATGCTCCCATTTTATCTTATGGAGGCAATCAAGAATGGTCATGTTATCCTGTCCTTCAAAACGGTATTCCTCAAAATGAGGTTCTTTATCAACTTCCGGGTTAAACCTGAGTATTTTAAATGTAACTTGCATATCACTTATATTTAGAATTTTTGCTGTTTACTTTTGCTTTTTTAAAATTTTCGTTTCACGTTTGATATCTCACATTTCACGTTAATATTTTCTTTCCATCGGCTGGAACCTGGTAATTACTACCGGCTTATATTCTATTTTCGGGTCACCTGTCTCATTTTTTGTAATGAAAGTATGCTTCATCCAGCCTGCGTCATCACGCTTGGGGAAGTCTTCTCTTGTATGCGCGCCGCGTGATTCCTGCCTGTTGAGCGCGCCTTCATTAATACTTTCTGCAATATCAAGCAGGTTGCCAAGCTCAATAGTTTCGATAAGATCAGTGTTGAATACTTTGCTCTTATCCTGTACTGCTATATTTTTGTATCTTTCTTTAAATTGTTTTATCAGCTCTTTATTTTCAAGGAGGTCCTTTTCATTTCTGAAGATACCGCACTTATCCATCATATTCTGCTGAAGCTCTCTTCTTATTACTGCGAGTTTTTCATTCCCGCTCTGGGTAAGAAGTTTATCCATCATTACCCTTGTCTTTTCCGCAGGGTCAGTCTTAAAATCATGCAGCTCCGCAGTTTTTAAGAACTGTGATATCTTCTTGCCGCCGCGCCTGCCGAATACAACTATATCAAGCAATGAGTTTGTACCAAGCCTGTTACCGCCGTGAACTGATACACATGCGCACTCGCCCGCAGCGTAAAATCCGGTGACTAGTGTACCTTTGTTATCAGCCAGAACTTCTGCATCGTAGTTAGTTGGAATGCCGCCCATTGCATAATGCGCTGTTGGCTGAATGGGAACGCATTCTTTTGTTGGCTCTACACCAAGGTATGTTCGTGCAAAACCGGTTATCTCAGGAATTTTTTCATCGATAACTTTTTTACCAAGGTGAGTTAAATCCAAATTAATATAATAAGTACCATCGCTTCCAAGAATCCCGCGTCCTGCGCGGATCTCAGAAATAATTGCGCGTGAAACCATATCCCTTGGAGCAAGGTCTTTAACTGTCGGCGCGTAAACTTCCATGAAACGTTCACCTGCGTTATTCCTTAATATGCCGCCTTCGCCGCGGGCAGCTTCTGAAACGAGGATACCCAGCCGCCAAAGACCGGTTGGGTGGAACTGGTAGAACTCCATATCTTCGAGTGGCAATCCTGCTTTATAAACCAAAGCGCAGCCATCGCCTGTACCAACGTGCGCATTTGAAGTTATCCTGAATGCCCTGCCATAACCGCCTGTCGCGAACATAATAGCCTTTGCCTGGAAGGTATGTATTTCGGATGTTGCCATATCAATGGCAGTCAAACCTTTGCAGATTCCATCTTCAATAATCAGATCGGTGAGGAAATATTCTGAATAAAAATTTACATTATTTTTTATACAATTCTCATAGAGTGTCTGAAGCATAACATGCCCGGTTCTATCCGCTGAGTAACATGCGCGGTTAACCGGAATCCTCTTTGAGTTCGGGTCTTTTGGATCTTCGAGCTTTGTATGCCCTCCAAATTTACGCTGCGCAATTTTACCTTCTTTTGTTCTTGAAAAAGGCATACCCATATGCTCAAGCTCAATAATAGCGCGGGGCGCATCCTGGCACATAATTTCAATTGCATCCTGGTCACCCAGGTAATCAGAGCCTTTTACTGTATCAAAAGCATGGTCAAGCCATGAATCTTCTTCTTCATTGGATAGTGCTGCGCAAACACCGCCCTGCGCTGTTCCGGTGTGCGAACGTGTGGGGAATACTTTTGATATTACCGCGCATGAGTATTCTTTGGGAATTTCTATGGCAGCACGGAGACCTGCTCCGCCTGCGCCAACAATTACAACATCAAATTTGTGTATCATTTATATGAAATATTAATTTAAGTCTCTGAGAGCCTTAAGCAGATCAGCTTTCTTTTTATTTTCTTCAGGTGTATATGAATATATGCTTTTTAGATCCATATAGTAAAGCATTGCATCGAATTTTTTTCTTTCTTTAACAGCTATCATACCAAGATAATAGGGTATATCAACATAGTAAGTTGAACCATAGGTTCCTATTTCCATATCGTAGGCTTTTTCTATGTAGCCTTTGGCAGTTTTAATATCTTTGTATTTATTATAATACAAAGCACCTAACTGAATATATGCTTGTGTGTATGTCGGGTCTTTTTTAATAACTTTTTTATATTCTTTTACAGCCCTGTTATTTTTCCCCATACTTTCGTAGATATTCCCTATCTGGTAACGAAGGTAAATATCCGTGGTATCTTTGGCTGACATCTTCTCGTAGAACTCTAGTGCTTTCTTGTATTCTTTGGATGTTGTATACGCACTTGCAAGGCTTGATGAGAGCAGGCTGAGCAGGCTATCGCTCTGGAAGCGCTCGCGGATCGTTTCATAAAGATTTTCCGCTTTCGGGAAGTTTTCGCAGTATACATACAGGTCCATCATTTCCCTGTAAACGTTGAAAGAATCCGGGGCTATATCGAGGCATTTATTGTAAAAAGTTTCGGCCTTTGTGAAGTTCATTTTCGCAATTGAATCCTGTTTTACAATAAAGGTATCCAGGACTTTCATGGTATCTTTTTGTTTAACATACAGCCAGTTATAAGTTGCTTCCTGTTTGTAGTTGCCGGCAAGCCTAAGGTTAGAGTAATACAGGCTTTCTTCGCGCTTTTTCTTTGCCTCGGGATTATTATCGATATTAGCTATATCAACCGAGTTAAGAAAGGTAACAAAGCTGTTTATGGCCAGCGCAAAGTTCAGGTTGCCATAGCCGGTGTATGTGTAGGTTGTGATTCCGACCACTTCACCTTTGCGGTTAAATAACGCTCCGCCGGAATTACCCGGTGATATTGCCGCGGTTATTTGTATAACTTTTTCAAAGTTCTTCTCTATAGGCGTGTATGTAACGGGATCAGTAAATGATACTTTTTCGTTTTCTCTAATTCCGGCAACAATGCCCTGTGATATTGTGTACTCGTAGCCTAATGGACTCCCGATCGCGAATACTTCCTGTCCGACCTTAAGCGCATCGGAGTTACCGAATTTTATTGTGGGGAATTTATGTCCATTTGCATTCTTTATACGCAGTATTGCCATATCATTTTTCTCATCAATGATAAGAAGCTCGGCGTCGTAGAAAGTGCCGTCGCTTGTTTTAACCAGTAGGCTATCGATACCATCAACAACGTGGTAATTTGTGCCGATTAAACCATCTTCACTGAATACAAACCCGCTGCCGTTAAGGAGTGTTGTATCTATCGTGGTGAACGAATAATATGAGTAATAATTATTGGTGTGATACCAAATTGATATCAGGCCGGGTTTATTCATTTCAATTATCTGCTCGGCATTAAAATTAGATGAATCAGAAAAGAACCCGCTTTTTCTCTGTACTTCATTATTTTTATCCTGAGCGTTAACGGTTGTAAAGGCAAGCATCAAAATCATAAGAAACGAAAAGTATTTTATCAAATTATTATAAATTATTTACTATTAATTAATTTCTATTCTATGCTAATTGTTCATTGTTAAATGATCATTGCACATTGTTACTTGCCTTTCCACTCAGGCTTGCGTTTTTCCACAAAGGCATTCATTCCTTCTTTCATATCATCGCTTGCAAAGAGCAGGTAAAACGCTTTGCGTTCATATTCTAAGCCGCCTTCTATAGTGGTATCAAACGATTTCAGTATCGCGTCCTTTGCCATCTGCAACGCTATGGGAGGCATTGTCGCTATTTCTCTTGCCAGCGCCTGCGCTTCCTCTAAGAATACTTCATCATCGGCAATGCGTGTTACAAGCCCTGCATCGAACATTTCCTGTGCCGTGTACATTCTGCCTGTTAATATCATTTCCATCGCGCGGGCTTTGCCAATTGCGCGTGTTAGCCTTTGAGTTCCGCCGGCACCCGGTATGATGCCCAGCTTAATTTCAGGCTGGCCGAATTTTGTACATTCAGCGGCAACTATCATATCACACGCCATAGAAAGCTCACACCCGCCGCCAAGCACGAATCCCGAGGTAGCTGCGATAATTGGTTTTTTGATCTTACGTATTTTATCCCAAACTGCAAACTGGTCGCGGATATGCATATCGATAGCGCTTTGGGTCGCCATTTCTTTAATATCAGCACCCGCTGCAAATGCCTTGGCGCTGCCTGTAATAATTATACATCCTACATCATTATCCTTATCAAAAGCCTCGAGTGTAGAAACAAGCTCACCCATCAGCTCGATATTTAACGCATTTAGAACATCGGGGCGGTT